>CAZQHE010000033.1:27588-33730 GCA_964593155.1 uncultured bacterium
CTTCAACTACCGGCAGTGGCAGTACAGCAGCAGCGGCGGCATTCCGAACGAGTCGGAGTACGGCGATCCTGCGCGCTACGCCTACATGCGCGGCTGCGAGACCGAACAGCCTCTCGAGGACCTGCTGGCCGACCTCTCCGAGGGCTGTGCCGAGCAGATCGTCGACGCCGGTCCGGGCGAGGGGCAGGGCTCGACGAACTTCACGTCGGAGGGCAACTGGGTCGGCATGTTCTCGATCGGACCGTGGCCGACGTTGAACCCGGGCGAGACCGCCAACTTCGCGATCGCGATGGTGGCCGGGGCCGATGCCGACGAGATGCTCAACAACAGCTCGATCGCCCAGTTCAGCTTCGACAACGGCTTCACGCTGCCCTCGGGGCCGCCCAGCCCGAACCTGACCGCGATCGCCCGGGGCAACGCAGTGGAACTGCGCTGGGATCCGGGCGAGCGTCCCGAGCCGGGAGCCTACGATCCGGCGACCGCCTCGCCCGAGTACCACCGGAGCGTGCTGACGAACGAGCCGGACTTCCAGGGCTATCGCGTGTACCGGATCGACGGCGCCGTCGTGACCGAGGACCCCTTCGAGCAGGCGGCGCTGGTCGCCGAGTTCGACATCGACACCAACGTCGACGGCACTCCCGACGATCGGGGTTTCAACACCGGCCTGCCACCGCTCGACGACGGACAACGCGTGTTCATCGACCGCAACGTGCTCAACGGCTACCGGTACCGCTACGCGGTGACGAGCTACTCGGCTCCCGATCCGCGGGCCGGTCTGCCCGAGCTCGAGAGTGGCTTCAACGAGAACTCGGTGGTGGTGATCCCGGGCAGTGGCCCCACCGGGACCAATCCCGACGTCGACGCCCGCGAACTCGCCGAGGTGCGGGTCTATCCGAATCCCTACCGGGCGGCCAGCCTGTACGACGAGCGTTTCCCCAGCGGCGAACCGCGGGAGCTGGGGCGCAGCATCTTCTTCGCGAACGTACCGCCGCGCGCGAACATCGACGTGTACAACCTGGCCGGGACCCGCATCGTGCAGCTGCAGAACCGCAGTGTCGACGACACGCTGGTGGAGTGGAACGTCATGTCCGAGGAGACGCGGGCGATCGCGCCGGGTCTGTACGTCTACGCGGTCGAGGACCTCGAGACGGGGGACGTCCAGCGCGGAAAGCTGGTGATCCTGAAATGACGCGCTGGGTCCTGATCGTCACCGTGGTGCTGGCCGCCTTCGCGGGCTGCACCAACGATCCCTTCGATCCCGAGTCGCTGGGGAACAAGCCCCCGGTGGCGCGGATCTTCGTCGACCACGTCGAGACGATCGCGCCGACCAGCTACACCGACGCGCGCTTCGCCTGGTCGGGCAGCGACGCCGACGGTTTCGTGGTGGGGTTCTGGGTCGCCATTTCGATCGACGACACCGATCCCGAGTGGCTGTTCACCACCGACAACGACACCACGACCACCTACCAGACGCAGGCCGACGGGAGTGTGGTCCCCACGCTGCACGTCGTGGCCGTCGACGACCGCGGCGCGCTCAGCGACACCGCGCGGGTGGCCTTCCCGCTGGTGAACTCGCCTCCGGTGGTCGAGTACCAGGAGGACTTCGTCCCGCCCACGCAGAGCTTCCGGGCCATCGACCTGGACTTCTTCACCTTCGACGTGGACGGCGACGAGACCCTGCTCGACCACGTGCACTACCGCTACGAGGGCAGCGATCCCGACCTGTTCTTCGACGCCGACGACTCCCTGGCCGACCCGACCGAGGGTTGGGTCCGGGCCCCGCGTCCGCGCCGCGGCTTCCGGCTGCGGCTGCGCGACGTGCCGCCGGGCGATCCGGCCGCCGGCGACGAGCAGACGGTGTACATGCGGGTGGCGGACGACGCCGGTGCGGCCACGGTGTTCAGCCACACGTGGCGGGTGCCGCAGGTGCGGGGCAGCGTGCTGTTGGTCGACGACGACGACTCGGTGAGCGACTCGCGCGACGTCTTCTTCCGCGACACGGCCGAGGCGCACTTCGGCGACCAGTTCAACCTGATCGAGGCCACGAACCTGCGCGGCGAGCCCGAGGTCTTCCAGGCCACCTTCGAGCCCTTCGAGACGATCATCTGGTACGTGAAGCGTCAGGGCAGCCGGGTGAACCTCGAGAACTCGCGCGAGGCGCTCACGACCTTCCTGAGTTCCGATCGCGACCCCGACACGCCGGGCGTGCAGTCGGGCAAGCTGTATCTCGACTACCAGTACGTGGGCACTCCGGCGCAGAGCGGCGGACTGAACGACCTGTTCCGTCAGCAGTACCTGCACGTGCTCGCGAACCCGCTCGAGGGTTCGATCGTCGGTCCGGCGAGCGTGGCCGGCGAGATCGGTCCCGAACTCGACATGCTGGCCCAGGTGCCGGGCCTTCCGGATCTCGTGTACACCGGTACCGGGAGCGTGACGTACTTCGACGTGTGGCCGATCGGGCCGGCGTCGGACGCCCAGCCGCTGTACCGATGGGAGTCCGCACGCTGGAACAGCCGGCGCTGCCGCACCGGTTGCGAGCCGGTGATGGCCTCGCGGTGGCCCGCCACGGGCGACGCCCAGGTCGTGGTGATGAGCCCGCAGATCGAGCTGGCCAACGAACTGGGCAACGCGCAGGAGGCGCTGCGCCTGATCTGGGGTGACCAGATGGGTCTGGAGCCCGTCGCCGGGGCGCGACCGATGGGGGGAGGCCGATGAAGGCACGGATGCTGTCCGCCCTGCTCCTGCTCGCCACCGTGGTGGCCTGGGGTCCGGCTGCCGGCCAGCCGGAGGAAGTGGTGCAGGAGGACGCCACGATCACCTACCTGCAGCGGGCCACGAACCGCGACGAGGCCGACCTGCCGATCGTGGTGCAGGGAACGGTGATCGACGGCGAGACGGGCGAGCCCCTCGAGTACACCAACATCTTCGTCGAGGGCACCGACTACGGGACCATGGCGCTGGGAGAAGGTCGCTTCTGGTTGCGCGGGCTCACGGCGGGACGCTACGCGATCAAGGCCCGCTACCTGGGCTTCGACGAGGGCCGGGCCGAGATCAACGCCCGACCGGGCGACGTGATCGACATCCGCTTCGTGCTGTCGCTCAAGCCGGTTCTCTTCGATCCCTTCGACGTGCGCGCCGAGCGTCAGTTGATCGTGCTGCAGGAGACGGGCACCACCCGCCGCATCGGGGCCGACGAGATCGAGAACCTGGCGCTGGACGACGTCGAGGAGATCGTCTCGCTGCAGGCCGGCGTGGTGAAGGAGGACAACACCATCCACATCCGCGGCGGGCGGGCCGACGACACGCAGTTCTACGTGGACGGCGTGAGCGTGAACGACCCGCTGTCGGCCGGCCGCTACGGCGCCTCGTTCAACGAGGACCTCATCAACGAGATCGAGGTGCTCACGGGGGGCTTCAGCGCCGAGTACGGCCAGGCGGTGAGCGGCGTGGTGCGCGTGTCCACCAAGGAGGGCGGCGAGCGCTTCGAGGGCAAGATCACCTACAAGACCGACCGCGTGGCTCCCGAGGACATCGACTACAACACCGACCGGACGCGCGTCACCCTGAGCGGTCCGAATCTGCTGTGGCAGGGCCTGAAGAAGACCGGCCTGAAGCTCCCCGGCGAGCAGTACTGGATCGCCAGCTTCACCGGTGACCTCACCGACACCTACCTGCCGACGGGTTCGTTGGGCGGTCCGCTGCAGTCCTCGGAGGCCGACGATTTCTGGTCGCCGCGGGCCGACAACGAGTGGAGCGCGCTGGGCAAGCTCACCTGGAAGTTCGGGCCGGAACGCAAGCTCAACCTGACGCACAACTACCAGCAGTCGATCAGCCTGGGCTTCTTCCTGCCGGCCGAGGGCTGGCCGAACAAGTTCCGCAATCTGCTCGACAACTACGACGTCTTCTACCTGCAGAGCATCCAGAGCCAGGCCAACTGGAAGCACGTGCTGGGCGAGGACTCGTTCTACGAGGTCACGCTGGGGCGTCAGTTCAGTCGGCAGAACTCGCACAAGAACGGCGAGCCCGACTTCAACACCTACACCGGACCCGAGCTGCAGATCAGCCGTGATCCGGCCGGCAACCGCTGGGTCGAGGGCGCTTTCATCGGTGGCGACAACGAGCGCTGGCACGACCACTACGCCGACATCTACTCGATCAAGGCCGACTGGGCCTGGGTGGGCGACGAGAACAACAAGTTCAAGACGGGCTTCGAATTCAGCTACAACGAGATCCAACTCGGCGACTACCAGCGGGACTTCGACATCCCCCAGCCGGGGCGCGTGGCCACCGCCGAGGACGTCTTCGCCGCCACTCCGCGCGTGGCCGCCGGCTACATCCAGGATCGCTTCTCGTACAAGGGGCTGATCCTGAACATGGGCCTGCGCTACGACGCCTGGGCGCCCGGGCCCGAGGTCGACCGGGTGATGAACAATCCCGACGACTTCGTGTTCATCTTCGACGCCGACGTCGAGAGCTACAAGAGCAAGACCAACGAGTTCTTCGGGCTGCGGTGGAAGCAGCGGTTGAGCCCACGCATCGGTCTGAGCTTCCCGATCAGCGAGCAGGACAAGTTCTTCTTCAACTACGGCCACTTCAGCCAGTGGCCGCGGTGGAACTACGTGTACTCGCAGCTCGAGACCGATTTCGGTACCGACCTGCGACTGCTCGGCAACCCCGATCTCGACCCGAAGGTCACCGTGCAGTACGAGACGGGGATCCAGCGCGAGTTCCCGGGTCGGTGGACGGCCGGGATCACCTTCTACAGCAACGACATCTACGGCTACGCCCAGGCGGTGCGGCTGAACGGCGTGACCATCACGCCGGACCAGACGCCCGACCCGAACGACGACCGCGTGATCGAGATCGCCCCGGTGCGCTACTTCAACGCCGACGCGGCGCGGTCGCTCGGCGTGGAGCTGACCGTGGAGAAGCGGGCCACGCGCTTCGTCAGTGGCCGGCTGGCCGTGGAACTCAGCCGGGCCACCGGGACCAACAGCGACGCCAACCAGAACTTCCTGCTGGCCCAGCTCGAGCAGGGCTCGCAGAGTTCCGAGACCGAGCAGGGGGTGCGGCCGAACCCGCTGTCGTGGGACCGCCCCTGGTCGGTGACCGCGAACCTGAACATCCGCGCGGGCAGCAACGAGTCGCCCAAGCTGTTCGGCTGGCAGACTCCGAAGAAGTGGAACCTGAACCTCCTGTACCGGGCGTGGGCCGGCACGCGCTACACCGAAGTGTTCCTGCTGCCCGACGGCTCCACCGACGTGTCGCGCAACGTCAACGGCGAGATCGGACCGTACCGTTCGTCGTTGGACATCGCGTTCCGCAAGTGGTACGACGCGCCCTTCGGACAGCGGTTGACCTTCAGTCTCGAGGTGCAGAACGTCCTCGATCACGACAACTACCGTCGGGTGAACCCGTGGACGGGCGAGCCCTACTTCCGTGGCAACTGGGACGGCAGCATCGCCGAGCGGCGTCTGGCCTTCGGCGAGGAGAACGACACCGGTCCGCGCGTGAACTCGGTGTTCTACGAAGAGGACCGGGTGAACCCCAGCCACCGCACGAACCCGCGGCGTCTGCTGATGGGGGTGAGCTGGGAATGGTGATCCGACGCCTTTCGCTGGTGCTGCTCCTGGCGGCACTGCTGGTGCCGGCGACGGCCGGCGCCGAGCTGATCACGCTGTACGGCGCCGAGCGCGTGGGCGGTAGTGGCGGTCAGTTCCTGCGCGTGCCCGTGGGCGCCCGAGCGGTCGCCCTGGGCAACGCGAGCGCCGCCCTCGCGCGCGGCGCCACGTCGATGTTCAGCAACCCGGGCGCGATGTCCACGGTGCGCTTCGAGCACAGCCTCTTCGCGTCGCACTTCGCCTACGCCGCCGACATCGACATCCACCATCTGGGCTACGTCCGCCGGTCGGGAAGCTGGCAGTACGGCGTGGGCCTGGGGATCCTCGACAGCGGCGAGATCGAGCGCACCACCGAGCGGCAACCCGAAGGCACCGGTCAGACCTTCGACGCCGACCAGTTCGTGGCCACGCTCAGCGCCGCGGAAGCCCATGGCGGGCTCGCCCTCGCCGTGGACGCCGAAGAAGTGGCGCGGGTGCGTGCCGGCGTGCCGGCGGCGACGCCCGTGGTGGGCATCGTGCCG
>CAZQHE010000033.1:33740-34805 GCA_964593155.1 uncultured bacterium
ACTAGTCGTCGGCAGCGTCTTATGTGTATAAGAGACAGCTCAGCGCCGCGCGGTTGCTGACCGACCGCATCACGCTGGGGGCCTCGGTCAAACTGTTGCAGGAGTCGCTGGACGACTACGAGAACCGCGGCGTGCTGCTCGACCTGGGCGCGCTGTACTACATCGGCTTCCGCACCGCGCGGATCGGCTTCGCGGTGAACAACTTCGGGCCCGATCTGCGTCTGAACGGCGAGCCGCCCTCCGACGCGGGCTTCAGCGGGGAGTGGCAGAGCTACCCGGCACCGACCTCGGCGTCGTTCGGCTTCGCCTACGACACGCCGACGGTCGGCAGCGACAACATCCTCACGGTGGGTCTGGACTTCCTGCACCCGACCGACGAGGCCGAGTCCATCGTCCTGGCCAGCGAGCTGTCGCTGGGCGGCACGCTGGCCCTGCGGGGAGCCTACCGGCAGAGCGACGAGCTCGACGTCTTCTCGGGCGGCCTGGGTCTCGAGTGGCCGATCGCCGACCGGCCGGTGCACCTCGACTACGGCTTCGTCGACCGGGGGAGCTTCGGTCTGCTGCACACCATCACGCTGGAGATCGAACGATGAAGCTTCGAACCCTCCCGCTGATCGTGTTCCTGTTCCTGCTCGCGTCCGGCTGCGGCGAGAAGATCACCCTGCCGCAGGCCGAGGGCATCGCGGTGGTGAGCGACTACACCGACGTCACGCCGGGCACCCTGAACGAACAGCTGGGTTTCGTGACCGACGTCGAGCCCTTCGGCGGGATCTTCGCGGTGAGCGACTCGGCCGGCGGGCGCGTGCTCCTGGTGTACGACGACGGCCGGCTCGACACCTTCCGCGATCCGGTCGAGGGCCTGCGCGGTCCGATCGCTCTCGAGACCGACATGCAGCGCAGCCTGCTGCTCGTGGTCGAGGACACCGGCGCCGGCTACGAGATCTCGGCCATCGACACGCGGCTCGAAGTCCAGGGCACCGTGCGGCTGACGGCCGAGGTGCACTCGCTGGGCGACATCGCGAGCGACGGCGAGCTCCTGTACGTGAGCGATCCCGACGCCCGCAC
>CAZQHE010000034.1:0-31026 GCA_964593155.1 uncultured bacterium
GGCCACGAGCCCGGCGGACCCTTCGCCCGGACCGCCACCCGAAGACGAGGAAGGGGCACGGAGATGAAGGTCGACACCTACGAAGTCGCGCTCGCCCGCGAGGTGCTGTACGGCGCCCTCAATCGCTGTCCGCTCGAGAGCTGCGACTGCGAACTCGGCGACTGCGAATTGTGCGAGCTGCGCAAGCTGTCGTTGAACGCGCGCCACCGTTGGCTGCTCGAACTCGACGACACCGAGTGTCTGGAGCTGGCCCGGAAGCACCGCGAGTGCATCCACCACCAGTTGCACGCCAACTGACGTAGCCTTCGGTCAGCCTTCGCCGAGCAGGCGGCCCACGACGCGGATGGCGGCCTCCACCGCGGGGAGCCGTCGTTCGCGGACGGCGTTCTCCATTTCGTCGGCCAGATCCCGTGTCGCCGGATCGTGGCGCAGACGCCGGCTGACCTGCTCGTCGACGAGTGACCACATCCAGCGCACCGCCTGCTCGCAGCGGCGATCGTCGATCACTCCGCTGTTCCGACGCGCGTCGTAGAGCTTCCGGATCGACGCCCACACCTCGTCCACGCGGACGTCGTGCAGGGCCGAGCATGTGAGTACCGGAACCTCGTCGCCTCCGCGGAAGATGTGCAGGGCACCCTCGATCTGGCGCGCCGCCCGCGCGGCCCGGGATTCGTCGGGGCCGTCGGCCTTGTTCACCGCGATCACGTCGACCAGCTCGAGCAGGCCCCGTTTGATCCCCTGCAGCTCGTCGCCGGCCCCCGCGAGCAGCAGTGCGCAGAAGACGTCGGTCATCTCGGCGACCTGGGTCTCGCTCTGGCCCACGCCGACCGTCTCCACCACGATCACGTCGTGGCCGGCGGCCTCGCACACGAGCATCGACTCGCGCGTCTTGCGGGCGACGCCACCCAGCGTGCCACCGCTCGGCGACGGACGCACGAAAGCGTTCGGATCGGTGCCGAGCTTCGACATGCGGGTCTTGTCGCCGAGGATGCTGCCACCGCTCACCCCGCTCGACGGGTCGACCGCGAGCACGGCCACCCGGTGCCCCTCGCCCGTGAGCCGCGTGCCGAGGGTCTCGACGAAGGTGCTCTTGCCCGCGCCGGGAACGCCCGTGAGTCCGACGCGGATTGCCGAACCGGTCTCGGGCAGCAGTTCGCGCAGCATCTGCTGGGCGAGGTCCTGGTGCTCGGGTCGATTGCTCTCGATCAACGTCAGGGCGCGTCCGAGAACGGCGCGATCGCCCGCACGGACGCCTTCGACGTATTCGCGCAGCGAGAGTTCGCGCCGGCGCGGGCCCCCACTGCGGGTGCGCGGCCCCTGCTTGCCGGCCGGATCCGTCGACAACGCCGAGCGCGGCGGCTTCTTCGGCGGCTCGTCGTTCAAGCTCAACTCTCCGCCGAGGGATAGCCCAGGCGACGCCGCAGTTCCTCGATGACCTCGACGGCCGCGTCGCCGATCACGGTGCCCGGCCCGAACACCGCGCTCGCACCGGCGTCGAGCAGGGCCTGGTAGTCCTGCGGCGGCACGACACCGCCCACGACGATCACGATGTCCTCGCGACCGAGGGCGGCCAGGGCCTCGCGCAACTTCGGCACCAGCGTGAGGTGGCCGGCGGCGAGCGAACTCACCGCCACCACGTGCACGTCGTTCTCCACGGCCTGCCGCGCGCTCTCCTCCGGGGTCTGGAAGAGCGGACCGATGTCGACGTCGAAGCCGAAGTCGGCGAAGGCGGTGGCCACCACCTTCTGGCCGCGGTCGTGGCCGTCCTGGCCCATCTTGGCGATCAGGATCCGCGGACGACGCCCTTCGTGCTCGGCGAAGTCGTCCACGGCCGCGCGCACGCGCTCCAGATCGTCGGCGTGGTCCTCTCCCTGGTCCATCTCGCCGCTGTACACCCCCTGGATGGAGCGGATCTCGGCCTGGTGGCGGCCGAAGACCTTCTCCATGGCCTCGCTGATCTCACCGACGGTGGCCTTCGCGCGAGCGGCATCGACGGCCAGATCGAGCAGGTTGCCGTCTCCACTCTCGGCGCAGTTCGTCAGCGCGTCGAGCTTCGAACGCACCGCGTCGTCGTCGCGATCGCGTCGCAGCTCCTGCAGGCGCGCGATCTGCTGCTCGCGCACGGAGGAGTTGTCGACCTTCAGCACCTCGACGGCTTCCTCTTCGTCGAGCCGGTGCTTGTTCACACCGACCACCGTCTGCACGCCGCTGTCGATACGAGCCTGCGTGCGCGCGGCGGCCTCCTCGATCCGCAGCTTGGGCAGCCCCTGCTCGATCGCCCGTGCCATGCCGCCGGCCTCCTCGACCTCCTGCAGGTGCTCGGTGGCCCGGGCCGCGAGATCGCGGGTGAGGTTCTCCACGTACGTGCTGCCGCCCCAGGGATCCACGGTCGCGCAGGTGTCGGTCTCCTGTTGCAGGAACAGCTGCGTGTTGCGCGCGATCCGCGCCGAGAAGTCGGTCGGCAGGGCGAGCGCCTCGTCGAAGCTGTTGGTGTGCAGCGACTGGGTGTGTCCCTGCGTGGCGGCCATGGCCTCGATACAGGTGCGCACCACGTTGTTGTAGACGTCCTGGGCGGTCAGGCTCCAGCCGCTGGTCTGGCTGTGCGTGCGCAGGCTCATGGACTTGGGGTTCTTCGGGTCGAAGTCCTTCACCAACCGCGCCCACAGCATGCGTGCCGCACGCATCTTGGCCACTTCCATGAAGAAGTTCATGCCGACGGCCCAGAAGAAGCTCAGCCGCGGCGCGAAGGCATCGACGTCGAGACCGGAGTCCACGCCGGTACGGAGGTACTCGAGACCGTCGGCCAGCGTGTAGGCCAGCTCGAGGTCGGCCGTCGCACCGGCCTCCTGCATATGGTAACCACTGATCGAGATCGAGTTGAAGCGTGGCATGCGCTCGGCCGTGTAGCGGAAGATGTCGGCGATGATCCGCATGCTCGGCAGCGGCGGGTAGATGTAGGTGTTGCGGACCATGAACTCCTTGAGGATGTCGTTCTGGATGGTCCCCGCCAGCTGCGCGGGCTTCACGCCCTGTTCCTCGGCCGCCACGATGTACAGCGCCATGATCGGCAGTACCGCACCGTTCATGGTCATCGACACGCTCATCTCGTCGAGCGGGATCCCTTCGAACAGACGCCGCATGTCGAGGATGGAATCGATGGCCACGCCGGCCATGCCCACGTCGCCCTCCACCCGCGGGTGGTCGCTGTCGTAGCCGCGGTGGGTGGCCAGGTCGAAGGCGATCGACAGGCCCTTCTGTCCGGCCGCGAGGTTGCGGCGGTAGAAGGCGTTGCTCTCCTCGGCCGTGCTGAAACCCGCGTACTGACGGATGGTCCACGGACGCTGCACGTACATGGTCGAGTAGGGGCCGCGCAGGAAGGGCGGCACGCCGGGTACGGTGTCCAGATGGTCGAGCCCGTCGAGGTCGTCGAAGGTGTAGAGTGGCGACACTTCGACGCCTTCCGGCGTGTTCCACGTCAGCTCGTCGAGGGGCGTTCCGTGGGCGGCCTCGACGCGGTTGCGCCACAGCGCGCGATCGAGGGGCGCGTCGCCGGGCACGTGGAGGGGGAGATCGCTGAAGTTCGGCACGCGGCTCATCGCTCGGTCTCCTCCCGGGTGGATTCGATCAGGTGGCCCAGGGCCTCGCGCAGGACCTCGACGACGTCGACACCCATGTGCACGAAGCGGTCGACGCCGGCTTCCCTCCACGCCTCCTCGTGGTCGCCGGGACGTCCGGCGAGCCAGACCAGGGCGGCACCTTCGCGGCGCAGGGCCCGAGCCGCGTCGGCGACATGTTCGGCGTAGCGTGCGTCGGTCCCGCAGATCACCGCGAAGTCCAGGCCGGAGTCGGCGAAGGCCTTCGCGGCGGCCTCGGTGTCGTCGAGTTCTCCGGCATCGCGCGTGGCGATGCCGCCGGCGGCGAGAACGTTGCGGATCCAGTTCGCGCGCACGTTGTGCTCGGCCAGCGGGCCGAGGGTCACGAGGAAGGCACGCGGTTCGATGCCATCGGCGTTGGCCGCGTCGCTGGCGTCGCGCAGCTCCTCGAAGTCGTCGCCGAGACGGCGCACCGGCCACGGCTGCAACCGTTCGGCCTCGTGGTGCACGCCCTCGCCCGGATCGGGGAAGGGTTCGACGTCGGGACGGCGCTCGTCGAGCTGGGCGAACTCGCTCACACCGGTCAGGGCTTCCCGCCGCGTCGCGATCTTCGCGCGCTTGCGCCCCCACGCCGCGTCGATCCGCTCGCGCAGGGATCCACTGCGCAGCGCCTCGACCACTCCGCCCTCGCGTTCGAGTTGCTGGAACTCCTCCCAGGCCTTCAGCGCCAGTGCGGCCGTCAGGTTCTCGAGGAACCACGAGCCCCCGGCCGGATCGACCACGCGGTGCAGGTGCGACTCCTCGCCGAGGACGATGGGCGTGTTCCGCGCGATGCGGCGTCCCGTCGGCGTCGACTGCCCGAGCGCGCGGTCGAAGGACGCGCAACTCACCGCGTCGGCACCGCCCACCAGACCGGCGAAGACGGTGGTCGTCCCGCGCAGGACGTTCACCCAGGGATCGCGGCGCGACACGACGCGCTCGGAGGTGAGCGCGTGCACGTGCATGGAACGCCCCGAGGAACCACTGGCCTCGGCGATGCGGTTCCACGTGATGCGCAGCGCGCGCAGGGCCGCGATCTGTTCGAAGAAGTGCGTGTCGGCGCGCCACGTGAAGGCGATGCGACCGGTGCCGTGGTCGGGATCGACGCCCGCCGCGTCGAGCGCGCGCAGGTAGGCCGCACCCGTGGCCAGGGCCACCGCCAGGCTCTGGGCGGTGGTCGCACCCGCGTGATCGACGAAGTCGGGATCGACCGTGAACACGCGGAGGTTCGGCAGGCCCTCGACGTCGTGGGTAAGGGCCGCTCCCTTGCTCAGCAACGATTCGACCGAGCCCGGGACCTCGCCCTCGCGGGCGAGCGTGCCGATGGGGTCGATCCCCAGGCTTCCGCGCACCGCGGCAGGATGCACACCCTGCTCCTCGAGGGTCGTGAGCCAGCTCTGCGCGAACTCGACCCCCGCGCCGCCGGCATCGAGATGGACCGGCGTCGCGATCGGATCGACCGTGTCGAGCAAGTCCTTCAGCTCGGCGGTCGACCCGAGCCGCACTCCGAGTGTCCACCCGTGCGCCGTGCGCGTCGCGATGCGCAGCAGCACCGACGTGGCCCCTCGGTGCAGGTCCTCCTCGAGCTGCTGCTTCGCGCGCTGCGGATCGGCGTTCTCGACGACGCTGCGGACGTCGGGTCCCTCGAGGCTGCGCCCGAGCGGCCGGGTCCCGCGCCGGAAGGGCGGCGCCCCCGGTAGGCCGATCATGGTCGGAGCGACCTGGTCGTCGTGGGTGTAGAGCGGGCGGATCTCGAGGCCGTCGTCGGTGTGGCCGACGAGCTTCTCGAGCGGCTTGCCCTGCAGGTCGGTGGCGGCCTTCTCCCGCCAACGCCCGACGTCGGCGGGCTCGAAGTCGTCGGTGAGCGGTCGGGTGGGATCGAACATGGGTCCTCGCGCTGGGGAGAGGTGGGCGCGGCCACGGCCCGGCTCGGGCGGGGCGCGGTCGGTACTCGCGCGGACGGGTGCAGAATAGGAGGTGGCTCGCCCGCAGACCAGCGCTGGGTCGCTGCGCAGTTGTGAGGGCGGCGATCGCGGTCCCCGCCCCCGGAACGTGGCGCCCCCACCCTGCGTTCACTAGCGTTCCCGCATCGACGCCGACCGCCCCGAACCCGTGACAGACCATGAACGGTACCCGTCTGAAGGCCTTCGCGCGGATGGCGCTGGCCACGACCATCGCCACCTACACGCTGATCCTCGTCGGCGCCCTCGTGCGTGCCGCCGGCGCCGGGCTGGGCTGCCCGGACTGGCCGAAGTGCTTCGGATCGTGGATCCCGCCCCTGCAGGCCTCGCAGCTTCCACCGGGCTGGGATCCGGCACAGTTCAACGCCACGCTCACGTGGCTCGAGTACACGAACCGGCTGCTCGGGGTGACCATCGGCCTGCTGATCGTCGCCACGCTGGTCATGGCCCTGCTGTGGCACCGCCACCGCCCGCGGCTGCTGTGGCCATCGGTGGCCGCCACGATACTCGTGGGATTCCAGGGATGGTTGGGCGGCCAGGTCGTCCGCTCGGGCCTCGAGCCCTGGATGATCACCACGCACATGGTCGTCGCCCTGGTGATCGTCACGCTGCTGCTCTACGCCACGTTCCACGCGCGTCTGCAGCGTGCCGGTCTTCCCCGATCCGACGATCCGGCCCGGCGTCGCTTCCGCGTGGCGGTGGTGACGGTCATCGTGCTGTCTCTGGTGCAGGTCGGGCTGGGCACGAACGTGCGCGGCGCCATGGAGCACGCGGTCGACGAGAACCCCGAGCTTCCGCGCAGCCAGTGGGTCGAACAGGTGGGCACACTCGACAAGGTGCACCGTGGCTACTCGCAGCTCCTGCTGGTCGCGACGATCGGTCTCGCCGTGTGGAGCCGTCGCCGCTTCCGCAACGACACCGGGCTCGTGCGCGCCGCCGATGCGAGCGTCGCCCTCGTGGTGGCGCAGATGATCCTCGGCGCCGCGCTCGTCTACATGGACGTGCCGCCGGTCGCCCAGCTGCTGCACCTGTCGGCGGCAAGCGTCTACCTCGGAATGCTCACGCTGCTGGCCCTGCAGTCGCAGCGCGAACCCGTGGCCACCGCCGACGAACTCGCACCACCGGTGGCCCCGCCGGCGGCCGACCCGGGCCACGCCTGATCCCCTTCTCGCCCCCGTTCCCGGAGACCACCATGCCCCGTCCACCCGTCCTGCCGACCATCGACTGGAAGAACGTGTTCGAGACCGGCCGCACCTACGAGGCCTGGATCGACGCGGCCGAGAACGCCGAGCACGTCGAGAAGATGCAGACCGCGATCGAGCGGCAGCGCCTGGAGCCCTCGACCGTGGCCGCGCTCCGCGGGATCGACCGTACCGTCCACGTGGTGGCCTTCGCCGAGGACTGGTGCGGAGACGTGGTCCGCCACGTGCCGGTGCTCGAACGCATGGTCCACGAGAACGACCACCTGCAGGTGCGCTACGTCACCCGCGAGCAGCAGCCCGAGGCCTTCGCGCGCTTCCTCACCAACGGCGGCGAGGCCGTGCCGAAGTTCGTGTTCCTCAGTGATCGGTTCGTCGAGTGCGGCAACTGGGGTCCCATGCCCGACGGCGGGCGCGAGCTGATCGCCCGGGGCAAGGCCTGCGGCGACGTCGCGGCGGCGCGGGAGAAGGTGTCGGCGCTGTACAAGGCCGACAAGGACCGCCAGGTGGTCGTGCGCGAGCTGCTGGACCGCTTCGAGGTGGCCGGCTGCCACGCTCCGTAGGAGCGCCAGCGGCCCCGGCGTGGTATGACGGGGGCGTCATGACGCGTGTCCGCTGGTGCCTCGTCCCTCCGCTGTTGGTGCTGTTCGCCGTGGGCGTGCACGTCCACGGCGTCCTCATGACCCCCGACAGCGTCGAGTACGTGGCCATGGCGCGGTCGCTGGCCGAGGGTCGCGGTGCCCACGGCTTCGACGGCGAGCCCAGCGCGATCTGGCCGCCGGGCTTCTCCGTGGTGCTCGCCCCCTGGCTCGCGGCCGGTCTCGATCCGCGGACCGCCACCGTGGTCTGCACCGCGCTGCTGGGATCACTGCTGGTCCCCTTCGTCCTCTGGCCGCTGGCCCGACGACTGCGAGCTCCGGAGTGGCGGGCCGCGCTGATCGTGGGAACCCTCGCCGGCGCACCGATCGTGACCGTGGCCACCGCACTGCTCGCCGATGCCCTGCTCGTGGCGATCGTCCTGGCCACGCTCCTGGCGGCCACTCGCACCCTCGAAACCCGGTCGTCCACGGCACGGGCGTGGATGCTCGCACTGGCTGCGGTCGCTCCCGTCGTGAAACTCACCGGATTGATGGTCTGGCCCGCCGTGACCCTCGCGTCGTGGCGGTGCTCGGGTCCGCGCGGACTGGTCCATCTGCTACCGGTTTCCCTCCCGCTCGTCGCCTGGATGATGCGCAACGCGGTCGAGACCGGCCGTCTGATCGAGGCCTTTCCCGGCGACCCGCGGCCACTGGAGCCGACGGTGCGCCGCACCCTCGAACACCTCGCCCGATGGTTCGTCCCCCAGGTCGACTCGACGGACGTGCTGTTGATCACGGCGGCCGTTCTGGCGACCGTGCTGGTCACGGTGTGGGTGCGTCGCGGACGGCCGGCGCCACCGGCCGGAGACCTTCCCTGGATCGTGGCCCTCGTGGCTTTCCTGGCGCTGCTGTGGATCGGCTCGACACGGCAGAGGATCGACCTGCCCGACCACCGATTACTCGCTCCTGCCTACGCCGTGACGGTCGTCCTGGCCTCGCGGCTCGGCGATGCGCTGCGGCGGGGCACGCGACGGGCGCGAGCGTGGACGGGCGTCGCGATCGCGTGGACGCTTTGGCTGGCGTTCGGCGGCATCCAGGCCGCGCGGTCGCCCCTGCTGGCCGAACGGGCGGACGACTACGCGGCGGACGGAACGGTCGGCCGATCGCTCACCGAACTCGAACCCCTGTTCGAGGACGCGTCGATCGTGTGGTGCAACGTGCCGGAGTACCTGTACTGGCACACCGGACGCCGCACCCAGTGGCCCACGTCCGAGCACGTGGCGGCGGGCATCGCCCCCGACCGGCCGGTGGTCTTCGTCTGGTTCACGCGGAGCGCGCGGGAGGGCATGGTCCACCCCGACGACCTCGAACCGGTCGTCGACTGGCAAGAGCGGTCGGAGACGAACGGGATCGTGGCGTGGCGCGGTCGCTCCCGGCTCAGCCCGCGAGCGCCGGACGCACCGCCGTCTCGCGTGTCGCGACCAGTTCCTCGTAACGCGCCACCAGACCGGCCATGATGTTCGTCCAGCTGTTGGCCTCGGCGTGGGCACGCGCCCGCCGGCCGATCTTCCGGCTCACCTCGGGGTGGGCGATCAGCCACTTCAGCAGGCCGCTGATCTCGGCGTGCCGCCCCGGCGTGAACAGGTAGCCGTTGTCACCGTGGGCGACGATGTCGAGCGGTCCTCCCGCCGCGGCACAGACCGCGGTGAGGCCCGAGGCCATGGCCTCGAGCACGACGTTGCCGAATGTCTCCGACTCGCTCGGGAAGACGAAGAGATCGGCCGAGGCATAGGCGGCGGCGAGTTCTTCGCCCTTCAGGTAGCCCATGAAGGTCGTGTCGGTCCCGCGGAAGATCGAGCGCAGCGCGTCTTCGGCCGGGCCGCTGCCCACCAGACAGAGTCGCGCGTCGGGGACCTCGTCGAGCACCGGCCGGAGCAGGTCGAGCCGCTTCTCCACCGCAAGGCGACCGGTGTACAGCAGCAACGGTGCTTCGGGCGCACCGCCACTCATACGATCGCGCATCTCGAAGCTGAAGCGTGTCGGCGAGTACAGATCGGTGTCGACGCCGCGCGACCAGATCTCGACGCGTTCGAAGCCGTGCTCCTCGAGCTGACGGCGCGTGTGCGTGCTCGGACAGACGTTCAGGTCGGCCTGGTTGTGCAGCCATCGGAACAGGGCCCAGCTCGGCTCACGCAGGGCACCGAACCCGTAGTGCTCCATGTAGCCGGGGACGTCCGTGTGGTAGCTCGCCACCACCGGCACGCCCATCTGCTTGGCCTTCTTCAGACCCATGGCGCCCAGCAGCAGCGGACTGGCCACGTGGATCACGTCGGGCTGGAAGGCCTCGATCTCGCGCGTGGCGGTCCCCAGCGGCGTGGCCAGACGAAGGTCGTTGTACCAGGGACAGTGGAACGCGGGATAGCCGTGGATACGGGTTCCGGCGTAGACGTCGGGCGCGCCCTCGGGCGCGAACATGATGCTCTCGTGGCCCTCGGCCTCGAGGTGTTCGAGCAGACGGCAGAGGGTGTTCGTGATGCCGTCCCACTTGGGAAGGAAGGTCTCGGCGAAGATCGCGACGCGCATGTCACACCGCCCCGGCGAACAGGTCGAAGAACAGGACGACCAGCAGGACTCCCAGGATCGAACCGGCGAGGGTCTGGGCCGGCGTGTGGCGGCGGAGCACCAAGCGCGACCAGATCATCAGGGGCACACCGACCACGAAGACGAGAGGCGAGCCGGTGAGCTTCCACACGAGGGCACCGGCCACGGCCACCGTTGCACAGTGCAGACTGATCTTCCAGCCGAGAGTGATCAGGAAGATCAGCAGGGCCTCGAGCGCCATCACACCGGTCACGCCGACCAACGAGGCGGGGGCGCCCAGCGAGTGCAGCAGGATCCAACCCGCCCAGGCGCCGGTCACGGTGGCGAGGAAGGGACGCCAGCGCTCCTCGCGCCGGTACACGTCGAGATCGCTCACCGTCCCGCGGCGCAGAAGACCCACGAGGTAGGCCAGCGGAAAGAGCACCATCAACAAGACGTGTAGAGCGGCCCACCCGAAGTCGGCGGGTCTTCCGTGTAGCGCCGCGGCCGTGAACGCCGCCGCCACGGCCATCACCGGCGGGCTCGCGATCTGCGACACGACCCCGGCCAGCGATTTCGACACTCCGCTTTCGACGTCCGGCACGACGAAGGCGGCGGGATCGTTCGACGTCTCGATCCGGGCGTTGGACATCGTCATGCACCCTCCGGGCCTCGGGTCCGGTTCTCGCGGCACACCATACGCACGACCGCGATGCTTCGTGTGAGCCGTCGGAGAAGATCGGGACAAGACCCGTCTTCGTGTCACCGACGACTCCATCGTTCGACATCGCACTCCTGCACGGATCCCACCGAGGCGACGTTGCCACTTCGTATCTTCACCGGCGCTTGTCTTGTAGAAGGAGGGATCCGCCATTACCCGTGCAGTCGACCGCAGTCGTCGTCCCCGGCCGAAGACCGTTCCATGAAGATCTGCGACATGGTCCAGGCCTACGCCCGTAACAGTGGGGGCGTGAAGACCTACCTCGACGAGAAGCGACGCTTCGTCCTGGAACGCACCGAGCACGAGCACGTGCTGATCGTCCCCGGTGCCGTCGACCGTGTCGTCGAGGAGGAGCGAGCCACCACCTACGAGGTCACGTCGCCCATGGTTCGCGGAGCGGGTGCCTACCGCTTCATCGGCCGTGTCGACAAGCTGCTCCGGATCCTCGGCCGCGAGGCCCCCGACGTGATCGAGGTCGGCGATCCCTACGTGATGCCCTGGGTGGCCCGCTACCACCGTTGGCGTCGTGACACACCGGTGGTCGGCTTCTACCACACCGACTTCCCCCGCGCGTACGTGAAGCGATTCGTCGAACGCGGCGCGGGCGCGACGCTCGGCCGGCTCGGCGAGCGCGTCGGTGATCTGTACGCGCGCGCGGTCTACCACGACTGCGACGTCGTGGTCGCCTCGTCGCCCGAACTCCACGGCGAACTCCAGCGCATGGGCGTTCGCCGGAACCTGCACCACGTTCCACTGGGTGTGGATCTCGACGGATTCCATCCGCGCCACCGCGATCGATCCGTCTGGGATGCACACGGCGTGTCCCGCGACTCGGTGGTCCTGTTGTACGTCGGTCGGCTCGACACCGAGAAACACGTCGACCGTCTGGTCGAGTCCTTCCGCGGGGCGCGGCTGTCGGAGCAGGTCTCGCTGGTGTGCGTGGGCGAAGGACCGCTGCGCGGTTGGATGGAGTCGCTGGCGCGCCAGGACACACGAATCCACGTCCTCCCCTACGAGAGCGACCGCACCCGCCTGGCCCGGCTCCTGGCTTCGGCCGACCTGTACGTGACGGCGGGCCCGCACGAGACCTTCGCGCTGTCGGTGATCGAGGCCCAGGCCAGCGGCCTGGGCGTGATCGGAGTGGCCGCAGGCGCGCTCGTCGACCGCGTCACACCGGACACCGGCGTGTTGGCCGCACCCGACGATCCCGAGGACCTCGGCCGCGCCCTCCGCGAGGCTCTGCGCCGTGATCGTACCCGACTCGGTCGCAACGCCCGGCACGCCGTCGAACGGAGCTTCTCGTGGGACCGTACCTTCGAACGACTGCTGGATCTGTACCGGGGCGCCGGGGGAGCCGACTCGCGGACCACGCCCGTCGGTGGGGACGCCCCGTGCGTTCCCTGAGGATCCTGCTGCCGCTGGGAATCGGGATCCACCTCGGCATCACGCTGTGGAGAACCGACCCCGCCACCGCCAGTTCTCTCCTCGAGGTCTCGCCCGCCTGGCTCGTGCTGGCCGTTGCCCTGGCCTTCCTCCCGTGGCTGACCAACGGATGGCGCCTGTGGAACTGGCTTCGCTGGGAAGACGAGCGACGCAGCTTCGCGGACTGCGTGCGCGTGGTGGTGGCCTCGGAGGTCGGGGCCGCGGTCACCCCGACCTCGGTCGGCAGTGCGTCGGTGAAGACGGCGATGCTCAGGGCCCGCGGCCTGCCGCTGCCGCGCGCCCTGTCGCTGACGGGTATGGGGTCGCTGGAAGATGCACTGTTCTTCGCGACGGTCATGCCGATCCTGTTCCTGGCCAGCGGAGTCTGGCACGACGGTGTCTTCGGACGCCTGGTCGAACTGGGCGCGAACGCCTTCGCGAGTCCCGTGCGTGGCACGATCGCACTCACGATCGTCGCAGTCCTGGTGGCGGCGCTCTCGCACACGCGCTGGGGCCGCACCGTGGGCGACGTCCTGCGCCGGTCGTGGATCGAGTGGCGGACGCTGCTCGGCCGCGCCCTCACCCGCCGCCCCCTGGCCTGGACCACCAACCTGCTGCTGGCGGTCGTGCAGTGGGTGGCACGCTACTCCGTGTTCACGGCCCTGTTGTACGGACTGGGACTCGAGATCGACCCCGTGCGCGGACTCGTTCTGCAGTGGTCGTGTTTCACCTTCATGGCCCTCGTACCCACGCCCGGCGCCATGGGAGGAGCGGAACTCGTCTTCCTGGCCTTGTTCGCGGGCGAGGTGCCGACCGAGGTCCTGGCGCTTCTCATGGGCGCCTGGCGCGTGCTCACCTTCTATCTGTTGAACCTGATCGGGCTGGTGGTGCTGCTCGCCGGCGCGCGCGGACCGCACGATGCCGGCCGGTTCGCGGCGATCGGTCGCGGTCCGGACTCGGTCCCGCGCGGTCGCTGATCAGTCGTCGTCGAAGACGAAGAACCCCACCGAGTCGACCGCGGCCGATCCGAAGAGCCCGATGCCGCCGTCGACGTGGAAGATCGGTCGGTCGAAGCCGTCTCCGGCATTCCCGCCGAAGCCGGGCCCCCCGCTCAACGACGGTGTCGTGTTCACGAGGTCGTTCCAGTTCGAGTCGGTGGCGTACACCTTGATCTTGTAGCGGCCCTCGAAGAAGACGGCGAACCACGGCAGCCGGATCGTACCCTCGCTCGCCTCGAACATGGGGCTCGAGCCCTCGCGCTCGAGTTCCTCGAAGTCCTCGTCCTCGAAGAAGTCGGGTTCGATCGCGAAGTCGCTGTCGGGGTCGAGGCTGAAGATCGCCACCTGGTAGGCGGGGACCCGCGGATCGCGGGGGAAGCGGGCCTCGAGCAGACTCTCGCCCCATTCCAGCTGGTTGGACTCGACGGTGTAGACGCTGTCGCCCGCGTCGTCGAAGTCCTGCAGCGCGCCGAGCACGCTGAGGTCGAAATCGAGGGCCACCCACTCCTCGATCTCGAAGGTGGGCGGCGTGGTCGTGGTGGCCCGGACCTCCTCCCCTCGGGCAGTCCGGACGAACAGGTCGTAGCGGGTGTCGGGACGCACGGTCACGTCGGCGTCCACCGGAAGGTACCGGCCGCGCGGAACGAGGAACTCGCCGGGCCTACGGATCGTGTCGGAGTAGTCGAAGCGATTGCCGTCCTCGTCCTCGACCCAGACCTCGGCGTCGCGCTCGCCCGCGCTGGCGGGCGTGACGGGCTCCTGCGGCGAGAGCGATCGACTCAGCCGGATCGCCGGCAGGGGTCGATCGACGATCAACTGGGCGTCGACCACCACCAGGCCCACGCCCTCTTCGTTGAACACCACGCGGTCCTCGCATCCCACGAGCAGGGCGAGAGCGAGGATCGCGAGCAGGGCCTTGGCGACGATCTCCTTCATCGAAGGTCCTCTCCCGTTCAGAAGTCGAGCTCGAGCCCGATGCTCGGGATGATCGGCAGCTGCTGGACGATCTCGGGCTCGGCGGCCGGGTCCTCGAGATCGAAGGTCACGAACCAGTCGTTGCGCCGGCTGTAGAGGTTGAACGCGGTGAAGGACACACGCCCGGGGCGTCCGAACAGTTCGATACGGCGCGTGGCGCTCAGGTCCATGCGATGGTACGGCAACAGGCGGGCACTGTTCCGCGACGCGGGCAACAACTCGCCGAAGTTCAGCGGGAGCCCGGTGGCCGGATTGGTCGCGCCGTAGCGCGCCGAGGCGGGCGTGAAGGCCTGCCCCGTGCCGTAGACGAAGGTCGCTCCGTACTCCCACTTCCCGCGCTGCCATCGCGCGACGACGTTCACGTCGTGTCGACGGTCGTACTTGGGCGGAAAGGTGTCTCCCAGGTTGATCTCGTCGAAGGTGCGCCGGGTCCAGCCCAGCGTGTAGCCGATCCAACCGGTCAACGATCCCATGCGCCGCTCGGCGAAGAGCTCCACGCCCGAGGCCCAACCCGACCCGCCGGTCACGAAGACGTCCTCGGCCGCGGTCGACTCGCGGTCGGCGGGGATCTCGTTGTCGAGCAGCACCACGCCCTCGAGGTCGGTGTAGTAGCCCTCCGCGCTCAGCTTCCACTCGGGCTCGGGGGTCCACTCCAGGCCGGTGACGACCTGGATCGAGCGGCTGGGGGCGACGGTCTCGTCGATCGGCAGGTAGAAGTCGGTTCCGCTGAAGCCCTCGGTGCTCACGAGCTGCAGCACCTGGTGGTAGACCCCGCTGCCGAGCTTGACGGTCCATGCGTCGCTCAGTTGCTGACGGATCGACAGCCGCGGTTCCCAGCGCACCCGGTCGCCATCGCTCAGATAACGCGTTCGAAGACCCAGGCGGACGGTCGACGACACGTCGGGCCGCCAGGTGTCCTCGAGGTAGGCCGCCACGTCGTAGGCACTGGCATCGAAGTCGACGGTGTCCTCGAGATTGAAGGACTCGTCGTAGGAGAAGCGGTAGCGGCTCCCGGTGAGTCCGAAGGTGAGACGATGTCGGGGTGGCAATGCCCAGCTCAACGTGGCCTCGGCCGAGACGTCGCGCAGCGAATTCGCGATCCCCACCGGCGTGCTGAACACGCTGAGATCGGTGTCACTGCGGTAGCGACTGTACCAGGCGCTGAAGGTGGCCGTTGCCGACTCGCCGAGCAGTCGCCGGTGCGTGCCCGACACCACGAAGTTGCCCCAGCCCAGGTCGATGCTCGTGCTCTCGTCGGCGTTCACGTCGAGCTGGTCCTGGCTGTAGTAGAAACGCAGGTCGGTGGAGCCGCTCGACGAGGGGATCCGCAGCTTCCCGTTCAGGTCGTAGAAGTAGTAGGCGGGAACCGCCGGGTCGCTGTTGCGCAGGATCGAGAGCAGTGGCTCGAGGTACGTGCGGCGACCGCCCAGGGCCCAGGTCCGGTCGCCCCAGCTCCCCTCGACCAGGCCACGGGCGGCGATCGTGCTCACGCCGATGCGCCCGCGCGTCGGTCCGCGCTGGCCCTCGAGACTGCGCACGTCGAGCACCGCGCCCAACCGGCCGCCGTACTGCGCGGGATAGGCACCCTTGTACAGGGTGACGTCCTCGATCAGGTCCGGGTGGAAGCTCGAGAACAGACCGAAGGCGTGCGTGGGATTGTAGACGGGCACCCCGTCGAAGAGGACCAGGGTCTGGTCGGGGCCGCCGCCGCGCACGTACAGACCGCTGGAGATGTCCGAGGCGGCCTGCACGCCGGGCAACAGCTGCAGGGCGCGGATCGGATCGGCCTCGCCGATCGAGGGGATCCGGGCCAGGGTCTCGGAATCGAGTTCCACCAGGCCGGTCTGCAGTTCCTGCTCGAGCTCGTTGCGATCCCCGACCACCTCGATCGTCTCGAGTTCAATGGCGTCGACCACCATCCGCAGCTCGAGGTCGATCGCCACGCCCGGCTGCACGTCGACGGTGCGCTCGAGGTCCTCGTAGCCGAGGTAGGTGCAGAGAAGGTTCCAGCGCCCGGGCTCGAGGTCGCGGATCGAGAAGCGACCGGCGTTGCCGGTCAGCAGGTCGCGGGTGGGTCCGGGTCCCTCGAGGCGGACGGCGGTGAAGGCGAGCGGCTCGCCGGTCTCGTCGTCGACCACCCGTCCACGGAGGACCGAGGCCGACGCGTCGGAGACGATCAGCGCGAGCAGGAGCGCGAGGAGCGGCCAGGACTTGCCGCCCGTGGGGAGCAATCGCATGGTGTCCGGCGTCAACGGAAGGGGGAGATCGGGATCGGGAACGGTTGGCGCCTGATGCCGATCGGTTTCGGCGCCCGTCCAACATCGGATGCGAGGCGCCGCCGCGCCACGGCCCGGGAGGAATCCGCGTGAGGCTCTCGACCATCGCCCTCGGCGTGCACGACATGGAGGCCGCCGTGGCGTTCTACGAGCGCGGCCTGGGCTGGCCGATCCGCGCGCGACGGGGCGACCTGGTCACGTTCGAGACCGGCCCCACCCGCCTGTGCCTGTACCCCGCCGACGCCCTCGCCGCCTTCGCCGGGAATCCGCCATCGACCCCCGGCCCGGCGATCCTGCACTCGATCAACGTCGACTCTGACGCCGAAGTCAATCGTATCGTCCAGTCATGCAATGACTTCGGAGGCGAAACCTCCCGGGCTCCCGGACCCCTCCCGTGGGGAGGGTACGGCGCCTGCGTCCGGGATCCCGACGGGCACACCTGGGAGATCGTCCACGCCGGCTGAGCGACCCGGCGCCCGGCAGCACCTTTCCCTCAGGTTCGGCGTGCGAACGACCGATGCCCACCACGGACCGTGGCGCCGGAGCGTGTCCACGCCCGCATCCTCGTGCCGCCCACCCGGGAGCCCGCACCGCATGCCCTCGCCCTCGCGAACCCGCCGGAGCGAACGATGGGGCCGCGACCTGCCCCTGCGGTGGAAGCTCATGCTCCTGATCGCCGTCTCGTCGACACTCGCCCTGGCGGTGGCGGGCGCCGTGACGTGGATCCAGGGCTCGCGCCAGATCCGCCAGGAGATGGAGGCCAAGTGCTCCGTCCTGGCCGACGTCGTGGCCAACAACCTGAAGATGGCCGCGCTCTTCGAGGACGCGACCGATGCCGGCGCCGTCCTGCGCGCGCTCCACGCCGAGCCCTCCTTCGAGGAAGCGCGCGTGTTCCTGCCCGACGGATCCAGCCTGGTGGCGATCGATCGCGAGGAGAAGGACCCGGCTCCGGAACCGCTCGACCGGATGCCCGTCCGCGAGCCCGGCCACGCCTACGTGGGCGAAGACCTCGTCGTGCTCGCCCCCATCCAGCTACCCGGGGGCGCCGAGGAGATCGCCGGCTGGATCTTCCTGCGCACGAACACCGACGCCCTCGCGGCCCACCAGGCAC
This sequence comes from uncultured bacterium, assembly GCA_964593155.1. GTDB lineage: Bacteria > Krumholzibacteriota > Krumholzibacteriia > JAJRXK01 > JAJRXK01 > JAJRXK01. The sequence goes on from CAZQHE010000034.1 coordinate 17,454, forward strand.
GCTCCACCCGCACCGCGCTGGCGATGATCACCGTGGGCGTGGTCATCGCACTGCTCATCGCCACCTCGTTGCAGAGGGTCATCACCGTGCCGATGAGCCGGCTGTCGAGCGTGATGCGCGTCGTGACCGAGGAACGTCGCTACTCCGTCCGGGCCGAACCCGGCGGACGCGACGAGATGGGACTGCTGATCGACGGCTTCAACGAGATGCTCGAGCAGATCGAACAGCGCGACGCCGCCCTGCAGGACGCCCGGGCCGACCTCGAACGCCGCGTCGACGAACGCACCGAGGAACTCCGCCACGAACGCGATCGCGCCGAAGCCGCGGCTCTGGCCAAGAGCCAATTCCTGGCCAACATGAGCCACGAGATCCGCACGCCCATGAACGGCGTCCTCGGCATGACCGAGTTGCTCATGCAGACGCCACTCGACGACGAACAAAGGGACTTCGCCCGCACGGTGCACGGATCGGCCGAGGCACTGCTCACGATCATCAACGACATCCTCGACTTCTCGAAGATCGAGGCCGGGCGGATGGAGGTCGAGTGGATCCCCTTCGACGTGTGCCGGGTGGTGAACGACACGAAGGAGATGCTCCAGGTCCGTGCCGAGGAGAAGAACATCGAACTGCGGGTGGACCTCGATCGCGACCTCGACGCGGCCTACGTCGGCGACCCGGTCCGCATCCGCCAGGTGTTGCTGAACCTGCTGAGCAACGCGGTCAAGTTCACGACCGCCGGGCACGTCGACCTTCGCGTCCGCGTGAAGTCCGCCCGCGAGGGCAAACCCCGTCTGGACTTCGAGGTGGCCGACACCGGCATCGGTATCGCTCCCGGAAAACTGGCGCAGGTGTTCGAGAGCTTCACCCAGGCCGACTCGAGCACCACCCGCCGCTTCGGTGGCACCGGTCTCGGGCTGGCGATCAGTGCCCGCCTGGTCGAGCTGATGGGCGGACGTCTCGAGGCCGAGAGCGAGGAGGGCGTCGGCAGCCGCTTCCACTTCGGCCTGTTCCTCGAACCGGGCGAACTCGAGGACGAACACCCAGAGGACGGCGCCGACCAGGCCTTCCAACCGCGCGGCAGCCACACGGCCGAGGTGCTGCTGGTCGAGGACAACGTGGTCAACCAGCGCCTGGGCGTGACCATGCTCGAGAAGGCCGGATGCCGGGTCTCGTTGGCCCAGAACGGACGCGAAGCAGTCGACTACTGTCGTCTGGGCGAGTTCGACATGGTGTTCATGGACTGCGCCATGCCGATCATGGACGGCTTCGAGGCGACCCGTACCATCCGTTCGCTCAAGGGACCCATGCGATCGGTACCGATCGTGGCGCTCACGGCGAACGCCATGGCGGGCGACCGCGACCGTTGCGTGGCGGTGGGCATGGACGACTACCTGGCCAAGCCCTTCAACCTCGCGGCGCTGACCGAGATGGTGCATCGCTACACGAGATCGCACGATCCGGTCCTTCCGGGAGGTCCGCGTTGAGACCTCCCGACCGTCGACTGCACGCACTGTGCGTTCTCGTGGCCATGGTGCCGGCTCTCCTCGTTCCCGGCGTCGTCGGCGCGCAGAGTGCGCACGACGAGTACGAGGTCAAGGCTGCGTTCCTCTTCCGGATCAGCCGCGCCTTCACCTGGCCCGATTCGGTGCTCGACCACGGCACCGAGGTTCTCCGCGTGGGCGTGCTGGGCCACGACCCCTTCGGGGACTCTCTCCGCGAGATCTTCCACGAGAAGACGTCGACACAGGGCCACGTCTACCACGTGGTCGAGGTCACCTCGCTCGACGACGCGCGTGCCTGCCAGGTCCTGTTCGTACCGGACGAGCTCGAGCCCGTGCAACGGGAGTGGCTGGGAGAACTCGGGGAATCCGGGATCCTGCTCGTCGGGGAAGCCCCCGGATTCGTGCGTGACCAGGGTGGGATCCTCGCCCTCGTCCTCGAGGGCACGCGCATGGGAATGGTGCTGAACGTCGAGGAGCTGGCTGCGTCCGGTCTGCAGGCCAGTTCGCAGTTCCTGCGTCTGTGCACGATCGTCGGCGACCGCGGGCGCTGAGCGCTGGCGCGGGCCTGCGCGCTTGCCTATTTCGTCCTCCGTCGGCACGCCGCGGATCCGTCCCGGAGGACCACCATGAGTTCACGCCACGAACTGCAGACCGACTTCACCACGGCCGTTCTCGAACGCAGCCACGAAGTGCCCGTGCTCGTGGACTTCTGGGCCGAATGGTGTGGCCCCTGCCGGATGCTCGGACCGGTTCTGGAGGACCTGGCCGCGAAGGCCGAGGGCCGTTGGGAACTGGTGAAGGTCGACACCGAGGCCCACACCGACATCGCGCAGCAGTACGGCATCCGAAGCATTCCCGCGGTGAAGCTGTTCAGCAATGGCGAGGTGATCGGCGAGTTCGTCGGTGCGCTGCCCGAGCCGCAGATCCAGATGTGGTTGCGCCAGCACCTGCCCGGACCGAGCACCGCCGCGCTCTCGCAGGCGCAGACCTCGTTGATCGAAGGCGATCGCGAGCGCGCACGCCGTGAGTTCGAGAAGGTGCTCGAGCTCGATCCCGACCAGGACACCGCACGGCTGGAACTCGCACGGCTGTTGATCGAGGACGACCCCGCCGCCGCTCGCGAACATCTCGAGTCGATCACCGGCGACGCCGAGGCCTACGAGAAGGCCCAGCACCTGCTCCATCTGATCGACCTCGTCGACGCGGCCCGCGCCCAGGAGCACACGCCCGACGACGACGTGGCCGCCATGTACCGACAGGCCGCGCTCGACTTCGCCCACGGCGATCAGGAGGAAGCCCTGAGCAAGTGGATCGGTGTGGTCGAACAGGACCGCGGCCTCGACGACGACGGCGCCCGTCGCGCCTGCATCGCCCTGTTCGCGCTGCTCGGCGAGGACCACCCGCTCGCGCAGAAGTACCGCCGTCGCTTCTCGATGGCGCTGTCGGTCTGAGTCGTCTCAGGTCGCGAACAGCTGGCCCAGATCGTCGAAGGCCTTGAACTCGAGCGCATTGCCCGCGGGGTCGCGCACGAACATCGTCGCCTGTTCGCCGACCTGCCCGTCGTTGCGCACGTGGGGCTCGATCAGGAACTCCACGTCCGCGGCACGCAGACGGTCGGCGAGTTCGCGCCAGTGCTCCATGCTCAGCACCAGACCGAAGTGGAAGGCGGGAACGTTCTTCCCGTCGACGACGTTGCTGCCCGGTGCCCGCTCGCCACTCTCGACGAGATGCGCCACGATCTGGTGGCCGCCGAGATCGAAGTCGATCCACCGGCCGCTCTCGCGTCCCGTACCGCAGCCGAGCACACCCACGTAGAAGCGCCGCGCCGCCTCGAGGTCGTTCACGGGGAAGGCCAGGTGGAAGGGCCGAAGTTCTGGGGCGCTCATCCGAAGTACTCCGGTTCGTTGCCGGGCTTCCACTTGATGTTGCAGCCCAGGCTGGGTTTCTGCGCGGGGGGCACGGCCTCGCCAGCCAGGACGCGATCGAGAGCCGCGCGCAGGTCGGCACCGGTGACCGGGATCCCCGACTCGGGACGGCTGTCGTCGAGCTGACCGCGGTAGACCAGCTTCCGGTCGCCGTCGAACAGGAAGAAGTCGGGCGTGCACGCCGCGCGGTAGGTCTTCGCCACCTCCTGCGAGTCGTCGTAGAGGTACGGGAAGTCCCAGCCGTTCTCCGCCGCGAACTCCTGCATCCTCTCCGGGGAGTCCTGCGGGTACTTCTCGACGTCGTTGGCGCTGATCGCCACGACGGCCACGCCGCGGTCGCGGTAGTCGGCGGCCAGACGCGCGAGTTCCTCGCGCACGTGGATCACGAAGGGGCAGTGGTTGCACACGAACATCACGAGCAGCGCGCGGGCGTCGGCGAAGTCGTCGCGCGAAACGGTCCCGCCGCCCACGGTGTCGGGCAGCGAGAAGTCGGGCGCGGGCGTGCCCAGCTCGAGCATGGTGGACGGGGTGGCGGCCATGGTTCAGTTCCTCTCGGGGTTGGATTCCACCCGAGGGTAGGACGGCAGGAGGTCTCCGACCACCTCGGTGCACAGATCGACGGCGAGGTCGCCGCGCAGCAGCTCGGTGGCCGCATCGATGTCGGGGGCCAGGTAGCGGTCCTCCTCGTAGAAGTCCACGCGCTCGCGCACGGCGTGCTGCAGGCGCTGCAGTCGTGGCGAGGTCGTCTGCGGCCGATGGAAGTCGATCCCCTGCGCCGCGGCCAGCAGCTCGCAGGCGACGATCCCACGGGTGTTGTCGACCATGTCGCCCAGCCGCCGCGCGGCGAAGGTGGCCATGCTCACATGGTCCTCCTGATTCGCCGACGTGGGCAGCGAGTCCACGCAGGCCGGATGCGCCAGCGATTTGTTCTCGGACGCCAGCGCCGCCGCGGTGACCTGAACGATCATGAAGCCCGAGTTCACACCGCCGTTCTCCACCAGGAAGGCCGGCAGCCCACTGAGCGCGGGGTCGATCAGCAGGGCCAGCCTGCGCTCGGAGAGCGCGCCGATCTCGGCGATGGCCAGGGCGAGGACGTCGGCGGCCATGGCCACCGGTTCGGCGTGGAAGTTCCCGCCCGACAGCACGTCGTCGTCCTCGGGGAAGATGAGCGGGTTGTCGGTGACCGCGTTGGCCTCGATGCGCAGGGTGTCGGCCGTACGCCGGATCAGGTCGAGCGCCGCGCCCATGACCTGCGGTTGGCAGCGCAGCGAGTAGGGATCCTGCACGCGATCGCAGGAGAGGTGCGACTGCCGGATCGCGCTGTCCTGCATGAGCCCGCGGTAGACCGCGGCCGCGTCGATCTGGCCGGCGTGGCCACGTACCGCGTGGATGCGTGGATCGAAGGGCGTGTCGCTACCCATGAGGGCGTCGACGCTCAGGGCGCCGGTGGCGGCGGCGTCGGCGAACAACCGCTCGGCCTCGAACAGCGACCGCAGGGCCAGCGCGGACGAGATCTGGGTCCCGTTCAACAGGGCCAGTCCCTCCTTCGGCGCCAGGTCGATCGGCTCGAGACCGGCGCGGCGCAGTCCCTCGCCCGCGGGGAGCCGCTCGCCGTGCTGCCGCAACGAGCCCACCCCGAGCAACGTGGCCGCCAGATGGGCCAGCGGGGCCAGGTCGCCCGACGCGCCGACCGAACCCTTCGACGGAATGCACGGCAGGAGGTCGTGCTCGACCATCGTGACGAGCGTGTCGATCAGCTCGGGCCGCACGCCGGAGTTGCCCCCGGCCAGCCCCAGGATCTTGAGCACCAGCGCCAACCGCACGGTGGCGTCGTCCAGCTCGGGCCCGACCCCCGTGGAGTGCGACAGCACCAGGTTGCGCTGCAGGTCGGTGAGCTGGTTCGCCCCGATGCGTGTGCGGGCGAGCAACCCGAAGCCCGTGTTGATGCCGTAGGCCACCCTCTCCTCGCGCACGATGGCGTCGACGCTGTCCCGTGCCGCCCGCACCGCGGCGCGTGCGTCGTCGTCGAGGTCCACGCGGACCGGCCCTTCGACCACTCTCCGCAGGTTCGGGAGTTCCATGGAACCGGGGACGAGTCGGAGCGTGGTGGCAGGGGGCATGGCGCGGACCTCGCGGATGCTTTGGGTGGGATGCGTGGCCGGAGTATAGTCGGGGCCGCATCCGACGTCATCGTCCCCGCCCGGAAGGACCACGACCATGAAGCCGACTTTCATCGTCGTCCTCTTCGTCGCGACGACCCTCGTGTCGGGGTGCGGGGGACGCGCCGAGGTCGAGCGCCGGGTCGACCCCTACGACGACGATCTCGACGGCACGATCGAACAGTCCACCACCCTGCGGTCGGAGAGTCTGCAGGAGGAGGCGGACCGCCTGCTCCGCGAGAGCGACTACGACGGGGCCATCGCGATCTACCGCGATCTCTACCGTCACGGTACCCGCGACGAGGTCAGGGCCGAGGCCCTGTACGAATGGGCTCGGGCCGAGGGGCATCTGCTCAACCCCGACCGCGACGTCGACGAGGCCATCGCCCGCCTCGAACTGCTGCTCGAGGACTTCGAACACACCGAGGTGGCCTTCCGCGCCCGCGAGGAACTCGAGCGACTGCGTCGCTGGAAGGATCAGTCGAACGACGGTTGAGCCCCGCCCTCGTCGGATCCACATCCCAGCTCGAGTCCCAGCAGGGCCAGCTTGCGCGTCGTGCCCCAGCGGTAGCCCCCGAGCTCGCCGTGACGACGCAGCACACGGTGGCAGGGAACGAGCACGGCCACCGGATTCGCGCCCACCGCCGCTCCCACGGCGCGCGCGGCCCCTGGCCGTCCCACGGCCTCGGCCAGCGAGCCGTAGTCGACCACCCGCCCCGGCGGGATCCGCAGCAGCGCGCGCCAGACCTGGATCTGGAAGTTCGTCCCGCGCAGGTGCAGCGCGAGTGGCGGCCGCGGACCCCGACCGAAGATCGCCCCCGACCAGTAACGGGCCTCGTCGTCGCTGGCGACCACGAGCGTCGCCCCGGGCCAGTCGTGGCCCATTCGGCGCACGGGGTCGTCGTCGGCGTCCGGGAACTCGAGGGCACAGACCCCCCGCTCGGTGCTGGCCACGAAGGCCGGGCCGAGCGACGAAGGGACGAAGGCGTGCCGGATCGTCACGCCCTCGCCCCGACGGGCGATCTGACCGGGGGTCATGGCCTCGCAGGCCACCGTGAGGTCGTGCAGCCGACCCGGCCCCGAGAGCCCGACGTCGAGCGCCACGTCGAGGACGGGGCGGCGGGCGCGCAGCAGCTCGCGCGCGCGGCGCACGGTGACCGCCTGGAGGAAACGCTTGGGACTGATGCCGGCCCACCGCGTGAAGACCCGCTGGAAGTGCCCGGGACTCAGACCCGCGGATGCCGCGACTTCCTCGAGCGTGGGTTGGCGCCGGGCGTCGCGCTCGATGCGCTCCAGCGCGGCCTCGATGCGGGCGTAGTCGTGCACGAGAGCTCCTCGGCCGGAGGTGGCGCCAGGGTAGGTCGGCCACTCGGATCCGCGCGACCCGATTCCTGCGATCGCAATCACCGGGGCCTCGTGCGCCGTGGGATCAGCACTTCGCGGCGCTCGTCGAGATCGCCGGTCGACGTGGTGGCGCCGAATCCCACCCGGATCTGCCAGGCCTCGCCGTCGAGGTCGGTCCCGTCGGCCCCGGTGCTCCAGTCCGACCACTCCCAGCGGAACTGCGCTTCGAGGAAACGGTGGTCGATCGTCCACCGCGCGTTCGCACCCGCGGAGCGCACCAGGGCGTGCGCCCACACGGCCGGCAGCTCGACATCGCGGACCACTTCCGGCGACAGGGCCTCGACCCCGGCCCAGCCCACCCCGGCGGTGAGGTCGAGGGCCAGCGGACCGACCGACGCCACGCGGAGGCTCGGTTCGAGCAGCGCGGACAAGCCGGTGAACCGACTCGTGAGGAAGAGGTTCTCGCCGTCGCGGATCACGTAGTCGCCCTCGTAGCTGCCCGCGAGGAGATCGCCGGTCAGCCGGGCTCCGAACCGACCCACCCATCCGCCGAGTTGCAGACCGAAGGCGAAGCGGCCTCCCACGGGCTCCAGACCACCGCGTCCGGTCCACTGGCCGAGGTACAGCCCGGCCAGCCCGCGGGGCTGCGGCTCGGACAGGCGCTCCCGCTCGGCCCGGACGAGAGTCGCCAGCCAGGTCGAGGCGTAGGGATCGACGTCGATGCGCGACCACAGGACATCGGTGTCGCCCGCGTAGAAGCGTGTCAGAAGATACTCGACGGTTCCGGGTGCGGTCACGGGGACGAGATCGGCGGCCAGGTCCCGACTGAAGCGATCGAAGCGGCGGGTCCAGAGCACGTCGTCGAGCGTGGTGTCGCGATCGGCCGCGGCGAGCTCCCGCGTCCGCAGTTCGATCTCGACGAGGTGATCGACGAACTCGGGAGTGAGCCGGGTGGGATCGAAATCTCCTGCCCAGATCTGCGCGAGAACGTCGATCCGCCGCACCTCCGGCACGGGCCCGCAGTCCGCCCACCATTCGTCGATCGCGGCGTAGACGTCGTCCACCTCGCCCGACCGGAAGGCCTCGGGGACGACCTCGTAGGCCCAGAGGCTCGTCTCGGCGCATCCCGCCGGGGCCGGTCGGGCGAACAGGACGACGGCGAGCATCGACGTCAGCCCGAAGAGGAGCACACGGCCGCCCCGCGTGAGGGCTGGCCTCCGGCTCGGGTCGTGTCGCCGCACTCCCGTCATCCCCCCGGTACAGCCTCGGTGTCCGACCCGTCCCGATCCGTCCAGGTCGTCTGGTTCGAGCGTGATCTCCGCGTGCGCGACCACCTGCCCCTGACCGAGGCCGTCGCACGCGGTCGTGTGGTCTGTGTTTACGTGTACGAACCCGAGGTCCTCTCCGCTCCCGTCCACGATCCCTCGCACCTGGAATTCGTGAACGAGTCCCTGGTGGAACTCGACCGCGAGCTACGACTCCGCGGTGGCTGCCTGACGATCCTACGCGGTCCCCTGCCCGCAGTGTTCGAGAGCTTGTACGCAGAACTCGGTGGCTTCGATGCGCTCTGGAGCCACGAGAAGACCGGCCTCGACCGCACCCGGGCCCGCGACCGACGCGTCGCCGCCTGGTGCCGGGAGCGCGGCGTCCGCTGGACCGAGGTCCCGCAGACCGGTGTGGTCCGCGGTCTGCGCGACCGCGACGGGTGGGCTGCCCGGTGGCGCGAACGGATGACCGCCCCACTCGTCGACCCGCCCGAGCGCATCCCGGCCGCCGACGCGCCGCCGGGCACCGGCATCCTCGGCCCGGCCGACCTCGGGCTGCCGCCCTCGGCGCGGACCGAGGTCCAGACCGGCGGCGAAACACTCGGCCGTGACACCCTTTCGAGCTTCCTCGCGGCCCGCTCGGTGGACTACCAGCGCGCCATGTCCAGCCCGGTGACCGCCGACGACGAGTGCAGCCGTCTGAGTCCCCACCTGGCCTACGGCACCCTCTCGATGCGCACGGTGTACCAGAACACCGTGGCCCGCCGGGCCGAGCTGAAGGAACTGCGCGCCCGCGGCGAGACGCTCCCGCCCACCTGGCTGCGCTCGCTGGCCTCGTTCGAGAAGCGTCTGCGCTGGCACTGCCACTTCTCGCAGAAGCTCGACGACCAGCCCGAGCTCGAGTGGACCAACATGGCCCGTGTGTACGATGGCCTGCGCGAGGACGAATTCGATCCCGAGCGCCTTGCCGCCTGGAGCGCGGGCCGGACCGGCTTCCCGATGGTCGACGCCTGCATGCGGGCGCTGCACGCGACCGGCTGGATCAACTTCCGCATGCGCGCCATGCTCGTGAGCTTCGCCAGCTACCACCTGTGGCTGCACTGGACCCACACCGCCGAGGTCCTCGCCCGCCTGTTCCTGGACTTCGAGCCCGGCATCCACTACCCGCAGATGCAGATGCAGAGCGGCGTGACCGGCATCAACACGCTGCGGATCTACTCGCCGATCAAGCAGGTGCAGGACCAGGATCCACACGGTGTGTTCCTGCGGCGCTGGCTGCCCGAACTCGAGGGCGTGCCCGACGAATTCCTGCCGCGCCCCGAAACCATGCCCCACGACGTGCAGCACCGGGCGGGCTGCGTGATCGGCCGGGACTATCCGGCCCCGATCGTGGACCACACGACGGCCGTGAAGCAGGCCCGCTCGCGGATCTGGGCGGTCCGGAGAACCGCGAAGGCCCGCGCCGAGAGCCAGCAGGTGGTGCGACGACACGGTTCGCGGCGGCGACCGCCCGGGCGACGGGCCCGCGGCGGGAACTAACCGGCCGGGTCGTCCTCGAAGGCCGCGAAGACGACGAAGAGACCGTCGGGCGTCCGCACCGCGATCTCGCGGGCCCCGTAGAAGGTGTGGCGATCGGGGACCAGGACCTGGGCCTCGGTCCGGCCGATCCGCTGGATCAGCTCGTCGAAGGGCATGTCGATCTCGACGAACAGTCCGAGACCGGAGTGATCGCAGCTCTCGGGCACGGCCTCGGGCAGATCGGCCTCGAGCGAGGCCCGGCTCTGGAACATGAGTTCGGCGTCGCCGCGCGTCAGGCCCACGAACCCCAGCCGGCCACCGTGGGGCACCTCGGCCGTACGCTCGAATCCCAGGGCCTCCCAGAACGGCAGCACGTCCTCGATCGACTCCACGAGCAGATTCGGGGTCAGTCGCTTCATTCCGGCACCTCTGGCAGCGGGGCCGCCCAGTATGACCGGTCGCTCCCGCCGCGTCACGCGCGGGCTTCCTCGCTCGGCACGGATCGGTCCTCAAGGTCCACCGAACCGGGCCGAAAAACCCCCATCGAGGAGGAACATGTCCGGACGACTGCACATCTGGCCGTGGATCGCGCTCGCGATGGCCCTCGCCGGGCCGGCCGCCGCCGGCGACGGGCTCGACGAGATGTCGCTCGAGGAGCTCCTCGAGGTCGAGGTCGTGACGGCCTCCAAGCGCCCCACCACGGCCTTCGAGACCCCGGCCGCGGTCACCGTGCTCACGCGCGACGACCTGAGGCGCTCCGGCGCGGTCACCCTGGTCGACGCCCTCGAATGGGTGCCGGGCGTACAGTTCTCCCGTCTGAACGCCGCCAACACCGCGGTCGGCGTCCGAGGCTTCAACGGTGTCCTTTCGGACAAACTCCTCGTCCTGATCGACGGCCGCTCCATCTACAGCCTGTTCTTCTCGGGTGTGTACTGGGACGAGCACGACCTGCCGATCGAAGACATCGACCGCATCGAGATCGTCCGCGGGCCCGGCGGAGCGCTGTGGGGCGCCAATGCCGTGAACGGCGTGATCAACGTGGTCACACGCGAGGCCAGCGAAACCCAGGGCTGGTGGCTGTCGAGCCGCGTGAGCGGCGACGAGTTCGGAGCCCGGGCGCGGGTCGGCGGCCGTGTCGGCGACGACGGCCACGGCCGTGTGTGGATCAGCGGGCACGACCGGGGCGAGTTCGAAGCCGCCCCGGGCCAGTTCGACGGTGGAGGATGGCGCAACCTGTCCGCAGGTCTGCGCTACGATGCCCCGGTCGGCGGTGGGGAGCTGACCCTCAACGCGCGTACGTACCGGGTGGAGACCGAACGCGAGGACGTCCTGTTCGACGACGAACGTCAGGTCGACGTGGTGCAGGGCGTCGACCTGCACCTCACCCAGGCGGTCTCCGCGCTCGGACGTTGGGTGCGCCCCGTCGGCGATCGTTCGAGTCTTGCCGTCCAGAGTTGGCTCGAGTTCCACGACCGCGACGAACGTCTCTTCCACGAAGAGCGCTTCAGCTATGACGCCGACCTCCAGTTCACCCGCGACGGGGATCGCCACGACTTCGTCACCGGCGCGAACCTGCGCGTGTCCGACGACCGGATCGAGGGCAGCTCCACCTACGGTTTCCTCCCGTCCAAGCGGACCGTCCACTGGGCGAGCCTCTTCGCGCAGGACGAGTTCCGTGTCTCCGACCGTCTGCGATTGATCGCCGGCACCAAACTCGAGCACAGCTCCGATGCGGGCTGGCAGTGGCAGCCGAGCGCCCGGGCTGCCTTCGATGCCGGTCGCGGGGGCTTCTTCTGGGGAGCCGTTTCGCGGGCGGTCCGTACGCCCTCGCGCGCCTACACCTCCACGGTGGCGCGGCGTCAGGTCGACACGGGACAGGACGCCCCGGTTCCGGCGGTGGCGAACTTCCAGGGCGACCCCGACCTCGACTCCGAATCGATGCTCGCCTACGAGCTCGGATGGAGGAAGCAGCTGGGCGAGACCATCGGCCTCGACGTCGCTCTCTTCGAGCAGGACTACGACGACCTGGTGTATTCACGGGTCAAGCAGCCGGAGCTCGTCACCGGCGTCGACGTCCCACCCCATCTGGAGCTGGACTCGGAGGTCGTCAACGGAGCCGAGATGCGAGCCCGCGGGGTGGAAACGGTGCTCGAGCTCCGGCCGCGCCCGTGGGTGCGGATCCAGGCCAGCTACACGTGGCTGGACCTCGACCTGCTCGACGCGCCGATGGATGCCGCCCAGGGCGACATGGCCGTCAGCTTCTTCAACAACAACGCCGAGGACTCGCCCCGGCACACGGGCTTCGTCCGCATCGGCCTCGCCCCGTCGCCGGCGTGGAACGCCGACCTCGGACTGCGCGTGAGCTCGGCCCTCGACGACGTGCCCGACGAGCAGGCGGTCTACCGCTTCCCGATCGAGGGTGTCCGGGAACTGCAGGCACGGCTGGCGTGGAGGCCCGACCCCGCGGTCGAGGTCTCACTGCTGGGCCGCAACCTGATCGACGACGGACGCGTGGATCTCGAGGATCGTACCGACATCTATCCCGCCGCCGAGATCCCCCGGCAGATCTTCCTGCAGCTGAGCGTGCAGCGCTGAGCCGTCGGCCGGCGCCGCGGAGTCAGCCCGCGTAGCGCAGCGCGCAGTCGCGGGTCGACGCCGCGTAGGCCCCGCCGAACAGCACGTAGTGGTTGATCAGGTGGTACAGCTCGTACAGGCCGAGGCGTTGCCTCCATCCGGGTTCCAGCGGCCAGGCCTCCTGGTAGGCCTCCCACACCGCGGGCCGGAACCCTCCGAACAGCGACATCATGCCCAGCTCGGCCTCGCGGTGGCCGAAGTAGGCCGCCGGGTCGATCAGGGCCGGAGACCCGTCGGCCGTGCAGTGCAGGTTGCCCGACCAGAGGTCGCCGTGGATCAACGACGAAGGGCCGTCGTCGATCCACTCCTCCAGGCGATCGGCGATCGACTCGAGCAGGTCCACCGTCCCGCGGTCGAGACCGCGCTCGGCGGCCAGGCTCACGTGGTGACGAATCCGGTGTTCGGCGTAGAAGTCCGGCCAACGGTCGGTCCACGGGTTCGGCTGCGGCGTCGCTCCACAGTAACCGTCGACCTCGAAGCCGAAGCCTTGCTCGTCGGAGTGGCGATGCAGGGCGGCCAGTCCGTGCCCCAGGCGCTCGTCGAAGTCCGCGGCGGGGCGGCCGGGCTCGAGGTACTCGATCACGAGGAACCCGCCCGCGTCCGGATCGTCTCGGAAGCCCAGCACCTTCGGGATCACCAGCGGACCGTCGGCCGCCCCCAGGGCCTCGAGCCCCCGGGCCTCGGCCTCGAACTGGTGCGGGAGTGGGCGGTCGTTGCCCTTCACCACGAAGCGTTCGCCGACGTCGACGACGAAGGCGTCGTTGATGCACCCACCGCCGAGCGGCGTGCGCCCGAAGTCGCCGACCGGCCGGCCCAGGCCGTCCTCGAGCACCTCACGCAGTCGCGCGTCGTCGATCACCGGTCCAGCTCCGCTTCCACCCGATCGAGCAGGGCGCGGCAACTGCGCTCGACCATCGCGTAGACGGTGTCGAAACCCTGCGGCCCACCGTAGTAGGGATCGGGGACGTCGCCCACGCCTTCCGGGTCGAAGTCGCGCAGGCGGTGGATACGCACGCCCGCGGCGTCCTGGGCGAGACGCCGCAGGTCGCGCTCGTTGTCGGCGTCCATGGCCACGATCCAGTGGAAGTCGCCGAGGTCGGTGGCCTCGATCCGGCGGGCCGCCTGACCGTCCAGACTCACCCCGTTGCGCGCCGCCACCTCGAGCGAGCGCGGATCGGGCCCCTCCCCCACGTGCCAGCCTCCGGTCCCGGCCGAGTCGATCTCGA
>CAZQHE010000034.1:31036-34695 GCA_964593155.1 uncultured bacterium
ATCTCGACCCGGTCCTCGAGACCACGCTCGGCGACGAGATGGCGGAACACGCCCTCGGCCAGGGGAGAGCGGCAGATGTTGCCGAGGCAGACGAAGAGCACGCGTTGCGTCACGGCGGTCACTCCTGATCGGAGGTGGAGGAAGTGGTGGTGTCGGCCGGCGCCGGTTCGAGATCGTCGATCCAGTCGTCGATGTCCTCGAGGTCGTCGAGCAGATCGTCGAGATCGTCGTCGTCCCCGGAGCCCGGGATCGGAGCAGTCAGGCGCACCCCGACCACGATGGCATCGGGCGTGTCGCCTCGCTCGCCGCGTCCCGGCTCCCGGGCCACGTCGAGACCCACGCTCCACCGGCGCGGGAGCTGCGCCCGCAATCCGGCGCCGAGGGTCATGATGGTGTCGACGTGATCGTCCCGCACCCCGGCCCGCAGGAACAGTGCGTCGCCCAAGGTCACCTGCACGCCCGCAGCGAGCAGAGGGCGGTCGGGGGCCTCGTCGTAGAGTGGCCACGCGACCTCGAACGCGGTCCGCAGACCGAGACCCGCTCTCCACCAGTGCGCCCCGCCCCCGACGGCCAGCGCCGAGGCGAAGGCCGAGCGGCGGATCACCCGTCGTTCCACGAGGTCGGACAGGAGCGACCGGCTGCCGACGTCGACGTCCTCGCCCACGCGACGCAGCGCCGCGCCCGCACGCAGCGACCACGAGCCCGAGGCGAAGGAGCGCTCCCCGGTCGAGGCGACGGCCCCGAGGCTCGCGGCGAAGAGCAGGTCGTCGTGGCCGTCGGGAACGACCGACGTGTCGCCGGCCGCGGTGCGCAACGTGAAGCGGCTCACTCCGCTCTTCGACATCGCGTGCAGGACGCCCCCCGCCGACCACCGACCGCCGTCGGGACCCCACGCCAGACCGAGGCTGGTGGTCTGGTGATCGAGATCGACCCGGAGGCGCTCGTCGGTGCCCAGGGGCAGATCGTCGCCCTGCAATCTCCGGTGGGCGACCGTGAGCGCGGGCAGGCGCCGGTCGTCGGTGCCGAGGGGGAAGACCACGCCCACCGCCCAGGGATCGACGCCGGACTCGACGAAGCGATCGATCTGCCACGAGACGTCCAGGCCGATCGCCCGGGCCCCGGCCGCCAGCGCCGGCTGGTCGAGGGCGTCGAAGGCGCCGGAACCGAACACCGTGTTCGTCCCTCCCAGAGCCGTGGTCGCCCCGTCGGCCGGCAACACGACGACGCTCTCCGCCGTGGCCGAGGGCTGGGCGGCGGCGCTGGTCGCCAGGAGCAGGCAGACCAGGACGGTGCGGCGGAGACGATCGGTGGACATGCCTCGGGCGGATCGGAGACGAGCGGGCGCCGCGACCAGACTAACGCCCGTGGTCGACCCTGGAAAGATCGAGGGCGGCCCCGGTTCGCGACCCCGCCCGGCTTCGACTACCCATGATCGGGTCCGGAAGCCGTACTCCCGCCCGAGGTCCACCCGTGCCGCGTCTGCGCATCGGTCTCCGCCGCGAGGACAAGAACGAATGGGAGCGCCGCGTGGCCCTGACCCCCGACGCCGTCTCCCGCCTGACCGCGGCCGGCATCGAGATCCTCGTCGAGCGCTTCGACCGGAGGGCCTTCGCCGACGCGTCCTACGCGCGTGCCGGGGCGACGATCGTCGACGACGTCCGCGACGCCGACGTGGTGCTGGGCATCAAGGAGATCCCGGCCTCGTGGTTCCGGCCCGGCGGCGCCTACCTGTTCTTCTCGCACACGATCAAGGGCCAGTGGTTCAACATGCCCATGCTGGCGCGCATGGCCGAGCTGGGATGCACGCTGATCGACTACGAGTGCGTGACCGACGCGGTCGGGCGGCGGATGATCTACTTCAGCCACCACGCCGGCGTGACCGGGATGCTCGACAGCCTCTGGGCCCTCGGCCGCAGGCTCGCGGCCCTGGGACACCCCAACCCCTTCGACGACCTGCAGCCCGCCCATCGCTACGCGGACGTGGGCGAGGCACGCGAGGCCGTCCGGGCCGCCGGCGAGCGGATCCGCGCCGGCGAGGTGCCCGACGAGGTGCGCCCCCTCACCGTGGGCTTCACCGGCAGCGGCAACGTCACCAACGGCGCCCTCGAGATCTTCGACCTGCTGCCCTTCGAGAACGTCGCCCCCGAGGAACTGGCCGACTGGAACGCGGCGCACGACCACGTGGGCGATCGCATCGGCCGGGTGCGCTTCGAACACCACCACCTGGTGCAGCGGGCCGACGGCGGCTTCGACAAGCAGGAATACTACGCCGCGCCCGAGCGCTACCGCACGCGGCTCGGCGAGTACCTCCCCCACGTCGCGCTCTTCGTGCACGGCGTGTACTGGGACGAACGCTATCCCGTCTTCGCCACGCGGGAGGACCTGCGAGTGGCGGTGGCGCCGAACGGGCGCCTGCTGGCCGTCGGCGACATCACCTGCGACGTCGGCGGTTCGCTCGCGTGCACCGTGCGCGACACCGAGCCGGGCGACCCCGTCTACGTCTTCGACCCGACGACCGGAGCGTCGCCCGCGGGATTCGAGGGACCCGGCGTCGCCGTGATGGCCGTGGGGAACCTGCCGACGGAATTGCCGATCGAGGCATCGGAGACCTTCTCCGAAGCACTCGAGCCCTTCGTCGCGGCCCTGGCCGACCTCGACCTCGAGGCGGGTTTCGACGAGGCCGAGCTCCCCGATCCGATCCGTCGCGCGGCGATCCTCTGGCGGGGTGAGCTCACGCCCACGTTCGAATATCTGAAGACCGAACTCGCGCGCGTGGGACCGCGGGGCGGACGGGCCGACCGCTAGACCGCGTCAGCGGATACGGTCGAGCACACCGAGCACCTCGTCGATGTCGGCCTCGGTGTGGGCAGCGTTGATCTGGAAGCGGATCGTCTCGTCGCCCTGGGGCACCACGGGGAAGGTCAACCCCACCACGAGCACGCCGTGTTCGAAGAACTTCGTCACCATGCCGCGCGTACGATCGGTGTCACGCACGAGCAGCGGCACGACCGGGTGTGGCCCGGGGATCGACTCCATGCCCAGCGACTCGATCCCGGCCCGGAACTGCGCGATGCGGTCGTGCAGGTGGCGCAGGAGCTGCCGCCCCTCCTCGCTGTCGGTGATGTCGAGGGCCTCGATCGCCGCCGCGCAGTCGGCCGCGCTCAGCGGATTCGTGTAGATGTAGGTGTCGGCCTTCTGCCGCACGGCCTCGACCACCTCGGCGCTGCTGGCGATGAAGCCGCCGTTCACTCCGAAGGCCTTGCCGAAGGTACCCACCACCACGTCGGCCTTCGCCCCGGCGTGCTCCTCGGTGCCGCGGCCGGTCTCGCCGTAGGCGCCGATGCCGTGCGAGTCGTCGACCACGGTGATCAGCCCCTCGGCGAAGCGATCGCGGTGCGGCTCGAGGATCCGGTCGATCTCGTCGAGCGGCGCGGTGTCGCCGCGCATGCTGAACACGCCGTCGAAGATCACGACCACCCGCTCGATCCCTTCGGGAACGTTCTCCACGCACTCCTCGAGGTGCGCCATGTCGTTGTGCCGGTAGATCGCCTTGTTCTCGCGCGGGACGTTGGCGATCCGCATCGCACGGATGATGCAGTTGTGGTTCAACTCGTCGCCGATCCAGTAGGTCTGCCGGTTCTGGATGGCCAGGGCGAGGC
>CAZQHE010000035.1:0-32915 GCA_964593155.1 uncultured bacterium
GCCGTCAAGAGACGGACCCACCAGAGGACCCAGCTAGCAACTCAATGCCAATCTGCGCTCGACCAATCCGGGCGTAAGTCGTTGATACATATGGTGGGCCCCCAGGGACTCGAACCCTGCACCGGCAGATTAAAAGTCTGCTGCTCTACCTGATGAGCTAGAGGCCCACCGCTCCCGCCCGCCGGGCGGCGGCGGTGCGCGGGAGGACACTCTAACGCAATCCCTTCCTGCCGCCGACCACCGAACGGCCCGGCGCCGGCAGTGGCGCCGTCGGGACATCCGGCGCGCACGAAACGAGAAAACCCCACCCCGCGCTCACGTACCATCCGGCTCCCGACCGACGGCTCGGAACGTGGGGTGGGGACTCCCTCGAAGAGCTCTCGTGCCTCGAGAGCATCGCAGGTGGTCCGAGGACTCCATCCCTGTACTGGAGAAAGCGACAACGGCCCACGGAACCGGAACGCCGTCAGGGGAAATTCTCACCATTCTTCACCGTCGGCCGGCTTGACCCCCACCGACGGCCACCGTAGGGTCGCGAACGGTTCAGGCTCCCATCCTCGCGCCGGGGAGCGGCGGAGGTGAACATCCCATCGGCCGGGGACGAAGGTTTCCCCGCGCTCTACGAGCAGCTGCTCGGACACGCTCGGCGTGCCCTGGCCAGGGAACGCTCCGATCACACGCTGAGTCCCACGGCACTCGTCCACGAAGCCTACCTGCGGCTCGGCCCCGAGGGCTCGGGCACCTACCAGGACCGCGCACACTTCCTCGCGGTGGCCGCCGCCGCCATGCGGCACATCCTGGTCGATCACGCGCGCGCCCGCGGCCGCGACAAGCGCGGCGGCGGCTGGACACGTGTCGACCTGGACGAGTCGATCCCCCTGAACGATCAGGGTCTCGACCGGGCGCTGATCCTGAACGACCTGCTGGAACGGCTGACCCGCGTCGACGACGACGCGGCGATGATCACACAGATGCGCTTCTTCGGGGCGATGACGGAAGAAGAGATCGCCCAGGAGATGGGGCGCTCGTCGCGGTGGGTGCGCAAGCAGTGGGCCTTCGCACGTCAGTGGCTCCGGGCGCGGCTCGACGACACCGAGGCCCCCGCCTGATCAGTGCTCCGTCGAGAGCATGGCCCGCCCCGCCCACCACGCGCGTTCCCGATCCACGCGTGCGTGCAGACTCGGGTGGTGTGCCGGTGGCATGAGGTCGGTGAGGACCGCGAAGTGTTCGTCGGCGCGCCGGGCCGCGCTGCCGTCGTCTTCGCTCTCCACGCCCAGGCTCGCACGTTCGCGGCGCGCGCGCTCGTACAGGAAACGGGCGTGGTCCACCGGCGTTTCTCGGCGCGTCAGGTGTTCCTCGACCTCACCGAACCAGCGCTCGGCCTCGAACAGACACGGTCCCTCGCCACGGAGCGCGGCGTCGATCTCCAGTCCCGCGAGTTCGAGGGCCACGCGGCCGCGGTCGTGGGGATGCAGGCGATCCCCCAGGGTCCGGAGCAACCGGGTTCCACGCCGGAGGGCCCGGGAGTGCCACGCCCGCGCCTCCTCGACGTTCGCGGCCAGCTGGGCACGCCCGCGATCCACCCGCAGGAGCCAGAGCTGGCTCTCCACGTGCGCCTTCGCGCTCCGCACCGGCGTGCGCCGTTCGAGGGATCGCTCCAACCACACCTCCGCTGCGTCGAAGTCGGCCGCATCCCCGGTCAGCTCGGCGCGGACGCCGTGGCCGCGGCCCAGGTTGTAGTGCAGCGACGCCTCGGCGTAGGGATCGACACGCAACAGGCCGTGGTCGGCGACGAAGAGCAGATCGGCGAGGCCGGATTCGACCGTCTGCAGATCGCCGTCGACGGCGCCGAGCATGACCTTGCTCTCGCCCACCTCGTTGCGGGCATAGCCCTGTTGCAGATCCTGGTATCCGAGTTCCAACTCGTGGGCTTCGGCCGGGCGTCCGTGCTGGCCCGTCGCCAAGAGTGTGAGCGCCTGGTTGCGCACCACCAGGGAACGCGACCACGTCGCCCGGGGCTCGCGGTAGTCGGCCAGCGCGGCCAGGGCCAGGCCCATTCCCTGATGCGCACGGGCGACGTTGATGTAACGGATGTGGTCCGTCATGGCGTCGGACGGATCGAGTTCGTCGAGGTCGCGTCGTTGCGGATCGATCCGTCCGGCCAGTTCCCACGCCGCCAGTGCGTCGGCGTACTCGGCCGGATCCCGGTGCAGGGAACCCAGGAAGTAGTGCGCTTCGCCGAGTCTCCACTGCAGGAAGCGCTGCCACTCGGCCACCGCCGGAGCGTCCGGCACGTGGTCGAGGCGATCGCGGGCGTCGCGCAGCAGGACCACGGCCTCGCGCAAACCGGCCTCGGTCCGCTCGCTCCCCTGGATCCGCTTGTGCGCCTCCTGGATCGCCGTGCGCACGTGCTGCATCTCGACGGCGGGATCGATCGCCACGTGCCGGGCGCCGATCGCCACCCCCAGCGCGGCCACGCCCAGGAGCAGCGCCACGGCCGCGACGGGCCGACCCAGCCGACGGCGTAGTCGCCGCCAGCGGCCACGGCGAGGCGGTACGGTTCGCCCGGCGGCGACCGACCGGAGATCCCGGGCCACCAGGGCCGCCTCCGGGGTCCGCTCGCGTGGATCGCGCTCGAGTGCCCCGGCGCAGATCCGGTCGACCCCGACCGGCAGCGACGCGTCGACGGCACGGAGCCGATCGGGAACGGCGGTCAGGATCGCGGGGAGGGCCTCGCCCACGTTGGCCGGAACCTCGTAGGGACTGCGCCCGGTGAGGACCTCGAACACGAGCAACCCGAGCGCGTGGACATCGCTCGCCGGACCGACGACCGCCGCATCGCCCCGTGCCTGCTCGGGACTCATGAAGCGCAGCGTCCCGATCAGTTCCCCGTGCTGGGTCAGCGTCGGATCGCCGATCGCGGCGGGCTCGAGCAACCGCGCCACACCGAAGTCCAGGACGCACACCCGATCGTCGGCCCCGACGAGCACGTTGCTAGGCTTGAGGTCGCGGTGGATCACTCCGTGCTCGTGCGCGTGGGCCACCCCATCGGCGATCCGGGCCAGGACCTCGAGGCGGCGGCCCCGGTCGGGCTGCTCCCGCCGCACCCACTCGAGCAGGGTCCGCCCCGGGAAGTAGTCCAGGGCCAGGAAGGGCCGGCGCCCCTCGGGCGTGTCGACCACGCCGATGTCGCGGCAACGCGCCAGGGCGGGGTGCCGCAGGGACCGGAGGATCCGACCCTCGCGCTCGAGCCGCTCGCGCATCGCCTTCGAACCCGTGCCGAGCGGCAGCAGTTTCAGCGCGACCTCGCGGCCGGTCTCCACGTGCTCGGCATGCAGGACCACCGCCATCCCGCCGCGGCCGAGCAGTCCGAGGATTCGGTAGTCCCCGAGACGCTCCATGGCGAGAAGCGGCTCGGTCCAGAACCCATCGTCGGCGGACGAGTCGTCGTCGGACACGGAACCCGCCGTGATGTCGTCCGCGCCGGCCAGGAGCGCGACGGCCTCCCCGGCCAGATCGGGCCGATCGGCGAGCGCACGGCGCGCGAAGTCCGCTCGTCGCGCGGGCGGAAGGTCGAGGGCGCGAAGGAACGTGTCACGGATCCGTCCGTGATCGGGAGCCGAGATCGTCATCACCGGGCGCAGAGGGTTTACGGGACGGGGCGCGGAGACCAGCCGCCAGTATAGCACGTCCCGAGTCGTTCCGGAATCCGGAACGCACTCAGAGCCGGATCAGGGGCCGGGCGCGGGACCGATGGACCCGACGATCGTGCACGCGGAGCGAGATCCACTCCCGGACGGCGTTCTCGATGCGCAGGAGATCGACCACCCCGCCGCGTCGCAGCGCCGCGGCCGCGGCCTGACGACTCGTGGACTGCTCGCGCGCGATCTCCGACGCGCGCCGCCCTTCCATCGCGGCGTGGCAGAACACACGCTGCGCCGGCGTCCACCGCGCCATGGCCTCCACGTACGCGCGCCCGAGCAGCTCGACGGCGTGCTCGTCCGGCTTCCGGTGTCGTCCGACCAGCGCCAGTTCCAACGGCAGCTCCACCGGCGGACACCACGGCCGTCGCTCGTCGATCCACTCGATCAGTTCGTCGGCGTCGAAGGCGTGCTCCGGCCGCACCATCCAGCCCGCGAACACCTGCCGCCGGTCGATGATGCGCGGCCGCCGGTCCCACCAGTCGGACCGTCGCTCGGCCAGGACCTGGACGAAATCACGCGCGATGTTCGCGCGCCGTTCGTCGTCGGGGTGGCGTGATCGCGGATCGAGGCGTCCGATCAGCAGGAAACGGTGCAGAGGATGGCGCATGGCTCCACGACGGAGGCGTGGACACGCGGACCCTGCGGGATCGCGCCGGGAACGTGCAAGCGTGGAGACGTGAGGCTTCGCCGGGGTGACTTGCGGTGGGCCGCGGCGTTGCGCGGAGGCCCGGTGTGCGCGGAGGCTGGCGTCCGCGGAGGCCAGGTGGTTTCACGGTTCTTGTTCGTGGCGCTCACGAAACGGAAACGCTGGGGCGTTGCCGAAGGGCGGTGTCAACGTCTGGGCGTTGCATGCCGGCGCTGGAAACGCCTGGAGGTTTCCAGATCCACAGCGCCGGTTCCTGGAAACCGTCGACCGCCCGCCTTTACATGAGAGCCCACCGTTCCGCGAGCCCCCACCTCAACCCACCGAACGCTCGATCCAGTGGTCCCGGGTCGGTCCGTTGCTCACCACCGCGACCGGCGCACCGAGCAATTCGCCCAACCGCTCGACGTAGGCGCGGCAGTTCGCGGGCAGGTCGTCGAACGAGTCGATGTCGCCGACGTCCTCGGACCAGCCGGGCATCTCCTCGTACACCGGCTTGCACTTCTCGAGCACCTCGACCCAGTTCGGGAAGTGGTCGCGCTGCGTGCCCTCGTGCTCGTACGCCGTGCAGATCTTCAACGTCTCGATCCCGCTCAGAACGTCGAGCTTGGTCAGTACGATCCGGTCGAGGCCGTTGATCTCGGCCGCGTAGCGCCCGGCCACGGCGTCGAACCAGCCGCAGCGTCGAGGGCGCCCGGTGGTGGCCCCGAACTCCGAGCCGCGACTGCGCAGGTCCTCGGCCTCGTCGCCGTGCAGCTCGGTGACGAAGGGACCGTTCCCCACGCGCGTGCTGTAGCCCTTGTACACGCCGTACACCCGGTCGATCACGTGGTGGCTCAGCCCGGTGCCGGTGATGGCGCCCCCCACCGTGCAGCTGCTCGCGGTGACGAAGGGGAAGGTCCCGTGGTCGACGTCGAGCAGGGCACCCTGGGCCCCCTCGAGCATCGTGGTCCATTCGCCGCGGCGCACGGGATCGAGGAATTCGTAGGCGCTGACGATCATCGGGCGCAGGCGCTCGGCGTGCTCCAGCACCTCGTCGGCCAGGGCCTCGCTGGCCATGGCGGGGGCGTCGTGACGCTCGGCCAGCAGACGGTTCGCGCGCAGGACCTTCTCGATCACCAGACGCCGCAGGCTCGAATCGGGACGCATGAGGTCGGCCACGCGCAGACCCAGCCGGGCCATCTTGTCCTCGTAGGCGGGGCCGATGCCACGGCCGGTGGTCCCGAGACTCTTGCTGGCGAGCGACTGTTCACGGAGCTCGTCGAAACGCCGATGGTAGGGCATGACCAGCTGCGACGAGCCGGCCACGCGCACGCGTTGTTCCACGTCGATCCCCCGCCGCGACAGCTCGTCGATCTCCTCGACCAGCGTCCACGGGTCGACCACCATGCCCGGGCCGAGCAGACACCGCACGCCGTCGCGCAGCACGCCGGTCGGCAAGAGATGCAGGACGAACTTCTCGTCGCCGACGTAGACCGTGTGCCCGGCGTTGGCCCCGCCCTGGAAGCGCACGACCAGATCGACGCCCTGGGCCATCCGATCGACGACCTTGCCCTTGCCCTCGTCGCCCCACTGGCAGCCCAGGATCACGTTGGTGGGCTTCATGGTTGCGGCCCCTTCACGCAAAGGGAACCGCCGCTCGGCCAGGACGGCCGAGCGGCGGACACGGCCACAAAGGGTAGTCGGGAAGGGCGACGGCGTCCAGTGCGGGGCCCGGGCGGGCGCCGGGGCTCAGTTCTGCTCGCCGAAGAGGGTCTTCAGCGTGGACCAGCTGCCCTCGTTGATCGGCAGGGCGCAGTCCTCGACGTTGGGGTCGCCGGGGGCGCAGGCGTCGAAATCACCGCTGTCCCCGGCCTCGAACACCCCGTCGGGATCGCCGAGTTCACAGCCGTTGGAGCAGCCGTCGTCGTCGGAGTTCAGCGCGGCCATGTCCGACCACAGACGGCGGGCCTCGTCGTTGGCGAGCTGCAGCCAGTCCTCGCCGAAGGGCGTCAGTTCCGCGGCCTCGGCGGCCGACACGGTCTGCGGCGTGGCCGCGTCGCTGGCGTGGCAGGTGGTGCAGCCGAAGTCGTTGGGCGGGATCTTCGCCTGGGCCTCGGGCGTCGCCGCGGCGGTGGACGCCGACAGCAGCCAGGCGGCGGCCGTCAGGGCGCTCAGCGTGCGAAGCCAGGACCGGTGCATCGGTGCGTCTCTCACTTCCGCCCGCAGGCGAACCGGGGGACCGGCGAAGAACGGCGCACGAATCGTGCCTTCCGGATTCGCGGACCGACTCCGCCGAGCGTCGACGCTCTTCAACAATAGGCCTCGCCGGGCGTATCGTCAATCCACGGACGGTGCGTCGTTGCCCGTCGTGGCGAGAACGTCCTCCACCCAGGCCAGCAGCTCGTCGTGGCCGAAGCGCTCGGCCGCCGAGGTGACCACCACCGCCGTGTCGGACGGCAGCGCGAGGTCGAGTCCACCCAGGTGCTCGCGCACCGCCTGCTCGCGCCGCGACCGGGCGAGCTTGTCGCTCTTGGTCATGGCCAGGCAGAGCGGCCGCCCCGTCGCGACCAGGTCGCGCAGCCGCGCCCGGTCGTCGGGGGTGGGCCCGACCTTCAGGTCGATCAGCTGGATCACCGCCGCCAGCTGCTCGCGCTGGGCGAAGTAGCGACGCGCCTGCGCCAGCCAGCGGTTGCGCTCGGCGCTGCCGACCTTCGCGTAGCCGTACCCCGGCATGTCGACCAGGTTCCAGCGGTCGTCGACCTCGTAGTACGTGAACACCCGCGTCTTGCCCGGCTGCTTGCTGGTGTAGGCCAGCTTCTGGCGCCGCACGAGCAGGTTCACCAGCGAGGACTTGCCCACGTTGCTGCGCCCGGACAGGGCGATCTCGGGGATCGGCCGTCGCGGGCACTCCTCGAGCGTGGCACAGAAGTGCGTGAGCCGCACCTCGAGCTGGCGCCTGGCCATGGCCTAGTGCGGCCCGCCGGCCGCGGGCGGGCCCTCCGGCGCCGACGACTCGCCCGTCGCCCCGGGGCGCCGTCCCCGACGCTCCGCGGGCATCAGGGCCAGGTCGAGCACGTCGTCCATCCGCCGCACCAGGTGCCAGTTCAGGCCCTTGCGCACGTCGTCGGACAGCTCGCGGTAGTCCTTCTCGTTCTCGTCGGGGATGACGATGTCGGTGCACCCCGCCCGCTGGGCGGCCACGGCCTTCTCGGGCAGACCGCCGATCGGGAAGACCTTGCCGCGCAGCGTGACCTCGCCGGTCATGGCGACCTCGCGCCGCACCTTGCGACCGGTGAGCACGCTGACCAGCGCGGTGGCCATGGCGATCCCGGCGCTGGGGCCGTCCTTGGGCACCGCACCCTCGGGGACATGGATGTGGATGTCATGCTTCTTCACCACGTCGGCGCTCGCCGGCACCAGGCCGCGCGCGTAGCTGAGCGCCGCGCGCGCGCTCTCCTCCATGACCTTCCGCAGGTTGCCGGTGATCAGCAGCTTGCCCTGCCCCGGCAGCATGGTGACCTCGATCTCGAGGATTTCGCCGCCGGTGCTCGTCCACGCCAGGCCGGTGACCACGCCCACCTCGGGCTCGCGGTCGACGATCCGGCGCAGGTACTGCGGCGGTCCGAGGAACTTGTGCAGGTTCGCGCGCTGGATCCGCCGCGGGATCGGCCGACGCTCGGCCTTGCGGCGGGCGATCTTGCGGCAGATCGTGGCGAGCTGGCGCTCGAGCGCGCGAACCCCCGCCTCGCGGGTGTACAGGCCGATCACGTCCTGCAGCGCGGGATCGGCGATCTCGAAGCGCGTGCGGTTCAGCCCGTGGGTCTTCCGCAGCCGCGGCAACAGGAACTCCTTGGCGATCGCCACCTTCTCGTGCTCGAGGTAGCCCGGCAGGCGCAGGATCTCCATGCGGTCCTCGAGCGCCGGGGGGATCGCGTGCACGTCGTTGGCCGTGCAGATGAAGAACACCTCACCGAGGTCGAAGGGCACCTCGAGGAAGTGGTCGCTGTAGTTCTTGTTCTGCTCGGGGTCGAGCACCTCGAGCAGCGCGCTGCTCGGATCGCCGCGGAAGTCGCTGCCCAGCTTGTCGATCTCGTCGAGCAGGAACACGCAGTTGCGGGTGCCGGCGCGGCGCAGGCCGTCGAGGATCCGGCCCGGACGCGAACCGATGTAGGTGCGCCGGTGGCCGCGGATCTCGGCCTCGTCGCGCATGCCTCCCAGCGACACCCGCACGAAGTCGCGGCCCATGGCCTCGGCCACGCTGCGGCCCAGACTGGTCTTGCCCACGCCCGGAGGTCCGGCCAGGCACAGGATGGTGCCCTGCACGTCGCCGCTGAGCTTGATCACGCTCAGGAACTCGAGAATGCGCTCCTTGACCTTCTCCAGGCCGTGGTGGTCGGCGTCGAGCTGCCGCTTCACGCGGCGGGTGTCCAGCGTCTGCTGGCTGCGCGCGTTCCAGGGCAGACCGACCAGCACGTCGAGGTAGTGGCGGATCACCGTGCTCTCGGGCGACATGGGCGCCATCTTGGCCAGTCGGGCGATCTCCTTGTGCGCGACCTCGCGGGCCTCGTCGCTCATGTCGGCCGACTCGATCTTCTCGAGGTACTCCTCGACCTCGTCGTCGTCCTCCTCGCCGTAGCCCAGTTCCTTGCGGATCGCGCGCATGCGTTCGTTCAGGTAGGCCTCCTTCTGGCCCACCTCGATCTGGTCCTTCACCTCTTCGTCGAGCCGCTCCTCCACCCGCAGGATCTCGATCTCGCGGCGCAGCAGACCGATCACGGCCCGCGTGCGGGTCTCGACCTCGACCTCGTCGAGCAGCTTCTGCTTCTCGACCGCCGGGATCAGAAGGTAGGCGGCCGCGGCGTCGGCGCGGCGAGCGACGTCCTCGGTCTGAGCCACCGTCCGCGACACCTCGTCGGGCAGGCGGGGCTGCAGGTGCACGTACTCCTCGAAGGTCTCGGCCAACTGCCGCGCCAGGGCCACGAATTCGGTGTCCTCGGCCAGGTCGGCGGCGGCCCGCGCGGCCTCGAGTGGCGTGAGCCGGGCCTCGAGGTGGTCCTCGACGTCGAGCACGCGGTCGACGTGCACGCGGTGCAGGCCCTCGACCAGGATCTTGGTGGTGCCGTCGGGCAGGCGCAGCATCTGGTGCACGCGGGCGATCGTGCCCACGTCGAACAGGTCGTCGCCGATGGGATCGGTGACCTCGCCGTGACGCTGGGTGGCCACGGCCAGCAGCTTCTGGTGCTCGGCGGCGATCTCCAGACTGCGGATGCTCCGCTCGCGGCCCACCAGCAGGGGCACCACGGCCCCGGGCATCAGCACCACGTCGCGCAGGGGCAGCAACGGCAGCTGCCGGGGCAGCGCATCGGATCGGTCGTCGGAATGTCGGTCCTCGGTCATCGCAGCTCGTCGGACGGAGAACGGCGCCGACCCCGGGCCGCGACGGTCCGGGGTCGGCGTCATGGGGCCCTCGTCGGCGGCGGGGAAGCGGGTCGCCGCCTCGGCTCCCGGATTCGGGTCAGGCCTGCTTGACGTAGATCTGGTCGCCGTCGGTGTAGATGTCGGGGCTGACACCCTCCTCCAGCGTCTCGCGCGTGATCACCACGCGCAGGATCTCCTTGCTCGACGGGATCTCGTACATGAGCTCGAGCATGAGCTCCTCGAGGATCGCCCGCAGGCCGCGCGCCCCCGTGCGCCGGTCGATCGCCCGGCGGGCGACCGCGCGCAGCGCGTCGGGCTCGAACACAAGCTCCACGCCCTCCATCTCGAAGAGCTTCTCGTACTGGCGGGTCAGCGCGTTCTTCGGCTCGGTCAGGATCCGGACCAGCGACTCCTCGTCGAGCTCCTGGAGCGAGCACATCACGGGCATGCGGCCCACGAGCTCGAGGATCAGCCCGTACTTCATGAGATCGCTGGGGTCGAGCTTGCCCAGGATGCGCCCGCGGTCGAGGCGGTCGGGCTTCTGGTCGGCGTGCTCGAAGCCCAGGGCCTTCTCGCCGATCCGCTGCTTGATCACCCGGTCGAGGCCCTCGAAGGCCCCGCCGCAGATGAAGAGGATGTCCTTGGTGTCGACCTCGAGGTACTTCTGCTGCGGGTGCTTGCGCCCGCCCTGCGGCGGTACGTTGGCCACGGTGCCCTCGAGCAGCTTCAGCAGCGCCTGCTGCACGCCCTCGCCCGAGACGTCGCGCGTGATCGACGGGTTGTCGCTCTTGCGGCTCACCTTGTCGATCTCGTCGATGTAGACGATCCCCCGCTCGGCGGCGGCCAGGTTGTAGTCGGCGGCCTGCAGCAGCTTGACGAGGATGTTCTCGACGTCCTCACCGACATAGCCGGCCTCGGTGAGCGCGGTGGCGTCGACGATCGCGAACGGCACCTTGAGAATGCGCGCCAGCGTCTGGGCCAGGAGCGTCTTGCCCGTTCCCGTGGAACCGACCAGCAGGATGTTGCTCTTGTCGAGCTCGACGTCGTCGGCGTCACGGCGGTGGTTGATCCGCTTGTAGTGGTTGTACACCGCAACGGCCAGGGTCTTCTTCGGCGACTCCTGGCCCACGACGTAGGCGTCGAGGAGCTGCTTGATGTCGGCCGGCTTCGGGAAGTCCTTGGTCTCGAGCGCGTTGACCGCCGGCAGCTCGTCCTCGAGGATGTCGTTGCACAGCTTGATGCACTCGTTGCAGATGTAGACCGAAGGACCGGACACCAGCTTGGCGACCTCGTCCTGGCCGCGTCC
This sequence comes from uncultured bacterium, assembly GCA_964593155.1. Classification (GTDB taxonomy): domain Bacteria; phylum Krumholzibacteriota; class Krumholzibacteriia; order JAJRXK01; family JAJRXK01; genus JAJRXK01. Next base: position 11,054 of record CAZQHE010000035.1, read on the forward strand.
GCAGAACGAGCACTTGATGACCTGGGGTGTGCCCTTGCGAGACTTCATGGTGGCACTTCCCGCCCCCGCGCGCTTGGGGAGCCTCGGGGTTGGCTCCGCCCCTCCCGTACGGAGGAGCAGGAGTCGGCGTGGCCCGGAGATCCATTCCGGGCACGGTCGCACACTACACGGATCGGCGCCCGACGGCTACCCGTTCGGGCCCTCGGCTCACGATTCCGACCCGGATCCGCCCCCGTGGGCCGGTCCGGCGCCGTCGCTGCGCTTCTCGATCACCTTGTCGACCAGCCCGTACTCGCTGGCCTCGGTGGCCGACATGAAGAAGTCCCGGTCGCAGTCCTTGGCGATCTTCTTGAGGGACTGGCCGGTGTGGTCGGCCAGGATCTGGTAGAGCCGCTCGCGCGTCGACAGGATCTCCTTGGTGTAGATCTCGATCATCGCGGCCTGGCCCTGGCTGCCGCCGAGCGGCTGGTGGATCATGACCCGGCTGTGCGGCAGGCAGCTGCGCTTGCCCTTGGTGCCGGCGGCCAGCAGGACGGCGCCCATGCTCGCGGCCATGCCCATGCAGATCGTGGCCACGTCGTTGCTGATGTACTGCATGGTGTCGTAGATCGCGAGACCGGCCGTGACCGAGCCGCCGGGGCTGTTCACGTACAGATAGATGTCACGCTCCGGGTCCTCGGCCTGCAGGAACAGCAGCTGGGCGATCACGAGGTTGCTCACGTTGTCGTCGATCGGCGAACCGATGAAGACGATCCGATCCTTCAACAGGCGGCTGTAGATGTCGTAGGCGCGCTCGCCACGACCGGTCTGCTCGACGACCATCGGAACCAGCATCGGTCACTCCTTGACGTTGACTTCGTCCTGCTGCTGCGTCGGCACCGATTCGGGCGCGGGCGGCAGCTCTTCCTTCACGGTGATCGTCGCCTTCTCCTCGAGAAGGTCGAAGACCTTGTCCTCTTCCAGGTCCCCGCGCAGCCGGTCCAGGTTGCCGGCCCGCTCGATCAGGGAACGCATCTGCTCGGGACTGGTTCCCTGTTCCTCGGCCAGCTCGGCCAGCCGGGCGTCCAGCTCCTCGTCGGTGGCCTTCACGTCGTTCTGTCGGCGCAGGTTGTCCACCAGGATCATCTTGCGCACGGCCCGCTGGGCCACCGGGCGGTAGGCCTCGGCGAACTTCTCGCGCATCTCGTCGGTGATCTCGTGGTCGTGGTCGTTCGGATCGCCGCCCTGCTGCCGATGCACGGCGTCGTGGAGCATGGCGTCGAGATAGCGCTTCTCCAGGCTCGGCGGCACCGGCAGGCTGTTGATGGCCAGCAGCCGGTCGACGATCGACTCGCGCACCTGCCGCTCGCTCTCGCGCTGCACGCCCGTCTGCATGCGCTCGCGGACGTCCTCGCGCAGCTCGGCCAGGGTCTCCTTGTCGGAGTGCTCCCTGGCGAAGTCGTCGTCGATCTCCGGGGTGTCCTTGCGGCGGATCTCCTTGACCTTGATCCGCAGGGTGCGGATCGAGCCGCGGAGCTCCTCGTTGGGGAAGTCCACGGGGTAGTTGACCTCGACGTCGGTCTCCTCGCCCACCTGCATGCCCACCAGCGCCGCGTTGACCTCGGGCAGGTTGCCGTCGCCGCCCACCAGGATCGCCTGGTCGTCGGCGCGCTCGTCCTCGACGGGGTTCTTCTCGTCGTCGAGCGGAACCATGTCCATGAGCACGGCGTCGCCCTCCTCGGCGGCGCCGTCCTCGAGCTCGTGCCAGGTCGCGTGGCGATCGGCGAGCTCCTGCAGGGCCTGGTCGACCCGCTCGTCGGTGACCGGCGGGCGGTAGCGCGTGACCTCGACGGCCTCGAGGCCGGTGATCTCGAGATCGGGACGCACCTCGATCGCCAGGTCGAAGGTGATCGGCTGCCCCTCGGCCATGTCGAAGTTCTCGACGCGTGGATCGGCGATGGGGTGCAGATCGTCGTGCTCGTCGAGAAGCTGCTTGTACACCTGGGGTACGAGCTCCTCGAGCGCTTCCTGCTCGACTTCGCCGGGCATCTGTTTGCGCACCACGGTCACCGGCACCTTGCCCGGGCGGAAGCCGTCCATGCGGACCTTCCTGGCCAGTTTCTTCGCGACCCGGTCGCGGAGTTTCTCCATGTGCTCGTTCTCGACCGTGACGTGCGCCACGCGCTGGAAGCTCTCGGCCTCCTCGAGATCGATGCGGACCTGCGACGTTTCGGTCATTCTCGGACCTTTGGAATAGGAAGGGACGACGAGACCTGGTGCGCGAGGAGGGACTCGAACCCCCACGGGTTTCCCCACTGGAACCTAAATCCAGCGCGTCTGCCAGTTCCGCCACTCGCGCGGCACCTGCCGAGAGCAGGGGCCACAGGCTAGGTGTGGCCCCCACGGCGGTCAAGCGCGGTCCGAAGGGGTCTCGGGGCGGGTCGACGGGACGGATCAGTGGCCCCGGAACGCGGGCTTGCGCTTCTCGACGAAGGCGGCCATGCCCTCCTTCGCGTCGCCGGTCGAGGCGGCCACGCCGAACTGGGCGGCCTCGTAGGCCAGGGCATCGTCGAAGGCCATCTCCGCCCCCTGCCGCACGGTCTGCTCGGCGAGGCGCAGCGTGGCGGCGCTGAAGCCGGCCAGTTGGGCCGCCAGCTCGCGCGCGCGGTCCATCAGCGCGTCGGGAGCAACGACGTCGTTCACCAGGCCGATCCGGCCGGCCCGCTCGGCGTCGATCATGCCACCGGTCAGCACCATGAACTGCGCATGCCCCTGCCCCACCAGCCGCGACAGGCGTTGGGTGCCACCGAAGCCGGGAATGAGACCGAGGGTCATCTCGGGCAGACCGAGCTTCGCCTTGTCGCTGGCCAGGCGCAGGGTGCAGGCCATGGCCAGCTCCAGGCCACCGCCCAGGGCGAAGCCGTTGATCGCGGCAATGGACGGCTTGCCCAGCGACTCCAGCTTCGAGAACACGGCCTGCCCGAAGGCGGCGTGCTCGCGGGCCCGCAGCGGGCTCAGCTCGGCCAGCTCCTTGATGTCGGCGCCGGCGACGAAGGCCTTCTCCCCCGCTCCGGTCAGGATCAGCACCCGGACCGTGTCGTCGTCGGCCAGCTCGTCGAGCAACCCGTCGAGCTCGCGCAGCGTATCGATGTCGAGCGCGTTCAGGGCCTTGGGGCGGTCGAGGGTGATCAGCGCGATGCCGTCCTCGGTCTCGCAGCGGAGATTGCGGAGTTCCATCGTCGTCCTCGGGCTCGGAACCGGACTTGCCGTTCCAGGGTTCAACGGGGAGAATGCGGCGTCCTCTCGATAGCACAGCGCCCTGGATGCGCAACTGCCATCGTCGTCCCGTACCGTGCCGGAGGCTTGTCCATGATCGTCGTCCGTCGTCTGATCCCCCTGGCCGTCGTGGCCGTGTTCGCACTCGGGCTGAGCGCCTGCGGGGGCCGCACCGTGCAGCGCATCGACACCGACACCCAGGTCGACCTGAGCGGCAACTGGAACGACACCGACTCGCGCCTGGTGAGCGAGGAAGTGATCGCCGATGCCCTGACCGCGCCCTGGATCACCCGCTACGAGGCCACCCACGCCGACCGTCCCACCGTGATCGTCGGGATCGTGCGCAACCGCACCGACGAGTTCATCGCCGTGGAGACCTTCACCAAGGACATGGAGCGCGCCTTCGTGAACAGCGGCCGCGTGCGCGTGGTGGCCAGCAGCACCGAGCGCGAGCAGCTGCGCGACGAGCGGGCCGACCAGCAGGACTTCTCGAGTCCCGAGACGGTCAAGGCCTTCGGCCGCGAGGTCGGTGCCGACTTCATGCTCCTGGGCACCATCAACAAGATCACCGACCAGGAGGGCGGCGAGCGGGTCGTCTTCTACCAGGTGGACCTGGAGCTGACCTCGATCGAGACCAACGAGAAGGTCTGGATCGGCGGGAAGAAGCACAAGAAGTTCATCGAGCTCTGATCCGATGATCCGTCCGCCGCGGGACAGGATCCGGCGCGCGGCGGCGAGCGTCGCCGTGCTGCTGGTGGTGTGCGCCGGTCTCGCCGGCTGCGGCACCTACGCGACCGAGTCGGCGCGGATCAAGGCGGCCGTGGCCGGCGGCGACGTCGAGCGCGCGCTGGGCGAGGTCGGCGAGGTCGACGACGAGGACGTCCTCGGCCTGCTCCAGCGCGGCCTGCTGCTCTTCTACGCCGGACGCAACGTCGAGGCGGCACAGGCCTTCGACCGCGCCTACCAGCGGATCGACTTCCTGTACGGCACCGACTACGTGAAGGAGGCCCTGAGCTTCCTGACCAACGACGCCCAGCGCGACTACGTGGGCTACCCCGCCGAACAGGTCCTGCTCAACACCTACGGATCGCTGGCGTACATGGCCGAGGGCGACCTCGACAAGGCCCTGGTCATGGCCCGCCGCGCCAACACCCTGCTGACGCGCCTGGCCGACGTGCGCGAGGACGCCGAGGGCTACACCGACGACGCCTTCGCCGAGTGGCTGGCCGCCATGCTCTACGCCGAGGACGGCGACGCCAACCCGTGCATGGTCGCGGCCCGGCGCGCCCTGACCTCCTTCCGCGAGTACGAGGCGCTGTGGGGACAGCGCGTACCGAGCACCTTCGTGCAGGACTACGTGGTGTGGGCCCGCCGCTTCGGCTTCGACGACGAGGCCGATGCCCTGGTCGAGGAGTTCGGCGACGTCGCCCGCCTGGCCCGGCCGCCCCGTCGCGACGAGGGCGAGGTGGTGGTGATCTACGAGAGCGGCTTCGTGTCGCACCTGCAGGAGGTACGCCTTGACTGGCCGATCCTCGAGCGCGACGACGACGACGGCGAGGACCTCGCCCGCCGCATCTACCGCCGCGGCCCGCGCCACACCTTCGTGGTGCACGACGACGTCGAGGTGAAGTACTGGCTCAGCGTGGCCATGCCCGTGCTCTCCCGCACCGAGCCGCGTCTGGTCGAGGCGCGTCTGAGGGCCGGTGACCTCGCGGCCTTCACCGAACCCGTCCACGACGTGAGCTCGATCTTCGAACTGACCTTCGAGGAGGGCGCGGCCACCCGGACCATCCGCACGATCGTCCGCGCGCTCACCAAGTACCAGATCACGCAGGCCGTGCGAGAAGGCAAGAAGAAGGACGACGGCACGCGCGAGACCAACGAGGTGGCCGGCTTCCTGGCCAACCTCTTCGCCTCGGCCACCGAGCGGGCCGACACGCGCAGCTGGACCACGCTGCCCGACACCATCCACCTGGCGCGGTTGCGGCTGCCGGAGGGTCGGCATCGGCTGGTGCTCGAGGTGCTCGACCGCTCGGGGAAGGTGGCGCAGACCGCGACCTACGACGACGTGGTCGTGGTCGCCGGCGAGCGTACCATCCTCCACCACCGCACCTACGAATGACCGCCCCCCCGTGGCCGGGAGGGCGGTCGGCGGCGTGACGACTGCGGCACGCGCGTTACTTCAAGAGGACCAGACGCTGACGGGCCACGGTGCCGTCGTCGGTGACGAGCTGGGCGAAGTACACCCCGCTGGCCACGCTGCGGCCGTTGGCGTCGGTGCCGTTCCACACGACCCGCCCGGGGCCGGCCGGAAGCTGGCCGTCGACGAGCAGCGCCACGCGCTCGCCGCGCGCGTTGAACAGCTCGAGACGGGCCCGGCTCGCCGTCGGCAGCGAGTACGAGATCGTGGTGCTCGGGTTGAAGGGGTTGGGATAGTTGCTCAGCGACACGGCCCCGCGGGCGGACACCGCGCTGCGGTCCTCGCTCAGGCGGACGTCGATCTCCGAGCCGTCGGCGGCGAAGAGCGACAGGCCGCCGGCGTCGGACGCGTCGTCGAGCTCGATCACCAGGGGCTCGCCGGCCGTCAGCGGCGCCATCGACGCGAAGGCCAGGCGTGTGCGGCCGTCGACCTCGGAACTCACGCCGAGCGCCTGGGCCGTGATGCCGCGGGCCACGGCGTGACCCTCGACGTCGAGCGACAGCCCGTGCACCGCGGTGGCGTCGTCGATCACGATCCGCGCGCCGTCGGCGTCGCGCACCAGGCGGGCGTCGAGCGCGGCCATGGCGGCCGCGCGCGACAGGGCGACCACGCGGCGCGACACCACCACGGCGGCGACCGCGTCTACCGCAGCGATGTGATCGGCGTCGGCGTTGCAGGACTGCAGGACGCCGGGCTCGGGGATCAGGCCCACCACGATGCGCAGCAGCACCACGGCGTCGGCGGTGTCGATCTCGCCGTCGATGCGCACGTCGCCGGGGGTGCAGATCAGACCGCCCACGACGTCGAAGTCACCGTCGACGGTGGCGACCTTGACGCGCGTGTCGTCGTCGAGCGCATCGGCCTGCAGGACCACCGGGTCGCCCTCGGCCACGCCGACGATGTCGAACGGCGTCGAGGCGCCGTCGAGGACTTCGTCGTTCACCTGCAGCTGCAGGGAGAAGAGTTCGCCGTCGGTCAGCGCGACCGGGGTGCCGGTGACCGCGCTGATCACGATCCGGCCCTCGACGATCTGCACGTCGAGGTCGGCCGCGGGCCAGCCGGCGATCGCGGCGCCGGGCGTGGCGTCCACGCCGGCCAGCAGCGCGGGATCGAAGTCCACGGCCAGCTTGATCACCTGCAGCTCGCTGGTGTTGATCAGCTCGCCGACCGTCAGCGGAACGGTGAGGGTGTCGCCGGGACCGCCGGTCGCACTACCGGTGGTCAGCGTGGCCGACCGCGCCTGGGCGCCGGCCTCGGTGGCACCGGTCGCGATCAGGCCCAACCCGATCAGGCAGACCGCGGCCAGCCGGACGAGATCGATGCGAGGAATGATGCTCGACATGGTGCTACCTCACTTCCGTCGACGCGCCGAAGAGGGACTTCAGGGTGCCGAACGACTCATCGTCGGACGAGACCGTGGTGCAGTTCAGGGTGATGGTGCCGTCCTCGGTGCCGACGGGGACGTCGACCACGTCGTCGAGGCCGTCGCCGTCCTCGTCGTCGACCACGCGCGAGGCCTCGACGGCGATCAGCTCGAAGGTCACGTCGCGGCCCTCGGGGAACTGCTGGGCGTAGCCCAGGCAGCCGACCGGAACGCTCAGGGTGACCACGCGACCGGTCGTCGAGGCCACGTTGGCGGCATCGGCCGCCGCGGCCGAGATCAGAGCCCGGCCGGGCTCGGGCGACCAGGTGGCGTCGTCGCGGTCGTAGTTCACGATCACCGTGTCCCACAGGTCGGAGTCGAGCGTGGCCTCGGTCTCGGCCGGCACGAGCTCCTCGGGATACGAGATCACGAAGTCCAGGCCGGCCAGTTCCACGGTGCCGTCGATCTCGACGTCCACGGTCAGCACGGTGTCGTCCTGGTACGCGAAGGTCTGGCTCACCACGCGCAGGGTCGCGTCGGACTGCGCCTGCGCCGCGGGAACGAGGCCGGCACCGACGACGATCACCGCCAGCAGGGCGACCGCGAGGCTCCGCGTCGAGTGCAGGTTCGAAATCATCGTCTTGCTCCTGTCGATGAGTTGGCGACGCGGCGCGCGCCGCGATACGAGGTCCTCTGCGGCGGCGGTCCGGTGGGTGCCGGGGAAGACGCGCCGCGAGCGCGCCCTCCCCGTCGTCCCCCCGGAAGCCACCCCGCGGATCAGAACCGGGCCTTCAGACTCCCGAAGCTCAGGTCGTCGGTGTCGACGACGAAGTCACACGACAGCGAGGCCGTGAACGAACCCGCGCGCTGCGGATCCCATCCGTCGATCGCCAGGTACAGGGTCACGGGCAGCTCGTCGACGCTCTCGTTGGTGAACAGGAGCGTCTCGTTCTCGCCCGTGAACGCCTCGTCGATCCCGGCCACGCAGCTGCCGGACGGATCGGCGGGGTCGGCGAACAGGTAGACCGCGGGGTCGAAGGCACCGTCGGGCTCGACCTGCACCGTCAGCTGGTAGCTGTACGGAACCTCGACGCGGTAGAAGACGTCGCCGCCGAGGGCGTCGGGGCTCACGCAACCGAGCACGTCGAGCGCGTTGGTGGCGCCCACCGTCGTGCCCTGGACCAGCGCGTTGCAGCCCTCGAGGACCTCGACCGTCTCGGGCAGGTCGTTGACCGGCGGCGCGGGCGGTGCCTCCGACGGCTCGACCGCGAGGCGGTAGGCGTCGTCGCCCACGGTCGAGAAGCGGGTGATCCGGGCGTAGACCACCTCGTCGGCCGGGACCGCGATCCCGGTCAGGGCCGAGAACAGACCGACCCCGGCGTCGTCGTCGGTGGCGATCAACGACGTCCCGTCCGACTCGAAGACCTCGAGCACGGTGTCGGTGACGCTGCCGTCGAGCGGCGCCGTCGACACCGCGACGTAGCTCTCGCCGCTGGCGTCGATCCGGAACCAGTCGACGTCTCCGCCGGCGACCGCGGCGTCGACCACGTCGCCGATCGCGATCTCCTGGGCGTCGCCGGGAACGTCGTTGGGCTCGACCTCGGTGACCTGCACGGCGCGCAGCAGGAGCGACGGCGCGTAGCCGTCGCGGTCGGCCTGCTTGGCCCGCTGGAGCTTGAGATCGGCAGTGGTCGCCCCGGCGAGCGGCGCCGCGGCGACGAGGAACAAGCATACGAGGGTGAGGAGCGGCGCTCCTCCACGTCGGACCAGCATTGGATGCGACTCCGTGGGTGATGTGGCACTGCGCTGGTGTGGCGTCTGTCGAGGACAAGTGTACAGGAACGCAAGGCCCCGTTGATAGGTGGTCAACCTACGAATCCACTGGTCCGTTCACGAATGGTCCTATGATTTCCCAGAATGTCTCGTCGAGGCTCGCGCTTCCTCCGATCCTGCCCCGTGCGGGATGGGCCGCGGCCGCTCCCGGAGGAATCCGGGCCGCTGGCTCGCGTCTTGCAGCCGTGTTCCGGGATCGGGAACGCCATCGTGACGGATCACCCAAGCGGCTTTCCCGCAGGAACTTACAAGCCACGGCGGAGCGGTCACGGAGCCGCGATCCGCCCGGGAGCGCATCGTGGAACGCACGATGGGAGGCCGAACCGGACCCGAGCGCCGCACGCACCGTCGCCCGGGCCGCGTCTACACCGTCTGTACTCTGGCCCTGGTCGTCTCGACCCTCTGGGCCGGCTCGATCCGCGCCGAGTCCCCCGCCCATCCGCTCGACGGCTTCGCGGCGGCGTCGCTCGACCGTGCCACCGACCGTCGTGACAGCCTGGCCCGTGGCTTCAACCCCGTCCAACTGCCGCTTCTCGTGGCCAGCGTCGCCGAGGACTCCTCGCTCGGCCACGCTCGGCGCGCGACGCTGTACGCCGCGTTCTCGCGCTGGCACTTCTGGGCCGGAGCCCGCTGGGACCCCGACGGCGACGGCCTCTGGTCGGTCGACGCCGCGACCGTGCCGGTGGGAGACGGCCACCAGGGCACCGTGCTCGCCGCCCACGCGAGCCTCGAGCTGGTGCAGCTGACCGCTCTGGCCCGGTTGGCCACCGCGGTCGACCAGCCCTACGACGCCCTGGTGTGGTGGACCGACCACGCCCGGCTGCGCGATCGCCTGCAGCGCCGGCTGCTCGACGGCCACACGGGTGCCTACACCGACCTCGACTCGCTCGGCACCCGGCGGCAGCGGCTGGGGATCTCGTCGGCGGTGGCCCTCGCCGCCGGGCTGCCCGTCGCACCGGCGACCGCGCGCGAGACACAGTGGCGGCTGTGGGCCGGGCGGGTCCCGCCGACGGCCGAAGACGTCGGCGGCAGCGACCGCATGCACGCCCTCGAGCGGGCCGAGGCCCTGCACGGGTGGGGTGCCGATCCCGGCCTGCGCCTGCTGGACCCGCGGCTCGTGGCCGGCCTGATCCGCGCCGGCGTCGACCGTCTGGCCGAGGTCGGGCTGTCGCGCACGGTGGACGAAGCCCTGGGCGGCGCGGGTCTGCGCACCGAATCCGTGCTCCGTCTGCGTCTCGGAGCGCACGAACCCACGGTGGGCACCGACACCCTCGGCCCCAGGCCCCTCGAACGCGCCCGCGCCGCCGTGCACGCCCTCGATCGCATGGGAGTCCTGTCGCGCGCCCGCTCGGAGACACTGCCCGCTCGTGTGGACTCGGTGGTGGCCTCCGGCGACACGGCGGCCCGCGATCGCCTGGTGGCCGACCTGACCACGCTGCTGGCCATCTGGCGCGCGCAGGATCCCGGCGAACACGCCGTGCTGTGGTCCGAACGTCGCGCCGCACGCGACCCGCTCGCCCGCGCCGGCTCGACGTTCCGCTGGACCGACGTCGACGTCGGTCTGTGGCAGGGCCGCGCCCTGGACCTGCTCACCGAGGACGTCGTCGCCCATCATCTGCGGGCCCGGCCCCGTTCGCCCTGGCGCGGTCGGATCGAGCCGGCCGTGGTGGGCCGCGGAGATCCGGTACGCCTGCGCGTCGAGACGACCCGCGCCGTCGAGGGTGCCGCCGACACACTGACCGCCGGGATCCTTTGGACCGACGGCCAGCGGGTGCTCCCCACGCGAACGGCGACGCTGGTCCGCGACCACGGGACCTGGACCGCCGATCTCGGAACCGCCCCCGACGCGAACGGACTGTGGCAGGCCGTGGTCGAGGGTCTGCCCGGTGCGCTGCGTCTCCCGCCGGCGGTGTCCGTGGTCGATCCCCTGCACCTCGACGTCCATGCGGTGCGGCGGGAGGGCCGCACGCTGACCTACCGGGCCGAGGTCACCAGCCAGGTGGCCGAGCCCGTTCCCGCCCGGCTACAGGTCGAGGCGCCCGTGTCCTTCGAGGTCAGCCCCTCCGTGCAGCACGACATGATGGTCGAACCCGGAGCCCGGCAGGTCTGGGACGTGGAACTCCGCCCCGATCCGAGCGACGGCCCCGCCCTGCACCCCGTGCGCATCGACCTCTTCGACGCCCGCGATCGGGTGGCCTCGGTCCGGACGCAGGCCTCGGTGCCCTTCCAGTGGCTTCGCCTGGGCCCGCTCGAGCCCCGCGGCACCACCCCCGTCGACCACGAGTACGCCCCCGACCGCAGCATCGACCTGGCACAGCGCTTCGACGGCGCCCTCCGCACCGTCGGCTGGAATCGGCTGCCCGCCTCGCGCATCGGCGCCGACGGATGGATCCGACTCGCCGGCAGCGACGACCCCGAAGGGGTGCACTACGTCTTCACCGCCTTCACCACCGGCAGCCGCGAATCGGTACTGCGTCTCGAGTCGAACGGCCCGGCCGCGGCCCGCGTGAACGGCCGGCTGGTCGCCCGCACCGCGGCCTGGGGCGGCGATGACGAGGTCGAGGTCCGCTTCGACGCGGGCACCAACTTCGTGCTGGTCAAGGTCCACGCCCCCGGCCGTCGACCGGCCCGTCTGCGCGTCGAGATCCGCGACATCGACGGCCGGCCCCTGCGCGGGGTGTCGAACGCGCTGGAGAGCCTGCTCGACCAGTACGCCTACCTGACCCGCGCCCAGGACGCCGACGAGGCCGATTCCCGCACGCTCGACCGCGAGAGCATGCGCCTGGTGCCCTTCACCTTCGACGCCCCGAACGCCGGCTCGGTGAGCGTGGTCGGCAGCTTCAACGGCTGGTCGCCGACGGCCACGCGCATGGTCCGCCGCGACGACGGCCGCTGGCAGGCCAAGGTCCGCCTGGAGCCGGGGCGGTTCGAGTACAAGTTCGCCGTCGACGGCAGCCGCTGGATCGCCGATCCGTCGAACCCCGAGGCCGTCGACGACGGCTTCGGAGGACGAAATTCTGTGCTCATCGTCGAGTGACGACCCCTTCGGACTAGGGTCGCGCCATCTCCACTGCTAAGCTCGGCCGTCGGCCGTGTCGCGTTCGGTCGCGGCGGGCCGATCCGTCCCGTTCACCCGCGGAGGAGGCGGCAGCGTATGGGCGACATGGTCCGCAAGAAGATCGAGGAGCTGCGCCGGCAACGAGAGAAGGCGCTCGAAGGCGGCGGCCCCGAACGCATCGAGAAGATCCATGCCTCGGGCCGGTTGACGGCCCGCGAACGGATCAACCTGCTCGTCGACGAGGGCTCGTTCGACGAAAGCGGGGTCTTCGTCACCCACCGCAGCCACGAGTTCGGGCTCGAGAACAACCGCCCACCCGGCGACGGCATGGTCACCGGAGTCGGCCGGGTCGACGGCCGCCCCGTGGCGGTGTTCGCGCAGGACTTCACCGTGTTCGGCGGCAGCATGAGCGAGTCGAACGCCTGGAAGATCTGCCGACTCATGGACTTCGCCATGGACAACGGCCTGCCCGTGATCGGCCTGAACGACTCGGGCGGCGCGCGCATCCAGGAGGGCGTGCTCAGCCTGGCCGGCTACGCCGAGGTCTTCTGGCGCAACACCATGGCCAGCGGCGTGGTGCCGCAGATCTCGGCCATCATGGGCCCGTGCGCGGGCGGCGCGGTCTACTCGCCCGCGATCACCGACTTCACGATCATGGTCGAGGGCACGAGCCACATGTTCGTGACCGGCCCGAACGTGATCAAGATGGTCACCAACGAAGACGTGACCTTCGAGGAACTCGGCGGCGCGGCCACGCACAGCACGAAGAGCGGCGTGGCCCACGCCATGGCCAGCAGCGATCAGGAGTGCCTGCTGTTCATCAAGAAGCTCCTGGGCTTCCTGCCGCAGAACAACCTCGAGGATCCGCCACTGCTCACGTGCCACGATCCGGTCGACCGCCGCGACGCCCGCCTCGACGAGATCGTACCCGACAGTTCCAAGCAGCCCTACGACATCAAGGACGTCATCCGCTGCGTGGTCGACGACGGCGACTTCCTCGAGATCCAGCCCGACTACGCCGGCAACATCGTGATCGGCTTCGCGCGCCTGGGCGGACAGAGTGTGGGCATCATCGCCAACCAGCCGAAGGTGCTGGCCGGTGTGCTCGACATCGACGCGAGCATCAAGGGAGCACGCTTCGTCCGCACCTGCGACTGCTTCAACGTACCGCTGGTGACCTTCGAGGACGTGCCCGGATTCCTGCCCGGGACCGAGCAGGAGTTCGGCGGGCTGATCAAGCACGGCGCGAAGCTGCTGTACGCCTACTGCGAGGCCACGGTCCCCAAGCTCACCGTGATCACGCGGAAGGCCTACGGAGGCGCCTACGACGTGATGAGCTCGAAGCACATCCGCGGCGACTGGAACGTGGCCTGGCCCACCGCCGAGCTCGCGGTGATGGGCCCCGAGGGCGCGGTGAACATCCTGTACCGCCGCGAGATCGAATCCGCCGACGACCCCGATGCCCTGCGCCAGGAGAAGATCGCCGAGTACCAGGAGCGCTTCGCGAATCCCTACGTGGCCGCCGGCCTGGGCTATCTCGACGACGTCATCGAGCCACGCGACACGCGTCCGCGTCTGATCAGCGCGCTGCGCTCGCTGCGCAACAAGCGCCAGGAGCTGCCGCGCAAGAAGCACGGGAACCTGCCGCTATGAGTGCCGTCACTCCACCTCCGTTCCGCAAGGTCCTCATCGCCAACCGCGGCGAGATCTCCATCCGGGTGCAGTCGACGTTGCGCGACATGGGGATCGTCGCCTGCGCGATCTACTCCGAACCCGACCGCACCGCCCGGCACACGCTCTTCGCCGACGAAGCCTACCCGGTCGGCCCCGGTCCGAGCAGCGAGAGCTACCTGTCGATCGAGCGCGTGCTCGACGCCGCGCGCATCGCCGGGGTCGACGCGATCCACCCCGGCTACGGCTTCCTCAGCGAGAACGCCGAGTTCGCGCAGGCCTGCGTCGATGCGGGCTTCACCTTCATCGGCCCCACGCCCGAATCCATGCGATCGATGGGAAACAAGCTGTCGGCGCGCGAGATCATGGAGGAAGCCGGCGTGCCCGTCGTTCCCGGCCTGACCGAACCGGTGGCCGATCCCGACCGCGCGATCGAGGTGGCCGAGGGCATCGGATACCCGGTGCTGCTCAAGGCCGCCTCGGGCGGCGGCGGCAAGGGCATGCGCGTGGTGCAGAGTGCGAAGGAGATGCCCTCGGCGCTCGACCGCACCATGGGCGAGGCGCGCAGCGCCTTCGGCGATCCCTCGATCTTCGTCGAGAAGTTCATCGAGCGGCCGCGTCACCTCGAGGTGCAGGTGATGGGCGACACGCACGGCAACGTGGTGCACCTCTTCGAGCGCGAGTGCAGCGTGCAGCGGCGCCACCAGAAGGTGATCGAGGAGAGCCCGAGCCCGAGCATCGACGAGGACACCCGGCAGCGTCTGTGCGCCGCCGCCGTCGACGCCGCCCGCGCCGTCGACTACCACGGCGCCGGCACCGTCGAGTTCATCGCCGACGAGAACGACGACTTCTACTTCCTCGAGATGAACACGCGCCTTCAGGTGGAGCACCCGGTGACCGAGGAGGTCGTCGGGGTCGATCTGGTGCGGGCGCAGGTCGAGGTCGCGGCGGGCCGCGAGCTACCCTGGCGGCAGGACGACCTGCACCAGCGCGGCCACGCCATGGAGTTCCGGATCTACGCCGAGGACCCCTTCAACAACTTCGCGCCGAGCCTGGGCACCGTGCTGCGACTGCGCACGCCGCAGGGCGCGGGCATCCGCAACGACCTCGGGATCCGCGAGGGCTACACCGTCCCGCTGCACTACGACCCGATGCTGTCGAAGCTGATCGTGTTCGGCGAGGACCGCGAGGCCTGCCTGGCGCGCAGCCGGCGGGCACTCGACGAGTACCGGTTGCTGGGCTTCGTCCACAACGTGGCCCTGCACCGCTGGGTACTGCAGCACGAGGAGTTCCGCAGCGGCCGCTACTCGACCCGCCTGCTCGACGGCTTCGATCCCGAGGAGCTGAAGGCGTTCCTGCAGGACGACGAGTACGACGTCATGGCCGCCGCGCTCGCCCTGGTCGAGGCCGGGGTGGGCGAGGCCTCCAGTGCCACCGGCTCGACCCCACCCGAGCTGTCGCGTTGGGGTCACGTGGGCCGCGCGCTGATGAACCACCGCAACCGCACCTGAGCCGGGAGGACGCCGTGGAACTGCGCAAGAAGTACATCGTCCGCACCGAGGACCGTGAGACCGTCGCCACCCTGGTGCGCGACGGCAGCGGCCGCGTGTGGGTGGAGACCAGCGACGGACAACGGATCGACGACGCGATCGTGCTCGACGGCGGCCGGACCGTGTCGGTGCGCCTGGACGGTCGCATGTACCTGGTCGATCTCACCGCGCGCACCGACACCTCGTTGCGCGCCCTGGTGAACGGCAAGGGCGGGCTGGTGCACCTCTACGACGAACTCGGCGCCGCCGCCGCCGACGTCGACGCCGGCGGCGCCACCGCGCGCGAGCTGCGCTCGGACATGCCCGGCCTGGTGGTCGAGCTCAAGTGCGCCGTCGGCGACACCGTCGAGCGCGGCCAGCCCCTGCTCGTGCTCGAGGCCATGAAGATGCAGAACGAACTCGCCAGCCCCGGCGACGGCGTGGTCGAGGAGATCCTCGTGAGCGCCGGGCAGAGCGTCGAGAGCAACGTCCTGCTCGTGCGCCTTGCCGAATCGGACGACTGATCCCACCCTGACGACACACCCCGAGGAGGCCCACCATGACCACGATCGATCTCGACCGCGTGCAGCGGGTTCTCGACACCCTTCCCGACGACGCGCGGCCGCTCACCACCGGCCTCGACCACATCGGCGTGGCCGTGCGCAGCCTCGACGAGTCGGTGCCGCTGTACCGCGACCTGCTGGGCCTGCCGCTGCTCTACCACGACGAGGTCGAGACCGACCGCGTGAAGGTCGCCGTCTTCGACCTGGGCAAGGGCCACCTGGAACTGCTCGAGCCCACCGGCGACGATTCGCCGATCGCGAAGTTCATCGAGAAGCGCGGACCCGGGCTGCACCACGTGGCCCTGCGCGCCACCGACTGCGCGAAGGCGCTCGACGCGCTGAAGGAGGTCGGCGTGCGTTTGATCGACGAGCAGCCGCGCGTGGGCGCCGGCGGCGCGCACATCGGCTTCGTGCACCCCAAGGCGACCGGGGGCATCCTGCTGGAGCTGTGCCAGCGGTCGGACGAGGGGCACTAGCCGCCTCGGGCCGCCCGGCCCTCACTCCCCGGGCACACACACCGCGTACACCGACCCCCGGTCCTCCGGCCGCGTGTTGCCCTCGAGCTCGTTCGTCTCCATCCGCTCGATCCGCCAACCGGCGCGGCGCAGCATGTCCTCGAAGAAGGCCAGACTGAACCGGCAGCCCCAGGTCCACCCCGGCGTCGGTGTCTCGAAGTAGTCGGGCTCCGAGCGGGCCAGGCTGTAGACCGTCTGCACGATCAGCACGTCGGGTTCGAGCGCGCGGTTGCGGCGCAGCAGCTCCCACGGGTTGTCGATGTGGTACAGGCCGCCGCAGTTCATGATCACGTCGTGGCGACCGTCGACGGCGAAGACGTTGCGGCGTTCGAAGCGCACGCGGTCGTCCAGGCCGAGCATGCGCGCGGCCAGACGGGCCCGCTCGAGGTGATAGGGATTGAGATCGATGCCGACGACCGAGCCCGCACCCTTCTGCGCGGCCATGCAGCCGAAGTATCCGTCGGCACAGAACAGTTCGAGCACCGAGGGTGCTTCGGACCGTGCGCGCTGGATCGCTTCGTCGAGCATCGACGTCAGCACCGGTTCCTTCGAACGTTGGTTTCCCGGGAAGTGGTCGTCGCCCTGCGGCGTGGGCACGCCGAGCGCGCCGAAGTCGTGGTACCAGGGGTCGACGTACAGCTGCACGTCGCGGCGCGACAGACCGCCGATCTCGAGCGCGGCGGGTTCGGGCAGACGGCCGGACGCACGGTAGCGCAGCCAGGAGGGCAGGCTCGACGCCACCCGCCACACGTCGCGCCGGAACACGCGCGCCTTGCGTTCGATCAGACCCGGAACCACGGTCGACACGGTCGCTCTCCTCGCGAAGACGCAGGATGGTAGCACAGCGGCATCGCAACGCCTCGGATCAGGTTCTGCCCGGCCGCTCGACCGGCGCCTCGCGACGGGGCGCGAAGCGCGCGCGCGACGCGGTGGCGATCAGCAACGTCAGGTAGATGGCGAAACCGATCGACATGGCCACGGCCAGTCCCTCGATCCCCGTGCCCCGGTGCAGCGCGATCACGCCCAGGCCGGCCTGACCGGTCAGTGCCACCAGGTTCACGGCCACGTGCAGTCCCTGGCGGCCGATGGTCTGCACGAAGTAGCTCACCGGAACGCTGCTGGCGAGGAACACCGTTCCCGGCAGGACGTAGCGCGCGGCGTCGATGCCGGGCGCGAAGTCCGGAAGCACCAGACGGACGAAGGGCGGCAGCAGGATCCACGCGCAGACGGCGGCGAAGACCGCCACGCCGCCCACGCGGGCCGTGCGCCGCAGCGTGGCCCGCCACAGACCGTCGGTGCGGCCGGTCCGCCCGAACTCCTCGACCATGCCCGGATACGAGGTCTGTCCCACGGCCGCGGGCACGGCCATCATCACCGTCATGAGGATCGCCGCGATGCCGTAGTGGCCCATGGCCACGTCGTCGGCCATCAACAACAGCAGCGTGCGGTCGCAGTGCACCTGGAAGGCGAAGACCACCCCGACCATCAGGATGGGTCCGCCGTCGCGGATCAACGCCGCGAAGTCGGTGCGGTCGAAACGCCAGCGCAACGGAACGGGATCGAAGCGCCAGGTCAGCACCAGCAGCAGCGCGGCGAGCAGGAACCAGCGCAGGTAGGCGCCCTCCAGACCCATCCACACCACGAGCGGCAACAGGGCCAGGTTCACCACACCGCGCGTGGCGATCACCCCGGCGGCGGCGTGGAAACGCTGACTGCCCTTGAGCTCGGCCTGGCCCTGCTGCAGCCAGATCTCGAGCACGGTCAGTCCGACCAGTGCGAGCGCGCCGAACCACACGTCGCCGTACACGGTGAAGGCCAGCGCCGCCCCGAGCAGGACCCAGCCGACGTTCGTGGTCAGCACGAGCCCGTGCGCGGCCGCGGTGAGCCGCCGCGCCCGCGCGTCGTCGCGGCGACCGCGCTGCAACGGGATCTGCCGCAGCACCGACGTCGTCGCGCCCAGGTAGCTGTACTGGCCGTACTGGAACAGCAGCAGCAGGCCCAGCCACACGCCGTAGTCCTCGGGGCCGAGGATCCGCGCGAACAGGAAGCCCTGGACGAGATTCAGGGCGACGGTGCTGGCGTTGGCGGCCGCCATGGCCGCGGCCGGAGTCGAGCCGAAGTGGCGAACCCGATCGATCGGACTCAAGTGGACATCCATCCCAGGGCGACCAGCAGGGCGAGCAGCACGCCCACCAGGCTGTCGCCGGCGATGCCGCCGCTGGACAGGGCCACGATCCGGTCGTTGGCCTCGTCGCGGTCGGCGAGCTTCCGTCGCAACACGACCGCCATCATGGCCCCGACGAAGAACGCCGTCGACTGCGCAACGCCGATCACCATGCCGATGCCCAGGCCGAAGGGGCTGGGCCACCACGCGGGTCGCCGCGGGCCGAGCCGGTCGCCGAGCGTAAGCCCGACGCCGAGCAGCACACCCACCGCGACGGCCGCGCGGGCCACGCCGTCGAGCGCACCCAGCCCTTCGGACACGATCTGGGCCACGGCGCGCCAGGCCTGGGCGGCCGGCGCGGGAAGGGTCGCGGTCCCCACCGCGCTCGCATCGGGCACCAGCACACCGAAGGCCGCGACGGCTACCACGATCCCCGTACCCAGGCCCAGGAACTGCGCCAGGAACTGCTTGCGCGGATCGGCGCCCAGCAGGTGGCCACACCGGAGGTTGGCCGAGGTGTCGGCGGCCACCGCCGCGCTGCCGACCACGATCGTCGTGCCGAAGAGATTCGCCGACAGCGCCCGCGGCGCGGCAACGCCGTAGCCGAGCTGCATGACCTTGCCCAGCGGACCGGCCGGAGTGATGTCGGTCTCGCCGTAGGCGCGGATCGCGACCGAGGCCAGCACCATGGCCACGGCCACACCCACCAGACTCAACCACCAGGGGATCCCGAGCCCCTGCTCGCCGATCCAGACGATGCCCGCGGCCGCGACCACGATCCCGACCACCGCCCAGCCCATCGGTACCTCGATGCTGCGCAGCGGATCATCGCGCCGCGGACCAGCCGTGGCCCGACGGCCCAGACTCCGCAGACCGCGCAGCAGCACGCCGGCCTGCAGGAACAGGCTCGTGATCCCCGAAGCCACCATGATCCCGGCGCCGGCCCAGAGGGCTCCGGCGAACATGACCGCCCCGTACCCCGGTTCATCGATGCGTCCGGTCGCCAGCAACCAGGGCACGAAGCCGAGCCACACCGACGCCGAGCCCACGAGCATCCAGCCGCTCACCCGCGGGCCGAGCAGGGCGCCGGCCGCGTAGTACAGGGCGCTGGCGTCGATGCCGATGCCGAGCGCGCCCCAGCGGCCGGGCAGGGAAAGGGTTTCCGGCCAGGCCGGCAACTTCCACCACCCGAAGGTGTTGCCGATCGACCAGCGGACCGCCCCGGCCACCAGCGCACTGCCGAACAGCCACCGCGCCTGGTCCACCGCTGCGCTTCCGCGCGCGTGCAGGGTGCGCAGCGTCTGGGCCATGGCCACGGCGCTGGGCCAGGCCAGGCGTTCGTAGTGCACGAGCTGCCGCTTGAAGGGGAGCGCCAGCGCCAGACCGAGCACCGACACGAGGAAGGTCCACCCCACCAGGACGAAGGGGTCGACGTAGCGGTCGGTCACGAGCATCCAGGCCGGGACCGCAGTCACCAGCACCACGCTCGAGGTGTTCGCGGCAGCGGCGGCGGTGGACTGCATGCAGTTCTGCTCGAGCAACGACATGCCCGAGCGCGCCAGCTTCGACGCCGTCAGCACGCGCCACAGCGCGGTGCTCAGCACCAGCGCGGTGATGGTCACGCTCAGCGACCAGCCGGCCTTCAGGCCCACGTACAGATTGCTGACGGCCAGGATCGAACCCAGGACCGTGCCCGTGGCCACCGCGCGCACGGTGAGCTGCGGCACCGGGCCCTGGTAGATCTCGTCGCGCCAGCGGGCATCGTAGTCCAGGGGATCCTCGTGCGGGCCGCGACGGACGAAGGCATCGCGCCGCTCGTCGGGACCCGCGGGAGCGGCTTCCCCCGGAGACACCCGTGCGGGCCCTGGGGCCTCGCGCGCGGTCCCCGGATCGGCCGGACGGACCTCAGGCGTCGTCTTCGTCGTCGGGGTCACCGGGAACGTCCTCACCGGAGGAATCGAGGGCCTCGAGGTCGGCCACCACCTGCTCGATCTGCGCCCGGCTCTTCACCAGGCGGTCACGGCAGATCCGGATCAACTCGCTGCCCCGCTGCACGCGGGCGGCCAGCTCGTCGACGTCGATGGCGTCGTTCTCGAGGTCCTCCAAGATCCGTTCCAGTTCCTCCACCAGATCGGCGTAACGGACGTCTTCCTGGGCATCTTCGGCCGGAGCCCCGGCCTTCTTGCGAGGGGTCACGCGGGATCCTCCGGGTTCGGATCGGGATCGGGGACGGAGCGGGTGGCCTCGACACGGCTGTGGATCTCGCCGCCGGCCACCACGGTGCGCAGGCCGTCGGCCTTCGACACGGCGGACGGATCGCGCACCAGGTTCCCCTGGTCGTCGTAGGTGAGCGAATAGCCGCGCCGCAACACCCGGCGCGGGTCGAGTGCGCGCACCGCCTGCGCGCGGGACTTCAGGTCGGCCTCCTCGCGGCCCAGCCGGCGCAGCGCGAGCGGGGCGAGGCGGCGGGTCAGGGTGGCCAGGCGCACCGAGCGTTGTTCGACGGCCCGCTCCACGCGCTCGGGCGACAGTCGCCGGCGGGCGAGTTCCAGCCTTGCCTCGTGCGAGGCCAGACGCACGCGGACGAGCTGGGCGGCGCGGTGGATCGAGGTGTCCAGGCGGTTGGCGGCGCGGGTGTGCGCACCGCGGCCCTCGCGCACGAGGGTGGCGTGCAGATCGTCGAGATCGCGGTTGCGGTGGCGTAAGGCGGTACGGGCACCGCGGCCGATACCCCGGGCGGTCTGCAGCAGCCGCTGCTCCTCGTGGCGCTGCACCCGCAGGGCCTCGCGGGCGAGCCCCTCCCACGCGGTCTCGGCACGGTCGACGGTACCGCGCGCGCACTCCACGAGGAAGGCCGCGCACGCGGTCGGGGTCTTGAAGGCGGTGTGGGCGACGGCGTCGGCCACGCTGGTGTCGATCTCGTGGCCGATGCCGGTGAGCACCGGCACGGGACTCGCCGCAATGGCCCGGGCGATGGCCTCACTGTCGAAGCCGGCCAGATCGCTGCGCGAGCCCCCGCCGCGGGCGAGCACGACCACGTCGCAGCCCTGCCGCACGAGCGTCCGCAGGGCCGCGATCACGGTCCGCTCGGTGTCGGCCCCCTGGACGCGCGCGTCGCAGGCGACCACGTGCAGACCGTAGCCGCCACGGGCGATCTCCTCGACGAAGTCGTTGTACGCCGCGCTGCCCACGCTGGTCACCAACCCCACGCGCGACGGCACCATGGGGAGTTCTTGCTCGGCGTTGGCGCGCAGCAGTCCCTCGGCGCTCAGTGTGCGCAGGATGCGCTCGCGGTTGGCGGCCATCTGGCCCAGCGTGAAGCTCGGGTCCACGCCGGTCATCACCAGCTGCAGCTTGCCGAAGGGCGGGTAGTAGCCCACCTGGCAACGGATCCGCACCTCGACGTCGTCGTCGAGCTCGAAGCCCGGCGCGTTGCGCATCATGCGATCGACCTTGGGCCGGTTCCACTGCAGCAGCGCGACGCTCACCTTGCCCTTGACCTGGTCGGACTCGGGATCCTTCTCCACCAGCTCGAAGTACCAGTGCCGCCGCATGCGGGTGCGGGCCAGGCCCTGGATCTCGCCGCGCAGCCAGATCTCGTCGGGGAAGGCCCGTTGCAGGGCCGCCTCGATCGCGCGGTTCAGCTCGAGGACCGACCAGGTGGGCGGTTCCTGCGGCTCGGGCTCGGGCGGTGCGAAGAGCGGTCCGAAG
>CAZQHE010000036.1:0-9828 GCA_964593155.1 uncultured bacterium
CAAGAGTGCGTTCCTGGCCAGCATGAGCCACGAGATCCGCACCCCGATGACGGCAGTCCTGGGGTTCGCCGAGGCCCTGAAGGATCCCGACCTCGAGGAATCGGAGCGGGACGAAGCCGTCGACACCATCCTCGACAGCGGCAACTACCTGCTCGAACTGGTGAACCAGATCCTCGACCTGGCGAAGGTCGAGTCGGGAAAGATCGAGATCGAAGTCGAACCGATCGACACGACGGCCTTCCTGCGCGGGGTTCGCGGGCTGCTCATCGGACGCGCTCACGACGCGAGCCTCGTCCTCGACGTGGTGATCGCCACCGACGTTCCTTCCCGGATCACCGGCGACGAACTGAAGATCCGGCAGATCCTGGTGAACCTGCTCGGTAACGCGATCAAGTTCACCGAGGAGGGCGGCGTGGTCCTGCGCGTCTCCTACGACGACGGCGCGCATTCCATGGTCTTCGAGGTCGAGGACACCGGTCCCGGCATGGATCCCGACGACCTCGAGCGGGTGTTCGAACCCTTCGAGCAGGCGTCGAGTGGTAGGAAGGGCGGGGGCACCGGCCTCGGCCTGCCCATTTCGCGCCGCTTCGCCGAGGCCATGGGTGGAACCCTGCACGCGAACAGCACGCCAGGACAGGGGTCGGTGTTCACCCTGACGCTACCCGTGGCTGTCGACGGCGACGCCGGCCGTCTCGAGGCGGGTGAGACGCTGGAGACCGACGACGACGACGCCGGCGCGAGCGCCGATCGGGACGAGGCGCCTTCCACCGTGACGGGATCCGTCCGGGTCCTGGTGGCCGACGACGTGCAGGCCAACCGGATGCTCGTGCAGCGACTGCTCGAGCGTGCGGGGGTGACGGTGGTGACGGTCGTGGACGGGCAGGAGGCGCTCGACGCCGTGCGCGCGGCCGACCCGTCCTTCGACGTGGTGCTCATGGACGTGCAGATGCCGCGGGTGGATGGCCTGACCGCCACGGCCGTGCTCCGCGACGAGTTCCCTGCGCTGCCGGTGCTCGGTCTGACCGCCGGCGTGACCGCCGAGGAGCGCGAGGCACTCGAAGAGGCCGGCATGCGCGAGTGGCTGTCCAAGCCTCTGCAGCGCGACGAACTGATCGACCGGGTACGGCACTGGGCTGCGGGGTCACGGCCGTCCGCCCCGATCGACGGCGTCTGAGCCGGAACGCCGCGGCGCCGCGGCGGAGCTGGTGCTTTCCGGCTATCCTGGAAGCTCTTCCACTCCGGATCCAGACTTCGACCAGGCCCTCCGATCATGTTCATCCTCGACGAACCCTACGTGTCGCCGCAGCTGCGGCGTGCGGCCACCGAACTCGGCGTGCCCGTTCTCGACAATGCCTGCGCCAGGCGCGCGCTGCGTGGGGCGGACCTCGTGGGAGACGACGACTTCGCGCAGCACTACCTCGAGCAGGATCGTCCGCGCCTGTACACGAACTCCGAGAACGCGCTCGGCTGGGTTCGCGACCGTCTCGCGGGAACCGACCTGCCCGCGCAGGTGGAGTCCCTGAAGGACAAGGTGCGCTTTCGGGAACTCCTGGCCGACCTCGATCCCGAGTACCGCTTCGAGGAAGTGTCGCTGGCCGATCTCGACGACGTCGACCCGACGGTGTTCTCCGGTCCCTTCGTCGCCAAGCCGGCGGTGGGCTTCTTCAGTCTGGGTGTGCAGATCGTCGAGGAGCCGCAGGAATGGCCGGCGGCGGCGGAGCGTCTGCGTGCGGCGGGCGAACGGTTCCGGGGTCTGTATCCCGACGCCGTGCTCGAACTCGATCGTTTCGTGCTCGAGCAGGTGATCGAGGGCGACGAGTTCGCCGTCGACGCCTACTACGACCACGAGGGCGCGGTCACGATCGTGAACGTGCTCGAACATCCCTTTGCCCACGGGGCCGACGTGAGCGATCGCGTGTACCGCGTACGGCCGGCGGTGATCGAGCGCACGCACGATGCGTTCGTGGAGCACCTCGAGGAGCTCGGTCGTCGCGCGGGCCTGCGCGACGTGCCGATCCACGTGGAGTTCCGCATCGCCGACGATGGCACGGTCCGACCGATCGAGGCGAATCCCATGCGCTTCGGTGGGTGGTGCGCCACCGACATCGCCTCGCACGGATGGGGCTTCTGTCCCTACACCACGTTCCTGCGCGACGAGCGACCCGACTGGAAGCGCCTGTGCGACGAGCAGTCGGGCTGGACCACCGCGCTCGTGGTGGCCGACCTGCCCTCCGATCTCGACCGCACCCGCGTGGCCGCGATCGACTACGACGCGTTCACCGCGCGTTTCTCCCGTCCACTGGAACTGCGCCGCGTCGAGGATCCGCGCCACCCCGTTTTCGCCTTCCTCTTCGTGCGCGTCCGCGACGACGAGCTCGACCAGCTCGACGAGATCCTGCACGCCGACCTCACCGAGTACGTGCGGCTGGCTTGATCGCCGTCGGGGATCCCCCCGGCCCGGTCTGCACGATCACCCCGTGGGAGCGGGCGCTCGCCGTGTCTAGCGTTTGACGAGCACAGGGCGGCGGCGTCGTGCCGTCGTCCCGACGCGTCTGCGAGGAAGCATGACCATCACCGTGACCCTGGGCGAGATTGCCGCTCTCGTGATCGCCGTGGCCCTGGTCGTCGTGGCGGTCGCGGTGGTGCGGACGACCTCGCGGTTGCAGGTCACCCTGGCCGAGGTCGACGAGACGCTCCGCCGTCTGCGGCCGCGCACCGAACGCGTCCTGGAACGGACCGAGGACGAATTGGCCCGGCTGTCGATCGTCACGCAGCGCCTCGGCAGCATCAGCCAGCACGTCGACGAGGTCACCGGCAACGCCGCCGACACCGTGAATCCCCTGATCGACGACGTCGATCGACTGCGTCGGTCCACCGATCACGTGATGGCGGCCGTGAAGGGTGCCCAGGCCACCATCCACGCGCTGCGCAGGGACCGATCGGCATGAACGACTCCGATTCCCGACGAGAGAGGAACGCCATGAGCAAGGAGAACACGGCTCTCGCCTTCGTCGCCGGAGCGCTGGCCGGAGGGATCACCGCGCTCCTGCTGGCACCGAAGAGCGGCCGCGAGACCCGCGCGGCCGTCCAGGACTCCGCGCGCGAATCGTTGGAACAGGGGCGCGAGAAGGTCGAGCACGTCGCCAACACCGCGGCCGAACGGACCCGCGACGCGGCCGAGTCGGTGGCCGACCGCACGCGCCACGCCAGCGAGTCGGTGGCCGAGACCGCCTCGCACGCCACCGACACCGCGCAGGATCGGGTCGAGGCGACCCGCGAGGCCTTCGAGGCCGGCCGCCGTGCCTACGCCGAGGAACTCGAGCGCCGGCACGAACAGGAAGCCAAGGGTTGATCGCAGTGACGCGGACGGGGCGGTGCCAGGGGTGTACGGCCGGGATTCCCGGCCCGGGCCCCATCGACAGGGGTGGCATCGTCACCGTCCGCGTCCGCTCCTACTTGGCCAGGACCACGCGCTGGACCGCTACCGATCCCAGCGCCGCCAACCGCACCAGATAGACACCGCTCGCCAGATCCTCGCCGTCGAGCACGAGCGAGTGCGTGCCGACCGCGGCCGGCCCTTCGCGCAGCGTCGACACGCGGCGTCCGCGGAGGTCGAAGACCGCCAGGTCCACGTGCGCGGCGCGCGCCAGGTCGAAGCGGATCTCCGTCCGCGGGTTGAAGGGATTCGGCCGGGCCGCGTGCAGGGTCACCGGTCCCCGGGTCGCGGGCGGGGCACCGACCACCGTCCGCTGCACTTCGTAGAACTCGTCGAGCGTGACCGTGTCGTCGCCGTCACCCGTCGGCGCCTGGTCGACGAGAGAGGCGCCGTCGTCACTTCCGTAGCGCAACGCGGCCACGTGGAAACTCGTCGGAACCGTCCCTCCGAATTCCGCGGCGAGATCGATGCGTGCCTCGAGCACCGAGCCACTGGCCACGTCGGCACCGCCGTCGGCACCGAACCAGCCACACCACCCGTTGCTCGCCTCCGAGCCGACGAAGGCGCTCCACTGAGGTACGGTGCCGGCCTTCGCCCACGGCGCGGCGACCGACGGCGCACCGTCGGCAGCGACCATCAGGAAGACGTCGTCACCGCTGCCGGCGGCCGGCGCCGTCGCGAGGTACAGCCAGTCGCCCTGGATCTGCAGGTGCAGGGTGTCGGTGCCGTCGACGGTCGTCGTGCCCGCGTCGAGTGTTCCGTCGATCGTGAACGGCGGTTCGAAGGCGGTGCCGCCGTCGAAGGGGATCGCCCAGTCCTGGCCGCCGTTGTTGTTCCAGCTGCCGTCGGCGTAGTGCAGCACGAAGTCGAGTCGTGACGGCGTGGCGTCGCCGAAGGGACCGAGTTCGAGTACCCGGTCGTCGCCCTGCTGGGCGAAGGGCGTCTCGACGGCGGGGCCGGTGCCGTCGTACAGCACGGTGCCGGCCGGCCACACCGAGGTCGGCGGGGTGGTGAAGTCGTCGAAGCCCCAGTGCAGCGACACGTCGCGCGTCTCGCCGGGCAGGGTGATGGTCACCACGTCCTGCGGTCCGGGCTCCTGCGGCGACCACGTCACGCCGGTGGCCACGGTGCCGCCCGGGCCCACGGCCACGTGGTCGATCGGGCTGTCGGTGACGTTGCCGTTCGTATCGACGGCGCGCACGGTGACGTCGTACAGCGTGCCGGGCGTGGCCTCGACGGTGGCGCTGTAGCGCGTCGCGCGCACGGTGGGGAGCGGGTCCGTGGTCGGCGCCGGCAGCGGATCCACGCTCATCGGGATCTCCTGCCATGCACCCACGTCCGGTCCGCCCGCGAAGGTGGCGTTGTCCGGAGCGTCGATCGGCAGCGTGCCGTCGAGGTCCTCGCGCACGCGCAGGGTCACGCTCTGCACGCCGGCGTGGTCGTCGACCAGGGTCCACACCTCGAAGTCGGTCGGCTGGACCACGCCCCACTCGGTCGCACCCGGATTGTAGGGCTCGCGTTGCGGTGCGAACACGGTCGGGCCGACGGAGTCGTCGGTGCCGTCGAGGAGCGTGCCGAGTTCCTGCAGGGCGAGGTTCGCGGCGCGTGTGGGCTGCGAGTCCCACACGCCGTCCAGGCTGAAGTCCCAGTACCAGTAGTCGCTGGCCTGACCGTTCAACAGGAAGTCCTGCGCGGCGAGCGTGCGCGGATCGGTCGGGGCGACGTCGAGCGCCTGCCGCACGCGGTTGGTCGCGGCGGTGAGCACCGCCCAGCTGTTGCGGTCGGGGGACTCGCCGTCGGCGTTCGGATCGCCGAGCCACTTGGCGAACTCGGGGTCGCCGTTGTCGGCGCCGCTCCAGCTTCCCGGCTCGACGTGGATCAGGTCGTCGGCCGCGGGCGGGAAGCGATCGAGGTAGTCCTGGATCGTGGTTGCCTCGAAGCGATCGGGATTGGCCAGCAACCACTGCACGAAGGCGTCGAAGTTCGCGTGGTAGTAGCTGTCGCTGCCACCGCCGTGGTTGTCGCCGTCGTGGTGCAGCACCACGAGGATCGGGTGCGCGGGGTCGGTGTTGAAGGGCTCGAGCTGCGACATCACCGCCTCGTAGTCGAGCGCGCCGAAGCCGCCACGGCCGTCCTCGTTGCCCAGGTAGCGCGAGGTGGGCACGGCGACGATGCGCTTCACCTCGCCCGTCACCGGGTCGATGGTCTGCATCCAGTGCGGCTGGTGCCCCCAACGCGCCGACACCGGCGTCGGCGCCCACAGACCGCTCAGCGACACCCAGTCGCCCGGATCCGGATTGCGCACCTCGGCCGCGTTCGGCTCGACGAGGTTGCCGCCGGAGTTCCAGGGATAACCCTCCGCGGCGCGGTCGAAGTGCACGTTGTCCACGAGCACCCACTCGAGACCGGCGTCCACGAGTGCGCCGATCATGCGCGGGTGGACGGCGTTCTCCGGCGGGAAGATACCGCGCGACGCCGGAGCGCCGATCCGGTCGGCGAGGATCCGACGGTGCCGGGCGATCTGCGCGCCCACGTCTTCGGGCGCGATCAAGGGCATGAGCGGGTGGTGCTCGCCGAAGGCCACCATGTCGATGCGCGGATTACCGAGCGCGGTGTTCGCCGTCGACCACTGCGTCCACGACGAGGTCCACGTGGCGAACTGTCCGTAGCCCGCCGCGGCCAGGGCGTCGAGGTTGCGCACCAGCGATCCCGAGAAGCTGACCTGCGCACCGAGGTGCGGCAGGCCGGCGGCCACCCCGCTCGCCACCGCGTCACCGGGCCAGGTCGTGTAGGGACCCGTCCGCGTGAGATGCACGTCGATCACCGAGAAGGGATAGCGCCCGTTCGCGTCGGTCTCGACCACCGTCTCGCCCGGTTGGTAGATCGGCTGGTGCATGTGCCACAGGAAGGCGATGTGGATCTTCGGCGGATCTTCGGCAGGGGCGGCCGCGGGAGCGAGCAGGGCCGCGACGAGCAGCAGGGAGCACGCGGCGCGCGCGCTCGGCAGAGGAATCGGAGTCGGACGCATCGGAACTCTCGGGAGGGGGAGTCGGTCGGGAGCGGTCTCCGTGATGATAGCCCGAGGAACGCCGTTACCGGGTGGGTGCTTCACAGGTTCGGAACGGAATCGGTGTCGGCCGGCGGCGTCGCGGCGCGGTGGGCCTTCCAACGATTGCCGGGTGTTTCCGTCGACCGTGGGCCGCGCCGGGCGTCTCCTCGGTGGACGGAAGAACCGACGCGTCGCGTCGGGGCCGCCACGCACCAGGAGGTCCGCCTTGATCCGCTTTCTCTTTCTCATCGCGGTCGTGGTCTGCGCGCCGGCGGTCGCGGCCGACACCACACCGGAAGGCGACGAACCCTTCGACGTGCGCTTCCGCGATCGCTTCGGCAACGACGGGCTGGACTTCCTCCAGACCCGTGGCGGCGCCCTCGGGCTCGACGACGCCGAGATCCAGCTCCTCGCCGAAGCGGCTGCGCAGGGAGCGACGGGCCTGCGCATGGGCAATTCGCCGGACGAGGTCCGGGTGTACCGCGACTTCGATCCCCGGCTGCGCGAGGAGAACGTGAGCGTGTACGTCCGCTACGCGGGTCGGAACCAGGCGCGCGCCTTCCTCGAGCTGGCCTACGAGGACGACACCCGCGCGCCGTTCCGGTTCGGCGTGGACGAGGACGGGACCATGGTGCTCTCGTCGCCGGACCTCGACCGCGACGGTCCCCCGAACGTGCGCTTCGAACCCGGGTGGTACGACCTCACCGTCCACCGCCAGGGCTACCAGGTCGAGATCTACGTCGGCGAGAGGAGGCTGGCGCGGTGGCTCGACCGCGAGCCGTGGAAGCGCGTGTCGCTCGTGCGCACGGGAGCGGCCGATCGCTACGCCTGGTTCGACGACCTACGGGTCTACACCGGCCCGCCGTGGTTCGAGGAGAACGAGCGCATCGTGGCCTCGCGTGGGGAGCGACGGATGATGCTCGGGATCCGGGGCGTGTCGAGCTGGGACGACGCCGGCGGGCCCGAACGCAAGGAGGTGCGCAGCTTCGAACTCGAGTGGTCCGGAAACGTGTCGCCGTCGACCCGGATGGGGGTGCAGCTGGGGCGCCGCGAGATCCTGGCGTCGTCGGACGTCCTGCTGGTCGGCGGGATGTTCGAGCAGAAGGTCGTCAGCACCGATCTCTTCATCCGCGGCGAGCTCGGATTCGCCCAGAGCGGAGACGACGACGAGCCCATGGCCTGGTTCGGCGCGGCCCTGGGCTACGAGTGGCGGGTGCTGCCGCGGTTGAGCGTGGTGCCCTCGGTCGGGTTGCGCCGCATGCTCCACTCGCTGGCGACGATCGACATGGTCCCGGTGGCCCTCACCCTCCGGTACCAGTTCCTGGGACCCGTGGCCGGGTCCGACCCACCGGCGCCCGACCCCCGATGATCGGGTCGGAGCCGGGGAGGTCGGCACTCGACCAGGCTCCCGAACGGCGAGCGCGTCCCGTCCCCGGCTCCGGGACGCGAACACAGTCGCCGATCCGGTGGCCGGTCGGGAAGGGTCAGCGGTGGCAAGGGGTGGCAAGCAGCGCGTTCGCAGCCGTTTCCGAAGGCTTCCGGTGGCCGGCGCGAGGTCGGTGAGGGCGTGGAGTCCGGGGTGGGATCAGTCCTCGTCGTCGGTCTCCGGCCACGCGCCGAGGATCTCGACGTCGTCGAAGAGCACCGAATCGGGGGGCGGGGTGAGTTCCAGCCGGTTCCACCCCCGGCGTTCGTTGTCTCCGAACACCACGCCGGCCTCGGGCATGGGTCGGAGATCGCGACCCAGCGGCATCTGGTAGGCATTGACCACGCGGCGGTCGACCGACGCGATGACCTTCAGCGTGAGGACGCCTCGCGCGGGGTCCCAATCGGTCTCGTGGAAAGGCCCGACGTGGAGCCGGGGCGCATCGAGGGCCCCGCGGAAGGCGGGCACGTCGGGCAGCAGGACGCGTGCGGCGGCACCTTCTCCCGCACCGTTCCATTGCACCGTCGACGCGGCCCCCTGCACGTCGGTGGGGTCGAGGACCACCAGCACCGGCCGGTCGAGGGCGTTGTCCGGGCCCCACAGGAGCAGTTCCGGACCCCCATCGGCGTCCAGGTCGAGCACCCGGCCGTACTCCAGACGCCCGGGATGGACGTAGCGGCCGACCTCGACGCCGTCGGCGAGCCGCAGGATCGTGGTCACGCAGGGGCTGTTCGCCTGGAAGTGGTTGAGCGCGATGCGGTCGCCGAGGTTGGAGGCCCACGCGCCGTAGTAGAGGTGGGAGGGCCAGAAGGCGAAGGCGTGCACGCTGTCGGGGAGCGTGGCGTGGGTCCGGACCTCTTCGGGGTCGATCTCGAGCCGGTATCGCCACCGCTCGGTCCGGTCGACCGGATCCCAGAGCGCGGTGAAGGGCGGATCGCGGTCCGAGGGCCGCGTGGTCAGGACGAGAGCGAATCGGTCGTCCCCATCCGGGACCACCATCGCGCGTACGAGCCGTGCTTCCGGGTACGGCAGCTCGACCGGCGGGAAGGGCGGGGGCAGGACGTGCGCGCCGTCGTCGAGATCGATCATCCGTCCCACGTGGTGCGGCGCGAGCTCATCGGCCGGCGACGGCGGCGGTGGCCAGAGGATCAGGATCACCAGCAGGGAGACGGTGACCAGCGCGGCGCCCACCAGCAGGCGTTGCCGGGCCCGGTGCCCGGGCGCGGGGCGCTGGTCCGGCACCGCATCGGCTGCCTCCGGCGCCCCGTCGGCCGCCCACTCCAGGATCGCCCGCAGGCCCTCTCGCTGCCGCGTGCGCAGGGTACGCGCCGACACGGGGTGGCCTGCCTCCATGCGCTCGGCCGTGATCGCGTCCCACGAATGACCCTCGATCAGGTGGATCCGAACGACCTCGAGCCCCGACAGCACCGCGTCGGTGGACGGGTGGGCGGGCGCGAGCGCCGCGTGGGCCCGTTCCAGCAGGGCGCGGACGCGCGTTCCGGCCAGGGTGGGGGACGGATCGCCGGCCACGGTGGCCGCGATCGGTGGGAAGGCGCTCCAGTCCTGCGCCAGCGCGGCGTCCAGCCGCCGCTGGGTCGGGTGGTGGACGAGCTCGCACAGGTGCCGGAAGGCCTCGAGCACGGTGTCGTCGATGGGAGCAGGCGTGCGGGACACGTTGTCGACGGGAGTCCGGGAGCGGGGGCTCGGTCACGGGTGTGGCGCCAGGACTCCGGATCCTAGCAAGCCGGCTCGCGGAATACACCTCGTGAATCCGACGGAACGCCGGGGTCGCCGCCGGCCGTTCGCCGGTCTCCGGGAACTGCAGCGCGGCTCGCGCGTGCAAAGATCAGGACCCTCCAACCGCTGCCGCCGCGGAAGTCCACCGACGTCCCCGCGGAGGCCGCCGGGCGCCGCCCC
>CAZQHE010000036.1:9838-32081 GCA_964593155.1 uncultured bacterium
CGCCGCCCCCTGGCACGATTCTCGCGGCCGTTCCGGCAGATCACGAAAGCGTCCGATTTCGTGAATGCGGTGGCGCGGGGCTTCCCCTACGCTGCCGTCTCCCCGTTCACGGCCGCATTCTGCCTTCCCCGACGATCGAGACGTCCATGGCTGCCTCGTTCCGCCGACCGGTCCATCGCTTCCACATCCCCGTCATGGGGACCGGATTCACCATTGCCACGCCGTTGAGCGTCGCGAAGTACGGGATCGGGTCGGTCGTGTCGATCGTCGACGACATGCTCATCGAACAGACGCGCGAGCGGGTCTGCAGGGGCCTCGGTCGTGCTTTCCACGCGATCGGTCGTCACGAGGAGGACTCGCGGGCGCGCCGGATCACGGCCTACCTCGACCTGCTCGAGGACACCGTGCACGACCAGGTCGAAGCCCTGCGTCGGGCTGCCTTCGACCGGGGCAGCGAGATCAGCCACTACTTCGAGATGCTGCCGCGGTCGCCCTTGCGTGACCTGTACGAGCGCATGCGCTCGGTGGCCGACGGGCCGGACAAGCACGCCGCGCAGGAGGCCCTGCGCGCGGAGGTCCGGCCGGGGCCGATCGACGTCAATATCATGACCAAGATCGACCGCGACCCGGCCACGGGGCGGATCGGCAGCGGCACGCCCGGATCGCAGGCCATGGCGGCGCTGCGGGGCTTCGCGCGTAGCCGTGCGTCGGGATCGGTGGTCCTGTCGGCGGGGCTGAACCTGCGGTTGTTCACCTATCTGTCGGAATTCGAGGACTTCTTCCCCGACGCCGCCGGGCGGCTGCGCAAGGGGATCGTGCTGAAGGTGCAGGACCTGCGCTCGGCGGCGATCCAGGGGAAGGTCCTGGCCAAGCGCGGGCTGTGGGTGTCGGAATTCCGGGTCGAGAGCGGCCTGAACTGTGGCGGGCACGCCTTCGGCGACCGCGGGCGGGTGCTCGGGCCGATCCTCGACGAGTTCCGCCGTGGCCGCGAGGCGCTGGCCGACCAGCTGCACGAGCTCACCAACCGCGCCCTGCGTGCGTCGGGCCGGCCCGCATTCGACGAACGTCCGCCGGTCCAGGTGACCGTGCAGGGCGGTATCGGCACCGCCGACGAGAACGAGATGCTGCACCGCGTGTACGGTGTCGACGGCACCGGGTGGGGCAGCCCCTTCCTGCTCGTGCCCGAGGTCGTGAGCATCGATCCCGAGCACGTGGCCAAACTGGTGGCGTCCGAGGAGGACGACGTCGAACTCAGCCGCAGCTCACCGTTGGGCGTGCCCTTCTGGAGCCTGCGCAACTCCTCGAGCGAGACCGAGCGGCAGTCGAACGTCGACGGGGGCCGGCCGGGCTACACCTGCACCAAGGGTTATCTGATCTCGAACGCCGACTACGCGAAGAAGGGCCTGTGCACGGCCAGCCATGCCTTCCAGAAGCGCAAGCTCGACGAGATCGACGCCTCCGGGCTCCAGGGCGCTGCCCGGGACGACGCCCGCGAGTCCGTCACCGCGAAGGCCTGTCTGTGCCGCAACCTGGGCGGCGGGGCCGAACCGCGCGACGAAAAGGGCGAGGCCGTCCGCACCGCGGTTTGCTGTGGGCCGAACACGCCGTACTTTTCCGTGGTCGCGACCCTGAAGGAGATGGTCGACCACATCTACGGGCGCCTGCACCTGCCGCTCGCCGGCCACCGGCCCCACATGTTCGTCAAGGAACTGGGCCTGCACGTCGGACAGCTCGAGCAGCAGATCGAACGCGCCTGCGAGGGTCTCTCGCAGATCTGTCCGGACACCTTCGCCGAGACCCGCCGCAACCTCCTGGACGCCGTCGAGCACTACCGCGACACGGCGCAGCACATCGCCGGCGACGGGGTCGAGGGGTTCCTCGACCAGCTCGAGCACCTGCAGGACCGCATCCACGGCCTGCGCGTGCCCGCCGCCGTCTGACGCGCGACCCATCGCGACCCACGGCGCCGGACCGATCCGGGTTCCGGTGCACCCTCCCCGTTCGAGGACGAGTATGGCCCGCAGAGCGAACTACGGATTCGAGAAGCGCCAGAAGGAAAAGCTCAAGCGCGAGAAGAAGCAGAAGAAGCTCGAGAAGAAGCTCGAGAAGAAGGAATCCGAGGCCAACGGCGAGGGCCAGGGCGAGGATCCGACGATCGCCCCGATCGACCCGGCCGATCTGGGCCTCGACGACTGACCGCGACGGAGCGCAGCCGTCGGCACCCGGCCCTCAGCGGGCCTCCTCGTGCCGGCGCTCGGCCTCGAGCAGCCACACCAGCACCTGCTCCCACTGTCCCGACCCCTCGACCCGGCCCACGATCCGGTGCTCGTGGTCGAGCACGACCTTCGTGGGGAAGGTGTCGATCCGCAGATCCACGCTGGCCTGCCAGGCACCGTCGCCGCCGAGGACGGGATCGTCGATCCCGTAGGTGTTCGCCCATTCCACCTGACGCGGTCGCGTGCGGGCATCCTCGAGCACTTCGACGAACCACAGCGGCGCGCCGAGCGCCTCGCCGAGGAACGTTGTGATCTCGTCGTGGTTCGCGGCATCCTCGCGGCACGGAGTGCACCACGTGGCGCCCACGCTCACCACGGTCGGCCGGCCACGGAACTGGCGCAGGCTGACCTCGTCGCCGAACTGGTCGATGCCGCGGACCGGCGGCACGAAGGATCCGGGCAGTGCACCCGTTTCGCGGTCCTCGGCGGGGCCATCGCAGGGTGGCCAGGAGTTCTCGGGGCAGACGGAGTCGTCCGTCGGCGCGGACGGGCCGGGGTCGGTGCCGCCGTCGTCGCCGCAGGCGCCGAACAGGAGTACGCAGAGCAGGAACAGTCGTGTGGGCATGGCCGGGAGCGGGGATTCGTGTCAGGATCGGGGGCGCGGTCCGTAGACTAGCACAGCGCCCGACCCCCCGCTGGAGGCTTCGACGGTGGTCCGTCACGTCCTGCCCGTCGTCTGCCTGGCGGCGAGCCTCGCCGCCCCACCCGCCGCGGCCCAGCTCGCCGTGGGCGACCCGGCCCCCGACTTCACGCTCCTCGACACTGCTGGTGTTCAGCGCAGCCTGAGCGACTACGACGACACCGTGGTGGTGTTGTTCTTCGTCGGCTGGGGCTGAGGCTTCTGCCTCGCGGCCGGCCCCGGGACGGAGGCCCTCAGTCAGTCCTTCTCCGCCGACCCCGTGCAGTTCCTGGCCCTGGATTGCTGGAACGGTACCAAGTCGCAGGCCGAGAGCTTCGTCGCGAACACGGGGATCACCTATCCCCTGCTGCGCGACGCGGGGGGCGTGACCAACGACTACGCCGGGGGTTACGACTACGTCTACGTGGTCGGCGGCGACGGTCGCGTCACCCATCGCAACCTGAGCGGCTGGAACACGAGCGAGGTGCAGGCCGCGATCGAGTCCGCGCTCGACGAATTGATCGCCACGTCGGTACCGCCCGCTCGCGACGCCGTGCTGCTCCGCGGGCCGTGGCCGAACCCCTTCAATCCCCGCACCGAGTTGCGGATCGAGGTTCCGGGTGGGGGTGACGTCGTGTCGTTGTTCGTGCACGATGCCCGCGGCCGGCGTGTCCGCACGGTGCTCGACGGCGTGGTGACCGACGAGGCCGCGCTCTCGGTCGTGTGGGACGGCGCCGACGAGCAAGGCGCCTCGGTACCGAGCGGCGTGTACCACTTCCGCCTGGTCACCGGCGCGGGCACCGACGTGCGCAAGGGAGTGTTGATCCGATGAGAGCGTTCGTGCTCGCGGTGGGATTGCTGGTCGCGTCGACCGCGACGGCCGCCGACCTGGGCCAGGCCCACGACTTCCGCCTGCGGACGGTCGAGGGCTCCATCATGACCCTCGACGACGCCCTTGCCGAGGGGCCGATCATCCTCGACTTCTGGGCCACGTGGTGCGCGCCCTGCAGGATCGCCCTGCCGCGCTGGGTCGAGCTCGCCGACCGCTACGCCGAGCACGGCGTGCGTCTGATCACCGTGAGCCAGGACGACCCGCGCAGTCAGCCCAAGATCCTTCCCTACCTGCGCAGCCAGGGCTTCGAGTTCCCCGTGCTGCTCGACGGCGACAAGCAGGTCGGGCGTCGCTACCGCGTCACGAGCCTGCCCACGACCTTCCTGATCGCCGCCGACGGAACGATCGTCACCCACCACGTGGGTTACCGCGAGGGCGACGAACGCGAGGTCGAGGCCGATCTCCGCGAGTTGCTCGGCCTGGATCCACTCGAGGAGGAATCGCGCTGAAAGCCGCGTGGATCGCGTCGATCGTACTGGTCGTGGCCGTTCCGGTCCGCGCCGACGACCTGCGCGTGGAGATGAGCAACCTGCTCGAGCTGCAGATCGGCCGCGACTTCGCGAACGAAGAGGAAGACCGCCGTCGCTTCTTCGACCAGTTCCTGCTCGACGTCTACCCCACACGGGATCTCCGCCTGGGCCTGCGCGTGGAACGCTTCGCCGACTCGCCGCCGCCCGAGCTGTTCGGCAACCCCGTGCCCGAGTACGAGTACGACCGCCTGGCGCAGCGCTTCGTCGAGTGGTCGAGCCGGCACGCGCGGTTCCGCGTGGGCAACGGCTACGCCATCCTCGGCCACGGTCTGCTGTTCCGTGCCTTCGAGCTGCCCGGCGTGGTCCGGCAGACGCAGTTCCCGATCGTTTCGTACGCCGAGAGTCGTGATCTCGACGGCGTGACGCTCGACGCGTGGTACGGCCCGCTCGAGCTCACGCTGCTGCACGGTACGCCGGTGATCGCTCCCGACGTCGCGCCGGAACAGCCGAGCCAGGTGCGGCGTGGGGGGAGCGTGACCGGGGGCCGCGCGATGCTCGAGGTGGTCGAGGGCTTGCGACTGGGCGGCTCGGTGCTGCACGCCGACGGTCTGGAGGCCGGTCTCGCCACCTCGCGCGCCGAGGAGTTCGGGGCGTTCGAACTCGAACTCGAGTTGCTCCGCTTCGTTCCGGGTGGCGTCGACCTGCCCTTCTTCCTGCGCACGAACGTCGAGTACGCCGGACGTGCGTGGCAACCCCTCGACGGCGGTCTGGACACGGCCACCGGTGTTCCGCACGCCTTGTACTCGAACACCCAGATCGGCTGGGACACCGGCGCGCTCGGCATCGAGACCAAGGACTACCACCAGTTCCGGTTGGGCGTGAACGATCCTCCCACGCTGGTCCCCGAGTTCACGCACCGCCTGCTGAACCGGACCACGCACGTGCTCGATCCGCTCGACGAGAAGGGACACCAGATCACGCTGGGCCAGCGACTGCCCGACTGGATCGGACGCGGCTCGATCGAAATGGTGCACGCCCGGTCGGAGGGGCGCCTCGAGGTGCTCGGCGAGTTCCGCGACGAGCGGGAGTACGAGCAGTTCTTCGTGGCACTCGAGAGCGATCCCCGCCGCTCGGTCCGCGCGCGTGTGTACTTCAGCGACGGCCACGACGAGTTCGAGGGCCTCGAGGAGATCCGCACGGTCGGGTTCTTCGCCTCGTCGAACCGCCTGCCGCACGAGCTGTCGGTGGAACTCGACGTGGGGCACCAGGTGCGCGAGCGTCGCGGTCTGGACGAGGTCGTGCGCAGCGACGACATCGCGGTGGTGGCATCGCTTTCGCGGGCGTCGCTCGGGGCGGTGGGACTGCTGTGGGAGCGCACCGACGATCCGCTGTTCATCGACGACCCTTCGTTGGCCGAGGACGAGACCGTGAACCGTGACTTCGTCGGCGGCACGCTCTCGTGGCGCGTCGACGACAACCACGACGTGCTGGCCTTCTACGGCGAGCGCCGTGGCGGCGTGGCCTGCACGTCGGGGACCTGCTACTTCGTGCCCGACTTCGAGGGGCTGGAGCTGCGGGTGTTGAGCCGGTTCTAGCTCACGGCCCGACCGTCACCGCCTCCCCGCCCACCTCGATCGTCGCCCGCCGGCCCCCGAAGCCGTCGGGCTCGGTGTCCGGACCGGTTCCGGCGTCGATCCACGTGTCGCCGTCGACGACGAACTGGTAGGCGTAGGTTCCCGGTGTGAGCTCGATCGTGATCTCCCAGACCCCGTCGCCGTCGACGTCATCGAGCACGTGGGTCGCGGCGTCCCAGTCGTCGAACTCGCCTGCGAGCGACACGGCGTTCACCCGGCCGGTGGGTTCGAAGAGGAAGGTCACCGGCGTGCCCTGGGGGCCGGTGTCGATCTCCACCGCTCCCGGGCCACCCTCGCGGGAGCCGTAGCCCACCACCATGGGCTCCTCCTCGACGACCACCACCGAGTTCTGTCCGCCGAAGCCGTCGTCGGTGAACTCGAGAGCCCACTCGTCGGTGATCCACTCCGATCCGTCGACCACGTACTTGTACTGGTGCCGACCGGGTGGCAGGTCGACGGTCACCTCCCACACGCCGTCGACGTTCTCCATCGGGGTCGCCCCGGTGTCCCACTGGTTGAAGCTGCCGGCCAGGTTCACCGAGTTCGCGGGCGTGGGTGCGCGGTAGCGGAAGGTCACGGCGGTGGCGTGGGCCACGCTCGCCGACAGCGTGACCACCAGCAGAGCGAGCATCGTCGTACGGATGTTCAAGGTCATGACCTCCGGCCTGGGTTCGGACCCGAGAGCATAGACCAACGCGCGCACGACGTCGCGGTCGCGATTCGTTGCCGCGCTCCGGGCGCTCTGCTACCGTCGCGCGGTTGCCGAAGGATGTCGACTCCGGGAGGCCCACGCATGACCCCGACGCGCGCCCGAACGCTGATCGTCGCCCTCGCCCTTCTCACCGCCGCCACGGCCCAGGCCCAGCTGTGGGAGGTCCGCTCGCCCGACGGGCGCATCGGATTCCGCGTGACGCTCGACGACCAGGGGCGCCTGTACCACCACGTCGATCACGACGGACGCCCGGTGGTCGAACGGTCGGCCCTGGGCTTCGTCCTGCAGGACGCCCCGTCCATGGACCGCGACTTCGAACTCGTCGAGCAGTCCACGGGGGAAGGTGTCGAGGAATACGAGCTGCCCTGGGGCGAGGTCCGGGCCGTCTCCGATGCCTACCGCGAGATGGAGCTGGAGTTCACGCAGCGCGGTCGCACGGTCGTGTTCACGGCGCGGGTGTTCGACGACGGGGTCGGCTTCCGCTTCACCTGGCCCGAGCAGGACGCGCTCGACGACTTCGTGATCCTGGACGAACTCACGGAGTTCGACTTCGCCGGTGATCCGGTCGCGTGGTGGATCCCGGCCTACGCGGGCAATCGCTACGAGCACCTCTACCGGCGGCACCGCACGAGCGCGCTGGCGGCCATGCCGTCGGTGCGCGCGGTGCACACGCCGCTGACCCTCGAGACCGACCGCGGCCTGACCGTCGCGCTGCACGAGGCGGCGCTGACCGACTACGCCTCGATGACCCTCGTCGCCGAGCCCCAGGGCATGTTCGCCTGCGATCTCGTGCCCTGGTCCGACGGCACGAAGGTCAAGGCCCGCGCGCCGTTCCGGACGCCGTGGCGCACGGTGCAGATCGGCACCCGTCCGGGCGAACTGCTCGAGTCGACCATGATCCTCAGCCTGAACGAACCCTCGGCGATCGACGACACGTCGTGGATCACGCCGGGCAAGTACGCCGGCATCTGGTGGTCGCTGCACATCGACAAGGAGACCTGGGAGACCGGCCCGAGGCACGGTGCGACCACCGAGAACGCCAAGCGCATGATCGACTTCGCCGCCGAGAACGACTTCCTGGGCGTGCTGATCGAGGGCTGGAACACCGGCTGGGGCGACAGCTGGCTCGAGGAGGGCGTGTTCGACTTCACCACGCCCACGCCCGACTACGATCTGGAGGAAGTCGCACGCTACGCCCGCGAGAAGGGCGTGACGATCGTCGGCCACCTCGAGAACGGCGGCGACGTCACGGGTTTCGAGGAGCGTCGCGAGATCGTCTTCGAACTCTTCCGCGATCTGGGCATCCGCGCGATCAAGTCGGGCTACGTGAGCCACGGTCAGGGGATCAGTCGCTACGACGCCGAGGGCAACGAGATCGCCCGGGAATGGCAGCACGGCCAGTACATGGTCCGCCACTTCCGCGACACGGTGAAGGCCGCCGCGGAGTACGGCATCATGGTCAACGTGCACGAACCCATCAAGGGCACCGGCATCCGCCGCACCTGGCCGAACATGATGACACGCGAGGGCGCGCGCGGGCAGGAATACAACGCGTGGAGCCAGGGGAACGGACCGGACCACACGGTGATCCTGCCCTTCACGCGCATGCTCAGCGGCCCGATGGACTTCACG
This sequence comes from uncultured bacterium, assembly GCA_964593155.1. GTDB lineage: Bacteria > Krumholzibacteriota > Krumholzibacteriia > JAJRXK01 > JAJRXK01 > JAJRXK01. Next base: position 18,074 of record CAZQHE010000036.1, read on the forward strand.
CCGGGCATCGTGAACGTCATGATCGAGCCGTACAAACCGAACAACCGTGTCCCGACCACGGTGGCCAAGCAGCTCGCCCTGTACGTGGTGATCCACTCGCCGCTGCAGATGGTCACCGACCTGCCCGAGCACTACGAGGGCGAGCCGGCCTTCGGCTTCATCCAGGACGTGGCCGTGGACTGGGAGCGATCGCTCGTGCTGAACGGAGCGATCGGCGACTACGTGACCGTGGCGCGCAAGGAGCGGGGCGGTGACCAGTGGTTCCTCGGCAGCATCACCGACGAGAACCCGCGGCGGTTCGACGTCGCGCTCGACTTCCTCGACGCCGACACGGAGTACGTGGCCTACGTCTACGCCGACGCCGAGAGTGCGCACTGGGAGACGCGGCCCACGCAGACGAGCATCACGCGCGAGCGCGTGGATTCCGACACCGTTCTGACGATCGAGTTGGCACCCGGCGGTGGGCAGGCCATTCGCTTCCAGCCGCTCACCGGTGAGGAGTAACCCTTGCTGAGCACCTTCGACTGGATCGTCATCGGCGCCTACTTCGCGGGCGTGTTCGCCCTGGCCTTCGGTGTGGCGCGCGCGGGCCGGACGCGTTCGACGGCGCAGGAGTACTTCCTGGCCGGACGGCACACGGGGTGGTTCGTGATCGGTGCGTCGCTGTTTGCGTCGAACATCGGCTCGGAGCACCTGGTCGGACTCGCCGGCACCGGCGCGGCGACCGGTCTGGCCGTGGGACAGTTCGAGATCCTGGCCTCGTTGATCCTCTTGCTGCTCGGCTGGGTGTTCGTGCCCTTCTACGTGCGCAGTGCCGTGGTCACCATGCCCGAGTTCCTGGAGCGGCGCTACTCGCCGGGCGCGCGGGCCTACCTGGCCGGGATCTCGATCCTGGGCTACGTGCTCACGAAGATCAGCGTGACGATCTACGCCGGCGGCATCGTCTTCGAGGCTTTGATGGGCATCGACTTCTGGACCGGCGCGTTGATCGTGGTCGCTGCGACCGGTGTGTACACCATCTTCGGCGGGCTGCGCGCGGTGTTGTACACCGACATGCTGCAGATGTTCGTTCTCATCGGCGGTGCCATCGGTGTGACGCTGGTGGGATTGAACGCCGTGGGTGGATGGTCCGAGCTGCGGGCGGCGGTTCCCGACGAGTTCTTCAGTGTGTGGCGTCCGGCCGACGATCCGGACTTCCCGTGGACCGGGATCGTGTTCGGGGCGCCGATCCTCGGCATCTGGTACTGGTGCACCGATCAGTTCATCGTCCAGCGCGTACTCGCCGCCCGCGACGAGGACCAGGCGCGCAAGGGCACGATCTTCGCCGGCTTCCTCAAGATCCTTCCTCTGTTCATCTTCGTCCTGCCGGGCGTGATCGCGGCGGCGCTGGCGAACTCCGGCCAGCTCGAACTCGGTCAGCCCGACGAGGCGCTGCCCGTGCTGGTGAGCACGCTGCTGCCGGTGGGCCTGCGCGGCCTGGTCGTGGCGGGGCTGCTGGCCGCGCTCATGAGTTCGCTGAGCAGTGTGCTGAACTCGTGTTCCACGCTGGTGACCTGGGACATCTACGGGCGGCTGCGTCCGGAGGCGTCGCAGCGACAATTGGTGGTGGTGGGGCAGACGGTCACCGTGGTCCTGGTCGGCGTGTCGCTGCTGTGGATCCCGCTCATGGAGAACATCTCGGGCAAGCTCTACCAGTACATGCAGAGCGTGCAGGCCTACATCAGCCCTCCGATCGCCGCGGTCTTTCTCCTGGGCATCGCATCGAAGCGCGTGAACGGGGCCGGGGCGATGGCCAGCCTGCTGACTGGTTTCGTTCTGGGCATGGCGCGCCTGGTGCTCGAGCTGAACAAGGGCTCGCTGGGCGACGGCCTGCTGTACGCGTACGCCGACCTGAATTTCCTGCACTTCGCGGTGGTGCTGTTCGTGGTGTGCACGCTGGTGCTGGTCGGAGTCTCGCTGGCCACGACGGCCATGGGTGATCTGCGCCTGCGCGGCCTCACCTTCCAGACGCTGGCCGACGAGGAGATCGAGCCGGCGCACGCCACGACCAAGATCTGGAGCGTGGTCCTGCTGCTCTGCGTGGTCGCGGTGTGGATCTTGTTCCGCTGATCCGCCGGCGCGGGCGTTGCAGATTCCTTCACATCCAAGAGCGTCTTCGCCGCGAATCCGGTTGCATCGACGCCAATGCGTCGTCCCGACGGACGGCGCCCCCTTCCAACCGGGAAAGCCTGATCATGAACGCCGAGAACAGCGGAACCACCACCTGGCCCGAGCTCGCCATCGGTCTGTACGACCGCCTCACCGGCCGCAACGCCGAGATCACCTACGAGGCCGACAACCTCGAGATCGCCGTGCCGAGCGCGGCCCACGACGAAGCCCGGCACGCCACCTGGCGCGTGAGCGGCACGCTGCGCGTGCGCACGCGCGACAACGCGTGAGACGCCCGATCGTCGACGCCGATCTGCGCTTGAACGTCGGCGCTGCGGAGATCACCATCCGTAGCGTCGACTCGCACGCCCGGGTCGAACTCGGCCGCTGGCGGGATCTTCTCGTCCTGTGGCCCCACCGTCGCCGTCTCGGTGCCGCGCTCGGCATGCTGCGGCGACTGGGGGTGGACGGGGGAGTGCGCGTGCGAGGAATTCCCGTGTACGCCTGGTCGGCGTCTTCCGGGAGCTGATTCCCATGACCCCATCGCGCGTCCTCGTCACGGGCGCGACCGGCTACATCGGTGGCCGTCTCGTGCCGCTGCTGCTCGAACGCGGGTCCACGGTGCGTTGCATGGCCCGCGATGCCGATCGACTCGAGGGCCGCTCCTGGAGTGCGGACGTCGAGAAGGTCGGTGCAGACGCGCTCGACGCCGGCTCGTTGGCGACGGCCCTCGAAGGGGTGGACACCGCCTACTACCTGATCCACAGCATGAAGGGCGGCGAGGACTTCGCGGCCCGCGACCGCGAGGCCGCGCGCAACTTCGGCCGGGCGTGTCGCGAGGCCGGCGTGCGGCACATCGTGTACCTGGGCGGCCTGGGCAGCGATCACCCCGAGGCGTCCACGCACCTGAGATCGCGGCGCGAAACGGGAGAGGTACTGCGCGAGAGCGGAGTGACGGTCACCGAGCTGCGCGCCGGTGTGGTGGTCGGATCGGGCAGCCTGGGTTTCGAACTGATCCGCTACCTCACCGAGCGCCTGCCGGTGCTGGTCTGTCCGCGCTGGGTGTTCACGAAGACCCAGCCGATCGCCGTGCGCGACCTGCTCCGCTACCTCGTGGCGGTCGGCGAACGGCCCGAGGTGCACGGTCGGATCCTGCCGGTGGGCGGGGCCGAGACCCTCAGCTACGGCGACATGATGCTGGGCTACGCCAGGGTCCGCGGACTGCCGCGGCGACTGCTGCCGGTGCCCGTGCTGAGCCCACGCCTGAGTTCGTACTGGGTGCACTTCGTCACCCCGGTGCCGGCCGACATCGCCCGCCCGCTGATCCTGGGACTGCGCAACGAATCGGTGGTCGACGACGACGTCGCCCGACGCCTGATGCCGGACATCGAACCCGTCGGCTACGAAGCGGCCGTGCGGCGCGCGCTCGACAAACTCCGCGCCGAGACCGTCGAGACCACGTGGGCGGGGGCGCTGTCGTCGAGCCAGGAGGGCCTGCCGCCGGCGCGCCTGACCACGCGCGAGGGAATGATCGTCGAGCAGCGCGAGGTGGAGGTCCACGCGACGCCGCACGACGCCTACGGCGCCTTCACGCGGCTGGGTGGCGAGTTCGGCTGGCCGGCGCTCGAGTGGGCGTGGCACCTGCGCGGCGTTCTCGACCGGATCGTCGGTGGAGTGGGAATGCGCCGTGGCCGGCGCCATCCCACGGAACTCCGTCCGGGCGACCCACTGGACTTCTGGCGGGTCGAGGAGGTCGTTCCCGACCAGCTCCTGCGCCTGCGGGCCGAGATGAAGGTCCCCGGCGGGGCCTGGCTCGAGTTCCAGGCCCATCGCGACGACGCCGGGCGCACCCACATGCGTCAGACGGCCTACTTCGCGCCGCACGGCCTGTTCGGGCTGCTGTACTGGTACGCCCTGTACCCCGTCCACGGCCTGGTCTTCGGCCGGATGATCGCCCGGCTGGCCCGGGTCGCCGAACACGACGCCGGCCGGGCCGCACCGGCGTGACGCCGAGATCACGGGAGATTTTTTGCATTCCGCAATGGCGCTCGGGGTCCGGGGCTGCTAGCGTTTCGGGGCACGAGAGGTGAGAACCACCTCCACCCACCTCCGCGATCGGTCGCGAGCCGGGCCGATCCACGCTTCGCGCAAGGCCCCGCCTTCGACCGAAGGCGGGGCCTTCGCGTACGCAGAGGTGGTGCCGGCGAGAGATCGCCGAGGACCCGGTTCGGTCCGGGTCGAACGATGACGTCGCGATGCGCCGGAATGGTCCGGACATCGGGGAGCGTCGGGAGAGGGGGTCGGCGCGAATCGACTCCCATTGGACAAGCGAGAAAGCAAGCCGTGAAGAAGCTGTATGTAGGAAACCTGCCGTTCAGTGCCACCGAGTCCGAGGTCCAGGCGCTCTTCGCCGAGCACGGGACCGTCAACTCGGTTGCTCTCATCAACGACCGCGAGACCGGTCGTCCCCGTGGTTTCGGTTTCGTCGAGATGGAAGACGACGGCGCCGACAAGGCCATGAACAGTCTGAACGGTTACGAGATGGGCGGTCGTGCCCTTCGCGTGAACGAGGCCCAGGAGCGCCGCGGTGGCGGCGGCGGCGGTGGGAACCGCGGTCCTCGTCGCGAACGCTGGTAGGTCCCCCGCCTGCGTTTCCGGCCCTCCCACGGATCCGTACCGTGGGAGGGCCTTTCTTACCGGCCTTCCTGGCCGGTCATGCCCCCGAGATCACTCGTCCCACCCAGTGACCTCGAGCCCAGGATCGTAGTTTGAAGGACATCAAGACGCCGGGGAGTCCCCCGGCTCCGATCGCCGACGATGTCCCGTCGTCGGCCCCCGACCCCACCAATCCCCGCGAAGACCTCGTCGCGTCCGCCCTGCGGCCGTTCCAGCGCCCGAGTACGCGCGGCAGCCTCTGGCAGCTGGCCAACAGTCTGATCCCCTACGCCGGGCTGTGGGTCCTGATGGCCCACACCGTCGAGGTCTCCTATCCGCTCACGCTGGCGCTCTCGGTGCTGGCCGCGGGCTTCCTCGTCCGGATCTTCATCATCTTCCACGACTGCGGGCACGGATCGTTCTTCCGGTCGCGGCGTGCGAACGAGTGGGTCGGCTTCCTGACCGGCGTGCTGACGATGACGCCCCACCACAAGTGGTGGCACGACCACGCCCTGCACCACGCGCACGCGGGCAACCTGGATCGGCGCGGCGACGGCGACGTGTGGACGATGACCGTGCAGGAGTTCCGTGAGGCCTCGCGCTGGAAGAAGCTCGCCTACGTTCTCGTGCGGCAGCCGCTGTTCATGCTCACGGTGGGGCCCCTGCTGGTCTTCGTGGTCCAGCACCGGTTCCCGAGCGCGTCGAGCCGGGCGAAGGAGCGGCGCAGCGTACTGCTCACGAACGTCGTGCTGGCCGCGGGCATCACGACGCTCGGGCTGACCATCGGCTGGCTCGACTACCTGGCCATCCACCTGCCGATCCTCATGATCGCCGGGGCGGCCGGGATCTGGCTGTTCTACGTGCAGCACCAGTACGAAGACACCTACTGGCGCCGCGACGACGAGTGCGACTTCTTCGACGCCGCGCTGCAGGGCAGCTCGTGGTACGACCTGCCGCGGGTGTTGCAGTGGTTCTCGGGCAACATCGGCTTCCACCACGTGCACCATCTGAGCCCGCGGGTGCCGAACTACCGCCTCGAAGCCTGTCATCACGCCTTCGAGGCCCTGAGGTCGGTCCGGCCGTTGGGCCTGCGGCGGAGTCTGCGCTCGGCGCAGCTCCGTCTGTGGGACGAGGAGCAGCAGCGTCTGGTCGGCTGGCGCACGGCCTGGCGGGGTGGAACCTCCCGTTCCGCCTGATTCCCGGTTGCCGGTCGTTGGCCGTCGGCGGTCCTGCCACTAGACTGCTCTGCGTCGTCCCTCGAGCCGTCGGGAGTCCTCTCGCGTGGGAATCGCCGCCGACATCTCGCTCATCGTCGTCTTCGGGCTGATCCTCGGAGCGATCGCGCACCGTCTGGGACAACCCCTGCTGCTGGGTTCGATCGCGGCCGGCGTGCTGCTGGGGCCGCACACCGGCCTCTTCACGATCAGCGATCCCCACGAGATCGAACTGCTCGCCGAGATCGGCATCGCCCTGCTGCTGTTCTCGATCGGCATCGAATTCTCCTTCGACTCCCTGAAATCGGTGCGGAAGGTCGCGCTGCTCGGTACGGCGATCCAGATGTCGTTGACCGGTGTGTTGGGCTTCGGCCTGGGACGCTTCCTCGGCTTCGCCCACGTCGAGTCGCTGTGGCTGGGCGCGCTGGTGTCGGTGTCGAGCACGATGGTGGTCTTGAAGACACTGGCCGGCAGCGGAGTGCTCGGCACGCTGTCCAGCCGCGTGATGCTCGGCATGCTGATCGCGCAGGACCTGGCCGTGATCCCGCTGATGATCGTGATGCCGCAGCTGAGCGGGCCGGAGTTCGACGGCATGGCTCTCGCGTGGGCCGTCGGCCGCGCGGCGGTGGTGCTGACGATCCTGGTCTACGGCGGGCGCCAGGTCGTGCCCTGGCTCATGCATCGGGTCGTCGGCTGGGGGTCGCGCGAGTTGTTCGTGCTCACCGTGATCACGCTGGGGCTCGGGATCGGCTATCTCAGCTATCTGTTGGGTCTTTCGTACGCGCTGGGTGCCTTCGTCGCCGGTCTGGTGCTGAGCGAGAGCGAGTACGGCCACCAGGCGCTGAGCGACGTCATCCCGCTGCGCGATCTGTTCGGGCTGCTGTTCTTCGCCACCGTGGGCATGCTCTTCGAACCGAGATTCCTGGTCGAGAACCTCATGGCCGTGACCCTGCTGGTGGTGGCGGTGTTCGTGGGGAAGGCCGTGCTGTTCGGCGGGATCACCCGGCTCTTCGGCTACCGGTACATCGTGCCCATCGCCACGGCGCTCACCATGGGGCAGATCGGCGAGTTCTCGTTCCTGCTGGCCCAGATCGGCCGTCAGACCGGGGGCGTGGGCGAGGATCTGCACTCGCTGGTGATCTCGACGGCAGTCGTGACGATGGTCATCACGCCGTACATGGCGCGCCTGGCCGCGCCGATCTACCGCGCCCGGCAGCGGCGACGGCCGAAGGGCCCGGCGCCGATGGACACCGGCGACCACGCGCCGCCCCGTCGGCCGGTTGTGATCGCGGGCGCCGGACGGGTCGGGCGGCGGCTCGCGCGGATCCTGCGGGAACGAGGCGTGGAGGTCGTGCTGATCGACTTCGACCAGCACCGCGTGCAGGCGGCCCGGGCGGAAGGTTGTCCGGTGATCTTCGGCGATGCCGCGCAGGATCCGGTGTTGCACGCCGCGGGGATCGAGCGCGCGCGCATGGTGCTGGTTACGGTGCCGGCGGCCGTGGACTCGCTGGCCGTCGCCTCCCGGATCCGGGCGCTGGCGCCCAACGTGCCGCTCGTGGTGCGGACCGACACCCTGGAGGAGGTCGGCCCGCTGCTCGCGCTCGGCGCCCTGAACGTGGTGCAGCCCGAGTTCGAGGCGGCGCTCGAGATGGCCCGGGAGGCCCTGGCCGAGCTGGACGTCGACGAGGCCGAGGCCCACGAGCTGCTGCTCGCCGAGCGGGCGTCGGAGTTCGGCCCCGAGACCGGCGCGCGGCGGGAGCCGAGCTCCCGATGAAACCTCGCCGACGCGGCGTCGTAGGAAGGGTTCCGCGTCCCGACTCCCCTGGTCCCCGGAACGAGACTCCATGAAGCCCATGCGTGACCTCCTGCTGGGTCTGGCCGCGGTGGCCGGACTGTCCGCCTGCGGTTCGGCGCCGCCGGGGCCGCCGTCGACCCCGATCGAGCCGGATCTGGCCGTGGCCACCTTCGACTCGGCCTGGGCGATCATCGAGCGTAACCATTTCGACCCCGATTTCGAGGGGGTCGACTGGCCCGCGGTGCGCGAGGAACTGCGTCCCGAGGCCGCCGCCGCCGAGACGAATCGCGAACTGCGGCACGTCCTCCACGAGATGATCGGCCGCATGCCCCTGTCGCACTTCGCGATCTATCCGGCTGACGCGGTCGATGCGCTGAGCGACGAGGACGACGGGCACACGCACGGCCACGCCGACGTGGGGATCGAGGTCCGCCTCGTCGACCGGAACGTGGTGGTGTGGAAGGTGCGACCCGATTCACCCGCCGACAGTGTGGGCGTCGGCACCGGCTGGGTGCTCGAGGCGATCGACGGTCACCGCCTCGACGACCGACTCGAGCGCGCGGGCGAGGACATCGAGGCCTCGGATCTCGAAATCCTGGCCATGCGCTACTCGACCGCCCTGCTCACCGGGGCCGAGGGTTCGACCGTCGAACTCGTCCTGCGCGACGGGACGGACACCGAAAACACCCTCGAACTCGAGCGCGAGACCGCGCCGGGCCGGATCACGCGCTTCGGCAATCTTCCGCCCATGCGCGTGTCGTTGCGCGACGAGGAACGCACGCTCGACGGAACCCGTGTCGGCGTGATCGACTTCAACATCTGGCTGGTGCCGATCGCGGCCGACTTCGATCGGGCCGTCGACCGCCATCGCGATGCCGACGGCCTGATCCTGGACCTGCGCGGCAATCCCGGCGGCGTGGCCGGCATGGCCATGGGCTTCGCCGGCCACGTGCTCGACGAGCGCGCGTCGCTGGGCGTGATGAGCACGCGGACCACGCGGCTGGAGATCCGTGCGAATCCGCGGCGGGTGAACCCGGACGGCGAGCGGGTCGAGCCCTTCGACGGGCCGCTGGCGATCCTGGTCGACGGCCTGAGCATGAGCACGTCGGAGATCTTCGCGCAGGGCCTGCAGACCATCGGCCGGGCCCGTGTGTTCGGGCAGCGCACGCCGGGCGCGGCGCTGCCGTCGCAGATCGTTCGACTCCCGAACGACGACGCGCTGCAGTTCGCCTTCGCCGACTTCGTCGATCCCGAGGGCGTGCGGCTCGAGGGCCGCGGCGTGGTTCCCGACGAGATCGTCCCGATCGATCGCGACGACCTGCTGGCCGGTCGCGATGCCCCGATGCAGGCGGCCCTGGAGTGGATCGCCGCCGAGTCCCGACGCTGAGTTCCCGAGCCCGGTTCCTCGAACCCCCGAGCCCCGTTTCCCCAGGAGCGAGTCCCGCCATGAAGAATCCCGTCGCCCTGCGCGTGCTGACCTTCGTCGGCGCGCTGACCCTGTTCGTCGTCGCGACCCCGGCCGTCGCCGACGACCACCTGCCCACCGCGCGCGAGGTCGTCGACCGTTACGTCGAGGCCATCAACGCGCGTGAAGCCCTCGAGGACGTCGAGTCGATCAAGAGCACCGGGACGTTCTCCGTTCCCGCCCAGGGGATGCAGGGAGAACTGACCATGTGGCAGAAGGCGCCCGACAAGATGCTCACCCGGATCACGCTGTCGGGCATCGGCGAGATCGAGCAGGGCTACGACGGCGAGATCGGCTGGTCCATCGATCCCATGCAGGGGGCCATGCTGCTCACCGGTGCCATGCTCGACCAGGTCCGCGACCAGGCGAACTTCCGCGGCATGCTGTACGAGGACGACGACATCGACACGCTCGAGATGATCGGCGAGGCCGAGTTCCAGGGCGAGCCGGCCTACGAGATCCGCGTGGTGTCGACCGCGGATGTGGAGACCACGCAGTTCTTCTCGGTCGAGTCCGGCCTGCTGATCGGGCAGAAGATGGAGCAGCAGTCGCCCATGGGCGCGGTGCCCGTGACGCAGATCATCGGCGACTACCAGGAGTTCGGCGGACTGCTGCTGCCGACCACGAGCATCGACCGCATGATGGGGATGGAGCAGAAGATGGAGATCACCTCGATCAGCGTCGAGGCGATCGACGACTCGGTGTTCGCGGTCCCGGCCGAGATCGAGGCGCTGGCCGAGTCGGAGTGACGACGACCACGTGATGGTTCTGGGAACGGCCGCTCCGTGCTCGGAGCGGCCGTTTTCCCGTCAAGTGGCGTTCTCTCCCGGGCGAGGGTGGCCACGCGGTGCCTGGGGGATTCCCCCAGCAGGCCGGTGAGGAGAACGCTGAGCCCGCGGACACCGCCCGATTGGCGGTGCGCGTGGTGGCACGGAAGTGCTAGCCTGAACCGGCTCCCGTTTGCACTCCAACAGGGCAGAACGGACTCAGGACCATGCCGAATTCCGAATCCAGCGTTCCCCGGGTGGTCACCGGCCTTCACGGCCTCGACGAGATCCTGCACGGCGGCCTCCCGCCGCGGCACAGCTATCTGGTGCACGGGCAGCCCGGTTCGGGAAAGACCACGCTGGGCATGCAGTACGCCATGGAAGGCGCGCGGCGGGGCGAGAAGGCTCTGTACGTCACGAACTGCGAGACGGTGGGGCAGATCGAGTTCATGGCGCGCGGCCATGGTTGGTCGCTCGACGGTGTCGACGTCCACTATCTCGACACCAACGAGATCCTCGGCGAGGAGGGCGAGCAGTCGCTCTTCCACGTGAACGAGGTCGCGTTCCCGCGCACGCTCGACACCCTGGCGAAGGCGGTCGACGAGGCCCGGCCCGATCGGCTGGTGCTGGACTCGCTCACCGAACTGCGCTTGTTGGCCGCCGAGCCACGTGCGTTCCGTCGCGAGCTGCTGTCGCTGACCCGGTTCCTCACCGAGATCGGGTGCACGAGCCTGCTGTTCGACGACGCGAGTGCCGACGTCTCCACCCTGGCGAGCGTCGTGAACGGGCTCGTCGATCTCGAGCAGGTCCCACGCAGCTACGGTTCCGATCGTCGGCGCGTTCGCGTGCGCAAGCTCCGGGGCACGGACTTCCGGTCGGGCTACCACGACTTCCGGATCCAGCGGGGCGGGATCCGTGTCTTCCCGCGTATCGAGCAGAACGGCCAGCGCGACGAGGTGGCCGACGACCGTCTGTGCAGTGGGGTGGCAGGGCTGGACGAACTCATCGGCGACGGGATCGTACGCGGCTCGAGCGTGCTGTTCCAGGGTTCCACCGGTGGCGGCAAGTCCACGCTGGCGGCGCAGTTCGCAGTGGCGGCCGCCGAGCGTGGGGAGCCGTCGACCATCTGTGTCTTCGACGAGTCGCGTGGCATGCTGTTGAAGAGGACCGAGAGCCTGGGGATCGACGTGCGGAGGCACGCCGAAGAGGGTCGGATCGACTTGATCGAGATCGATCCGGCCGAACTCACGCCCGGCGAGTTCAGCCATCGGATCCTACGGGAAGTCGAAGAGCGCGGCATCCGGTTGCTGGTGATCGACAGCCTCAACGGGTACGTCCACGCCATGGCCGACGAGCGGATGCTGCTGGTCCACCTGCACGAGTTGTCGAGCAATCTGGGATCGCGCGGGGTGACGATCCTCTCGGTCCTCGCCGAGCACGGCGCGTTGGGCGCGGCCGGCTCCACACTGGAGGATCTCAGCTACATCTCCGACGCGGTGCTCTACTTCCGGCACTTCGAGTACGCCGGCGAGGTCCGCCGTTGCGTCTCCGTGTACAAGAATCGCGGGGGTGGGCACGAGCACACGATCCGCGAAATGAAGCTCGGGCCACGTGGTGTCCACGTGGGAGAGCCGCTGAGGAACTTCCGGGGCGTTCTGAGTGGGTCCCCGGAGTACGTCTCCGATCACATCTCCGAGCGCGGGGAGGTCCGCGACGATGATCGGATCTGACACGTCGAACAGTCCGGTGCTGATCGTGTCGTCGGCGGCCTCCGACGCCACCATGGCGGCCCGGGTCCTGGCCGAGAGCGGCCTGACGACCGCCGTCTGCCGCGACGTGCACGATCTGTGTGCGCGGATCGACGAGAGCACCGGCGCCGCCCTCGTGACCGAGGAGGCCCTCACGCCCGTCGCCCAGCGAGCCCTCAGTGCCCGGCTCGCGGTCCAGCCGGCGTGGTCGGACGTCCCGCTGATCCTGATCATGTCGCGGGATCGGGGGGCGATCGAGGGATACGAGGTCTTCGACGAGGTCGAGGGCTCCACGCACGTGACGATGCTCCGCCGCCCCCTGCACCGGGCGACACTGATTTCGGCCGTCCGTTCGGCGCTCGAGGCGCGCCGGCGGCAGCTGGCGATCGGCGAGGAGCTCCGCGCCCGGCGCCGGCGCGAGGCCGAACTCGAGGAGAGCCGCGCGGCGTTGGCCAAGCTGACCGAGACGCTCGAACAGCGTGTCCGCAAGCGTACGGCGCTGGCCGAGAAGCGGGCCGACGGCATGCGACGCCTGGCGGTACAACTCGGCGATGCCGAGCGCCGGGAGCGTCAACGGCTCGCCGAGGTCCTGCACGACGGCCTGCAGCAACTCCTGCTGGCCGCGCACATGCAGATCGGTCAGTTGCGCTCGAAGGCCCCGGAAGAACTGCTGGAGCGGATCGAGAAGATCGATTCGATCCTGCGCGAGAGCATGGTCGGCGCCCGCACGCTGTCGCACGAGCTGAGCCCGCCGGTCCTGTCGAACGCCGATCTGGGTCGGAACATGGAGTGGCTGCGCGGTTGGTTCCACGAGCACCACGGTCTGCGGGTGACGTTGGACCTCGGCCACGAACTGCCGACGGTGTCCGAGACCACGCGCTCCTTCCTCCTGAATTCCGCGCGTGAACTGCTGATGAACGCGATCAAGCACTCGGGCTCGATGGAGGCGGGGATCTCGGTCGACAGCCGGCGCGACACGCTGATCGTGGAGATCAGCGACGGGGGATCGGAATTCGATCTCCAGACGGTCGAACGAGCTCTCGAGGAACGGCACGGATTCGGCCTGGCCCACATCCGCGATCGGATCGAGGCCCTGGGCGGGCGCATGGACGTCGACACCACCTCGACCGGGGGAGGGCGGTTCCGGTTCTCGATTCCGATCGAGAGTCGCGAATCCACGGAAGCCGATGCGCCGACCGCGCGCCGGCAGCCGCGCGACACACCGGTCGTGCGCGTCCAGATCGCCGACGACCACGACGTGATCCGCGAAGGCATCGCCGTCGCCCTCGACGAACAGCCCGGCATCGAGGTCGTGGGAGAGGCCGCCAACGGTCGCGACGCCGTGGCCATGGCCGAGTGCGGTCGTCCCGACGTGGTCGTCATGGACTTCCAGATGCCGGTGGTCGACGGCGTCGAGGCCACGCGCGAGATCCTCGGCCGGTGGCCCGACGTGCGGGTGATCGGACTATCGGTACAGGACGACCCGAAGGTCGTCGAGGCCATGAAGGAGGCCGGGGCCTGTCGCTTCGTGTCGAAGCACGCCCCGATGACCGAACTGATCCGCGTGATCCTCGAGGTCGCGGGCGAGGACGCACCGACGAGCCCCTCGGCCTCGGCGGCCGAGTCCACCTGAGCGGGCGGCGGCGAACGCGAACGGGGCGAGCCGTCCGGCCCGCCCCGTCTTCACGTCGATCGTCGTCGGATCAGCGCTCGCCCTGCGTCTCCGGCAGGTCCACGGTCACCGTGCTCACGTCCACGGTGATCTCGTCCAGACGGCCCTGGGTCGACGGACGCACCTCGTCCTGCACGCGGCCGCCCAGGTGCTTGGCCAGGAATTTCTCCATGGCCACGGCCAGGGCCTTGCGGTTGTTCGGAGCGCGGAATCCGTGGCCCTCGTCGGGCGCCACGACGTACTCCACCGGCTTGCCCTTCTTGCGCAGCGCCGTGACGATCTGATCGCTCTCGTGCTGCTTCACGCGCGGATCGTTCGCTCCGTGGACCACGAGCAGCGGCGCCTCGATCTGGTCGACGTGGAACAGGGGCGAGCGGGCGATCAGGTCCAGACGGTCACTCTCGACCGCGGGATTGCCCACGCGCTTGTACCAGCTGCCCTCGAGGAAGGGCTTCCAGTACTCGGGGAAGCTCTCGATCAGCGTGATCAGGTTCGACGGACCCACGTAGGGGATGCCGCAGGCGTAGAGGTCGGGCGTGAAGGT
>CAZQHE010000037.1:0-31576 GCA_964593155.1 uncultured bacterium
CTCGTACTCGGAGCGCGGCTCGTCGATCTGCCCGAGCCTGGCCAGCGCACCGGTCTCGCTGACGTAGTCGAACAGCCGCTGCATGTGCTGCATCTCCTCGACGGCGTGCTGCCGGAGAAAGCGGCCGGCGCCCGGCATGCCCTTCCATTCGCACCACGCGGCCATCTGCAGGTACAGGTTGGACGAGTAGAACTCCAGATTGATCTGGTCGTTGAGCATGTCGACGAGCTTCTGATCGAGCATCACGGGCTCCAGCGGTTCAGGGGAAAGGGCTCGGGACTCCGCGGTCGGTCCGTCCTTCGATCATAGAATCGCACCAACGCCGCCGCTCCCACGGAATCGTGAGGGCGCACCGGTTCCCGCACAGAACCGGCCGCACGTGTACGACGGCATTCGGCGGCGTACGGGATGGCGGACGACGGCCGGACGGGGGTGGTCTTCACGCCGACGCGTCAGCGCCCCGCCTCGGTCTCCACGCCGTCCTGGACCGTGCGTATGTACGCCAGCACGTCGGCCACCTTCTGCGAGTCGGGCAGTGCCTGGACCATGGTCGTGCCGGGCGCGAAGGATCGCGGCGCGAGGAGGTACTCGGCGAGGCGGTCGCGCGTCCAGGTGCCATCGAGCTGCTGCAATGCCGCCGAGTAGGCGTAGTTCGGATCGGCCGCGACCGGACGTCCGAAGATCTCGGCCAGGTGCGGGCCGAAGTAGGGCTCCTGGGGATCGGCGGTGAGCGCGTGGCAGGACGCACAGGTCTCGTACACCCGCGCCCCCCGTTCGGCGTCGCCGTCGAAGGCCGAGACCCAGGCCGTGGCCGTCTCGTTCTTCGGACCGGCATTCGACGCACGTTCGACGTCGGACGCCGTCTCGTCGGCATCGCCTCCGCCGCAGGCAGCCAGCAACAACGCCACCAGGATCGTCACGCCTTTCATCGGGGCTCCAATCGCAGGATCTCTCCGTCGGAGTGATCGGTCAGCAGGTACAGGAAGCCGTCGGGCCCCACGCGCACGTCGCGGATCCGCCGCGCGCGGTCGGCCAGTAGTTCCTCCTGGTGCACCACCTCGTCGCCCTCGAGCTCGACGCGTCGCAGGTGCGTGCCGGCCAGAGCGCCGACGAACAGATCGCCCGCCCACCGGGGGAACGCCGCGCCGTCGTAGAAGGCCATCCCACTCGGCGCGATCGACGGGGTCCACTGCAGAACGGGTTGTTCCATGCCCGGTGCGCGGGTCTTCTCGCTGATGATCGCGCCCGAGTAGTCGATACCGTAGGTGATCGCCGGCCATCCGTAGTTCGCACCGGCGCGCAGCACGTTGATCTCGTCGCCGCCCTTCGGGCCGTGTTCGTGCATCCAGATCGATCCGTCGCTCGGCCGCACGTCGATGCCCTGTCCGTTACGATGGCCGTAGCTGAAGACCTCGGGGGCTCCCTCCTGCCCGTCGACGAACGGGTTGTCGTCGGGAATCGATCCGTCGGGGTTCAGGCGCACGACCGTGCCCAGGTGGTTCGACGGATCCTGTGCTTCGTCCATCTCGGTGTAGCGCTCGCCGAGGGTCACGAACAGCGTGCCGTCGCGGGCGAAGACCAGGCGCGATCCGTAGTGCAGGGAACCCGGCGTCTTGGGGCGCGCGCGGAAGATCACCTCGACGTCGGTCAGGGCATCGCCCTCGAGACGCCCGCGCGCGACCTCGGTGTTCACACCACCCTCGCCGTCACCGGCGTAGGACAGGTACACCCAGCGTTTCCGCGCGAAGTCGGGATGCAGGACCACGTCGAGCAACCCGCCCTGCCGCCGCGAATTCACCGCGGGCACGCCGTCGATCGGTTCGTCCAGGAGCACCCCGTCGCGCACACGCCGCAGGAAGCCGGGACGCTCGGTGACGAGCACGTCACCGTTCGGCAGGAAGGTCAGTCCCCACGGGTGGCGCAGACCGTCGACCAGCCGCACGATCTCGAAACGGTGTTCCTCGCTCTGCACCGCGGCGGTTGCCGGCCCACCGTTCAGCATGAACGCAACCAGGACCGCGACAAGGAGCGCGTCGCGTCGACGCATGTCTCACCTCCGTCGGAAGTCGGACGCCGCTCAGGCCCAGTCGCGCACCACGAAGTGCACGCCCAGGGCGACGGCCAGGACGGCCGGGGCGACGACCCATGTCAGCATCCAACGACGACCGGTCCAGACCCGCCACATCGCGTAGCCCGCGTACAGCGAGACGAAGGGCGACGCGGCCAGCAGGGTCCCGGTGTCGATCCCCAGGACCATGCCCTGCAGGATCGGAACGGCTCCGCCGAGCAACAGCGGGAAGAACTGACGGACGGACGGCAGCATGGCCACGACTCCGCACCAGGCGAACAGCACCACGATCAGCCAGGGCAGGGCCAGCACCTCGAAGCGGGCCGGCGGCGTCCATCCTCCGGCCGCGGCGACGAAGCGCTTCACGGCCGCCGTCCAACCACGGCCTCCGTCCTCGGTGGCCTCGTCGAGGGTCAGCACCACCAGATCGGTGCCCCGGCTCCAGGCGGTGGCGTCGGTGGATCGGCCGTGGCCCTGCAGCACCCGATCGGCGTAGCGCGCGCTCGCCGGACGGGCACGGACGGAATCCTTCGGCGCCGGAAGCGGTGGCGCCGCCACGGTCCCCGCGCGAGCGGCCGCGTGCATCCGGGCCACGTCTTCGATCACCGGCAACAGCGGATCGACGATGCCCACCACCGCGTTGCGCACCGCGACGGGCGTGACGATCACGGTCCAGCCGACCGCCACCCACAACAGGGTCCACGCGAATCCGCGGCGCCGGAAACGGTTGCTGGTGAGTGGTAGCCACGCGACGGCCGCGATGGCCCACAGCAGGCCGCCCCCGCTGAACAAGGTGAGCAGTCCGGCGTACAGACCGATCCGCAGGGCGAGCTTCGGCTCGCGCCGGCGCGCTGTCCGCATCATCGCGCCGGCCACCAGGATCGCCAGCGCCGCCTGCCATCCCTCGACCCCGGGAACCTCGAACACGGCCACGGCCGGCGCGGCCAGCGCCCACAGCCCGGCGCCCAGCACCGCGGCGTCGAAGTCGAGCCAACGCTCGCCGAGACGCATGAGCGTGATCACGACGATCGCCGTCGCCACGAGTTCGACGACGAGCAGGAACAACCACTGGCGGTTCAGGACCTCGCTCACGGCCAGGATCAGATCGGGCAGGGGCGGATCGATCCACGGCCACCGCGGCGAGAGCAGGAAGTCGTGCAGCGATACCGGCGCGTCGGGTGCGGACTCCTCGGAGCGCAACTGCGTGAGCACCCGCAGGCCCCCGGCGAGCAACACGAGCGCGAGCGTCGTCACGTTGCGCGTGGACGACGTCACGGCTCCGGTCTGGAGCTGCTGCGCGCGCATGGGCGCCTTTCGTCGGTGTGCCTCCCGGGGGTCCGGGAGGTGCGATCAGTAGGCCCGGGCGAACACCACGCGCTGTTCGCTGGGCTCGCCGGTGACCATGCACCGGCCCGGCTCGGCGTCGGACGGCTCGAGCGGCTGCAGCGGAATGCACCGGATGGTCGCCTTGGTCTCCTGCTGGATCCGTTCCTCGGTCTCTCCGGTGCCGTCCCAGTGGGCCAGGACGAATCCGCCCTCGCGGTCGAGGCACTCCTTGAACTCGTCGTAGGTGTCCACGCGGTGGGTGTTGGCGTTGCGGAAGTCGAGCGCTCGCTGGTAGACGTCACGCTGCACGGTCTCGAGCAGACCCTTCGCCTCGGCGACGAGTTCGTCCACCTTCTTCTGTTCCTTGGTGCCGGTGGCCCGGTTGGCCAGGCGCACCTCGCCCTTGGCCACGTCCTTCGGCCCGACCTCGACGCGCAACGGCACGCCCTTCAGCTCCCACTCGGCGAACTTGAAGCCGGGGCGCATCTGGTCGCGGTCGTCGAGCTTCGTGCGCACGCCGACGTCCTTCAGGCGCTGCTCGATGGCAGTGGCCGCCTCGACCACCGTCGCGCGCTCCTCGTCGCCCTTGTAGATCGGCACGACCACGGCCTGTACCGGCGCGATACGCGGCGGCAGGACCAGGCCGGCGTCGTCACCGTGGGCCATGACCAGCGCTCCGATCAGGCGCGTCGACACACCCCAGCTGGTGGCCCACACGAACTCGCGCTCGCCCTGGGCGTTGTTGAAGGTCACGTCGAAGGCCTTGGCGAAGTTCTGCCCCAGGTTGTGCGACGTTCCGGCCTGCAGGGCCTTCTTGTCTCCCATGAGGGCTTCGATGCAGTAGGTGCGCACCGCGCCCGCGAACTTCTCGCGATCGGTCTTCAGGCCCGTGAGCACGGGCATGGCCATGAAATCCTCGGCGAAGGTGCGGTACACGTCGAGCATGCGCAGGGTCTCCTCCTGCGCCTCCTCGGCCGTGGCGTGCGCGGTGTGGCCTTCCTGCCACAGGAACTCGGTGGTGCGCAGGAACAGCCGCGTGCGCAGCTCCCAGCGCATGACGTTCGCCCACTGGTTCAGCAGGATCGGCAGGTCGCGGTAGCTGCTGATCCACTTGCGGAGCGAGTCCCAGATGATGGTCTCGCTGGTCGGGCGGATCACGTAGGGTTCCTCGAGATCCTTGCCACCGGCGTGGGTGACCACCGCCAGCTCCGGCGCGAAGCCCTCGACGTGCTCGGCTTCCCTGTTGATGAAGTCCTGCGGGATCAACAGCGGGAAGTAGGCGTTGACGTGCCCCGTCTCCTTGAACATGCGGTCGAGCTCACCCTGCATGTTCTCCCACAGCGCGTAGCCGTAGGGCTTGATGATCATGCAGCCCTTCACGGGCGCGTAGTCGGCCAGGTCGCCACGCTGGACGACCTCCTGGTACCAACGGGGGTAGTCTTCGGACTGTCTGGTGAGCCAGTCGGCCATGGCGACCTCGGGTGTCGGACGGAGACCTGGGAACGGAACGCTGCCGCGCGCCGGATCCGGCGCGCGGCGAGCGGCGAAGGTAGCACGCGGAACGGGGCCCGGCAACGGCCCCCGCCGAGAGCGTCAGGCGCAGCCGTCGATGGCCCGGGCCAGGTCGAAGTCGAGCTCGGTGAGCCCGCCCGCATCGTGCGTGGACAGCGCGATCTCGACGCGGTTGTACACGTTGCTCCAGTCCGGATGGTGGTCGCGCTTCTCGGAGTGCAGGGCCACCCGGCTCATGAAGCCGAAGGCGGCGGTGAAGTCGTCGAATCGGAAGCTCCGGCGGATGGTGTCACCGTCGCGGGTCCAGTCGGGAACGGTCTCCAGGGCCTTCGCGATGGCGGCGTCGTCGAGCTTGCTCGGGCGGGGCATGACGGCCTCCGTTCGGGGGAAGATTCGTGCGCACTTCCTAAGCCGGGCCGCGGCGACCCGCCACGAGAACGGGGCGGATCCCGACGGACCCGCCCCTCCCCGGCAACCAACGGGGTGTTCGGGTGACCCTACTGCGCCATCAGCATCTTCTGGGTCGAGGCGAAGTCCCCGGCCTGCATCCGGGCGAAGTACACGCCGCTGGCCACGGCCCGCCCACTGGCATCGCGACCGTCCCAGACCACCTCGTGGTGGCCCGCGGCCAGGGTCTCGTCGACCAGTGTGGCCACGGCCCGGCCGCGGGCGTCGTACACTCGCAACTGCACCGGAGCGGTGTGCGGCACCGCGAAGCGGATCAGCGTACGCGGATTGAAGGGATTGGGCACGTTGCGTTCGAGCGCGAAGGTGGTCGGAACCCGCAGGTCGGAGGGGACGTCGGTCGCGACGGCGTTCCACGTGAACGCGGCGGCCACGAGAACGTTCTGCCCGTCGGGATTCTCGACCACCACGTCCCACGTACCGCGATCGGCGGGCTCGGCCGCGAAGGTGGCGAGCACGCGGTCGGTGTCGAGCCACTCGACCTCGGTGGCCTCGATCGCCGGATCACCCGACCGGATCATGCGCACGACGGACCCGTGGGCGATCCGGTCGGCGCCCTCGAGCGCCACCGTGATCGTGGAACCATCGGCCTCGCCCGTGGACGGCGTCACTCCGGTGAACACCGGGGCCGGATTGCCGGCCCGCCAGGCCACCCGCACCGTGTCGCCGAGGTCGGTCATGCTCAGGATCGAGGTCGAGGTCGGATCGCCGTCGTTGGAAGCCGTCCCCGGTGTGGTCGACGTATCGAAGCTCGACAACAGACCGGGCCACGGGTCGCCGTCGTCTCCCCGGTTCGCGTCGCCGATGGCAAGCAGGTTGTAGGCACCGTCGGCCTCTTCGACCACGACACCACGGGCGGCCATGTCGTCGTTGCCCCCGCTGTTGCCGTTGCGCGACTTCATGACCGCGTCGTCGACGTGGTAGATCAGCAGCCCCTCGGCCTTCAGGTGCGCATCGAAGCCGCGACGGCGGCGGTTCTCGACCAGCCAGTATTCGTCGACCGGGTTGTCGTCGTCGTCGCGCGGGCAGTACCAGCCCTCGCGGTGTTCCTCGAAGTCCGCCGTGTACGACTCGCCCCCGCCGACCAACGAGAACTCGTCGAAGGCGAAGGCCGCGCAGCCGGCACCGTGCCCCCCGTCCTCGTTCGAGTAGGCAGTGCCCGAGCGGAAGCGAAACTTCACCCGGTAGTCGACCGGCTCGGAGCCGAGCACCGCGACGAGATCGTGCATAGCGGATCCACTCTCCGTTCCGGTGTACACGTCGAGCTGCGTCTCGACCCCGTCGACCTCGACGATCGCGAAAACGAAGTCGCTGATACCGTCCACGTCGACGGCGTAGTCGTAGCTCAGCGTGACCGGCCCGGTGCCGTCGAAGTGGAAGTCGCGCGCCACCGTCTCGGTCCAGCGGTTGCCGTAGCCCCTGGGCTCGACCCATCCCCGCGCCGCGCTCTCCTCGAGGGTCGCCCCGACCGCCATGGATGCATCACCGGCGATCGCGCAGTCGGTGCGCACGAGCCAGCGGTCGTTGTCGAAGGGCAGACGGTAGACCGTCTCCGAGTCGAAGACCGGGGCGACGTCGGTCACCACGGGATCGGGACCGATGTCCACCACGTCGACCCATCCGAGTTCCGCCTTGGTCCACGCGCTCATGTGAGCGGGCGAGTCGGGACGGTTCCAGTTCCCCGAGGCCATCAGGCACCAGTGCCCCACGCCGTTCGCGCCACCCCCATTGACGTCGTACAGATCGGGGAGACCGAAGGCGTGGCCGAATTCGTGGCAGAACACACCGATCTGGATCATGTCGACGCCGTTGCAGGCCAGTCCCGGCTGCATGACGTAGTCGTCGATGACGATCCATTCGCCGTTCGCGCTCGGATCGTTGGTCTGCAACGTCGAGCCGGTCCAGCCGGGGTAACGCCAGCGGTGGCTCCAGATGTGCGGGTTGTCGCCGCCGCACTCGCCGCCGATGGCGGGATGGACGAAGGCCACGAAGTCGACACGCCCGTCGTCGTCACCGCTGTTCGGGATCCCGTCGGGGCCGTCGTTGTCGAACTGACCGAAGTCGACGGTGGCGTCGTGGGCCGCGATCGTCTCGGCGATCAGCTCGCCGACGTTCGCGTTGGCCGGGCTCAGGCCGTTCGACGTGCCCGCGTAGTAGCTCTCGTCCCGGGCGAGCTGTGTCCAGCCCCTCACCTGACCGCCCACGCTCACGCGACCGCCGCTGATCTCGTCGTAGAAGTCGGTGAGACTCGCTCCCTGCCCGTCGAACAACCGTTCCTCGAGATCGGCGGGGTTCCACGGGAGGCTGTCGGTGTCGGCGAAGGCGACCGTGAAGACGGGTACGGAGTAGGTTCCGGTGACCGCCGTCTGCGCACCGCGGGCCAGGGCGCCGTCGGCCAGCGCCGCCCGGGCGGCGGCCGCCCGCTCGGCCAACCCGATCCATGCGTGCCCGAAGGAGTAGGCGCTCGGATCGCGCTCCATCAGCTCCCGGGCCTCGGGAGGCAGCTCGACACCGGGCCGAGGCGCGCACAACTGCGCCATCGAACCCGACGACTGGGTCAGGATCGTCAGCAGAACCGCGAATGTGGTGGCGATGACGGGCCGTCGCATGGAGCCTCCGGAAACTTCGGGACCTGACGACGAGCACGCACCGACCGAGGCAATGCATAGAACTGCAGCCGGCGCGCCACGCGTCTCGTTCCGGGTCGCGGTCGAACACGGAACGATGCTTCGGAGACGGGGGCGATGGGGGTTCTACTGTCTCAACGGGCGTGCGTCTAGATTCGCACACGAAGGGTGGCCGTGACCAGCGTCAGGCGAGCGTCGTCCTCTTCGTCCCGGTGGGACTCCGGCTCGTCGCTCAGGAACAGTTCGACCGACGTCGAATTGTTGATCCGGTAGCTGGCCAGTACAGTACTACGCAGGAACCAGTAGTCGGTGTACAGGTCGAGGCCGTCGCCGAGGGGTTCGCGGTAGTCGCGGTACCCCAGTTCCTCGCTCACCGACAGATACAGCCGGTCGCCGCCGAACCCGTCGACGGCGAGCACCAGGCTCGGCTGTGCGTACTCGTCTTCGTTCAGCGCCGGTGCGCTCAGCCAGCTCAGGCGGGGCTCGACGCTCCACTCCCAGGTGTTCCAGCGACGGGCGAGCGCCACCCCCGTGCGGCCCAGAGCGAGGTCGTAGTAGGCCTCACGGCTCTCGTCGTAGTCCAGCCACTCCATGGTCGAGCGCCAGCGGAGTTCCCAGTCGTCGTCGATCCGCAGGCGGAGCTCGGGCTCGACGACCACGTTCCACAGCGAGCTGCGCTGCTCCTCGTCGTCGTACACGCGTCGTTCGATCCAGTGCAGGAGACGCAGCCGCCAGGGGCCACCCGTGTCGTGGGCCCATTCGGCCAGCCCGAACCACCGGTCGTACGGGAAGAGCGCCGAGGCGATGGTCTGGCCCTCCTCGGACACGGCCACGAAGTCGTCGACCGATCGCCGGCCCACCCCGAGTTCCAGGTCGAACCACCGCCCGAGATCACCGCGCAGCTGGCTCGTCAGCGCCACGTCGAGCCGTTCGTTGTCGATCTCGAACTCGCTCGGATCCTCGTAGCGCGTCACCCGGCCGCGCGTGCGCAGTCCCAGTTCCCAGGCCTCGCGCACCTCCCATCGCCAGTGGGCCCGCAGACGCCCTTCGCCCACGTCCGAGCTCAGCGCGTAGTCGGTGTCGTCGCGGAAACGGCGACCCTCGAGGTCGAGCTGGAGGTCCAGGCGCTGGACCTCGTCGCGCAGGTCGAGATCGAGCGTCGCGTCTCCCCGCCAGGTGTCGGTGCCCCCGGAGAAGCGTGTGCGCAGATCGGCCGAGCGGTTGCGATCGCCCACCCGCAGGCCGAATTCGGCCGCGCCCCGCAGTTCGGTGAACACGTCGGTCTCGGTGCGCAGCGTGCTCTCCTCGCTGAGGAGCGACTCGCTGGCGAAATCGGTCAGCCGATAGATCTGCGCGAAGCTGTCCACCCCGAACTCGAAGGTGGCCCGTGGCTGCCAGCGCACCTCGGCCGACACCTCGGTGCCGGCGAGCACCATGACGAGGAAAAGGGACAGGATCGGGCGCACGGCGACGAGGGGTGGGAAGGGGGCACTCCCGCCGCACCCCTGGCCGGCGGAAGTCCGTGGTCACGACCCCGTGGCGCGTCGAGGTCTCAGCCGCGGTCGCGCCCGACCTGGCGCTGCAGGCGGGCCAGGAGATCGGCGGCGGCGCGGATGTGCTGCTGGGCCCGCGATTCGTCGTCGGCCTCGAGGGCGCGGCGGGCCCGGTCGCGGGCCTCGGCCGCCTGCCGCAAAAGACGGCGCGCGGGCTCGGACAGGTCGTCGCCGAAGCGATCGACGATGCGTTCGATCTGGGCGTCGAGACGGCGGAGCGCCCGCTCGGTGCGGCTGCCCGCGCGCGACCCGGAGCCCTCGGCGTCGTCCATCACGCGCCGCGCGGTCAGGATCTGCTGGGCGGCCTCCCGCGGCCGGCCGTCGCGCAGGCTCGACGCGGCACGGTCGAGCAGGCGACGCACGAGCGTCGCTTCGTCGTCCGAGGCATCGCCACGCATACGCTCGAAACGTTCGCGCGCCCGTTGCAACGACGCGGCCACGCGCTCCGGGTCGAGGGCTTCTCCATCGCGTTCGCGCAGGGTCTCGAGCACCGCCAGGGCGTTCTGGGCCAGACGCAGCGACTGTTCGAAGCGACCGTCGCGCCACTGCAGCTCGGCCCGGTCGACCAGCTGCGCGGCCTGCGCCCGCAGACGCGCGTCGCCCTCCTCTGTACGTTCCAGCTGTTGGCGCGCCCGCTCCAGGGTTCGACGCGCGTTCTCCTCCTGGCTCAGGTCCTCGCGCAGCTGACGGGCCGCGCGCGTGGTGAGATCCCGGGCGCGGAGGGTGAAGCTGAGGCTGTTCCGCAGGTGCAGATTCGCATTGCTCGCGGCGGTGGCGTTGGCATCCTCGGCGGCCCGGAGTAGCTCCTTGGCCCGCACCTGGACCCGGCGCGCCTGCTCGACGAGATCGCGCACCCTGGGCACGTTCGACTGGGTGGCCCGAGCGCTGACCTCGTTCCAGAGGTCCTGCGTCCGCTCCAGCTCGCGCTCCACCCGGCTGTGCTTCTCGAGGAAGTCGCGGAACTCGAACGCCTGGGCGTGGGCACTGCCGGCCGGTCCGACGACCGTTGCCGTGAACGCCACCAAGGCCAGGGCGAGGGCCCCGGCCACGGGGAGGAGACGGACTCGATGTCGGTGTCGTCGGCGGACCATGGGTGGACCTCGCAGTTGATCCCCAGATGCGTCGGAGGGGGATGCACGGTCCGTTCCCGGTGCCGCGTGCGCCGGGGGCCGTCCCGCCCGAGGTGACAAATGCTTCGTCGGCAACAGTTTGCGGGATGCACCCGCTCCGATCAACGTCGACGAAGGTTGAACGAGCGGCTCCGGGGGTGTCCCTGCCGGTACAGGCGTGTCCCCTGGGGGGCGCCCCCAGGCGGCGGATCAGGTCCCCGGATCGTCGATCGGGATCCGCAGCCGCTCCATGCGGGAGTAGAGCGCGCGCCGGGTCAACCCGAGCATTTCGGCCGCCTGGGTCTTGTTCCCGGCCGCCCGGCGCAGGGCCAGGCGGATCAGTCGCCGCTCGTGCTCCTCGAGGTTCAGGTCGACGGGCTCGTCGCCGGCCTTCGCACTCGATCCGCGCGACCGCGGGAGCACCACGTGCTCGGGCCGCAGCGCCCCGTCGCCGGCCAGGATGTGCGCGCGCTCGAGCGTGTTGCGCAGCTCGCGCACGTTGCCCGGCCACGAGTGCGAGCGAAGGGCGCGCAGGACGTCGGCCGAGAGCTTCTCGTCGCGCCGGCCGAGGTCGACGGTCAGACGCGTGGCGATCGCCTCGATGTCGTCGAGTCGATCGCGCAGCGGAGGCAGGTCGACGGGGAACACGTTGAAGCGGTAGTAGAGATCCTCGCGGAAGGTGCCGTTGTCGATCAGCTGCTCGAGGTCCTTGTTCGTGGCCGCGACGATCCGCACGTCGACCTCGATCTCGCTGCGTCCTCCCACCGGGATGAACTTCCGCTCCTCGAGCGCACGCAGCAACTTGCTCTGCACGCCGGCGTTCGCCTCTCCGAGTTCGTCGAGGAAGATCGTCCCTCCGTGGGCGAGTTCGAAGAAGCCCTTCTTGTCGTGATCGGCGCCGGTGAACGCACCCTTGGTGTATCCGAACAACTCGCTCTCGAGCAGTGAATCGGGGATCGCCGCACAGTTCACGGGCACGAAGGGTCCGCCCGCCCGCTGGCTGTGACGATGGATCGCCTTGGCGCACAGTTCCTTGCCCGTTCCGCTCTCGCCGCGGATCAGCACGGTGGCATCGGTGGGCGCCACGCGCAGGATCAGCTCCTTGACCTGCTGCATGGTGGCACTGTCGCCGACCAGGTCCCACTTCTCGGCCGTGCGCGTGTGCAGTTCGCGCTGCCGCACGTGCGCCGTCTTGATCTCGCTCTGTTGCACGAGACGCTCGGCGAGCAGGTTCAACTCGTCGAGGTCGACGGGTTTGTTCAGGTAGTGCGCGGCGCCGGCCTTCATGGCCGCGACGGCGGTCTCGACCTCGCCGTAGGCGGTCATCATGACCACTGCCGTGTGCGGACGGTCGGCCTTGATCCGCTGCAGCAGCTCCATGCCGTCGATCGGATCCATGCGGTGGTCGGTGAACACGATGTCGGCGGGACCTTCGTCGAGCTCCTCGAGGGCCTGGCGACCGTTCGCGGCGGTGCGAACGTCGTGTCCGCGCCGGCCGAGCGACCGCGCGACCACGTCGCACATGCGCTGTTCGTCGTCGACCACCAGGATCCGGGCCACCTCAGTCCTCCTGCGCGACGTCACCACGGGGTGGATCGTCGACGGTGGGCAGCATCACGGTGAAGGTGCTGCCGCGTCCGGGTTCGGTCTCGAGTTCGATCCGGCCGCCGTGGCCCTCGACGATGCGCTGGACCACGTGCAGTCCCAGCCCCGAGCCCTTCTCCTTGCTGGTGACGAAGGGCTCGAAGATCTCCTCGGCCCGTGCAGGGTCCATGCCGGTCCCGGTGTCGCGCACGTGCAGAGCGGAGTGCGCGCCGCCCGGTTCGAGCCGGATTTCCAGCGTGCCGCCCTCGGGCATGGCCTGCACTGCGTTCAGCAGCAGGTTCAGCACCACCTGCTGCAGGCGACGGGGGTCGGCGCGCAGTGGAAGCTGCCCCACGGCGTCGAGATTGTCCAGCACCTCGACGCCTGCCGCCCGCAGATCCCGGTCGACGAGCTTCAGCGTGCGCCGCACGAGCCGCACGAGGTCCACCGTCTCCAGCCGCATCGGCGCGTCCTTGGCGAATTCGAGATAGCCGGTCAGCGTCTCGTTCAGACGATCGACCTCATCGGGAATGTAGCGCACCAGATCGGTGTCGACCCCGGCGTCGTCCAGTTCCTCGCGCAGCAGTTGTGCGGTGTTCTTGATGATCCCCAGCGGGTTGCGGATCTCGTGGGCGATGCCCGCCGCCATGCGTCCCATGGCCCCCAGCTGCTCGCTGCGCACCAGCGCCGCGTGCGCGCGGGCCAGGCGCTGGGCGTAGAACAGGTAGACCGCGATCGCGACCACGATCAGGCCGAGCAGGGCGACACCGACCGCGACCAGGGTTCCCCGCAGCGTCCGCAGCGTGTCGAAGAAGCTGGGAGCCGCGTGCACCGCGACGTGGCCGAGCAATCCGGCCTCGGAGTCGTCCGGGTCGAGGATCGGCCGGAAGGCCGCCTTCAGGTACTGCCCCTGCTCGGTCTGACGGGTCGGCAGATGAATGGGCTCGAGCGACGACAGGGCCAGGTAGGCATCGCCGAAGAGGAACTCGTCCGGGGCGCCCGGCGGGCGCAGGCCGGAGGTGTCCAGGAGAACCGTGCCCTCGAAGGAGTACAGGACCACGTAGTTCAGGTCGCGCTCCAGGGCCAGGTCGGTGAAGCGTGCCCGGAGTCCGGCGGTGCGCAGGGGATCGAGGTCCTCGCCCTCGAGGGTCCACTGCATCAGACTCTCGGGTGCCGCCGTGGCGGCGAAGTCGTCGGCGATCAACAGCATGCGCTCGCCCATCTCGCGGTCGAGCGCCTCGCGGCTTCGTTCGTAGATGGTCCACAGCCCCGCGCCCGAGCCGATCGCGACCAGCACACCGAGCGTCAGAGCCCCCAGCACCTGGGAGCGCCGCCCGGGAACGCCCGGATCAGCCGAGCGCCTGGGTCTGATCCGCGGCATGGTAGGAGCTGCGTACGAAGGGTCCCGACTCGACCCACGCGATGCCGGCACGGCGTCCGCGTTCGGCGATGCGGTCGAAGTCCTCGGGATCGTAGAACCGCTCCACGCGGTGGTGCTTCGCCGAGGGCTGCAGGTACTGGCCCACGGTGAGGATGTCCGCGCCCACCGAGGCCACGTCGTCCAGCAGACGATCGAGCTCCTCGTCGGTCTCGCCGAGACCGACCATGATGCCCGTCTTCACCAGCGGCCGCGGACGATACGCGTGCGCGCGGCGCAGCACCTCGAGCGAACCGCGGTAGCTCGAGCGGGGACGCACGCCGGGATACAGCCCCTCGACCGTCTCGAGGTTGTGCGCGAAGACGTCGGCGCCGGCGGCGAGCACCGCCTCGAGGGCACCGACCTTGTCGCGGAAGTCGGGGACGAGCAGCTCGATCCTCGTGCCCGGGCACTGGTCGCGCAGGCGCTCGACCACGTCGACGAACACGGCCGCTCCGCCGTCGTCCAGGTCGTCGCGGTCGACCGACGTGATCACCACGTGATCGAGTCCGATTTCCTGGACCGCGTCGACCAGACGGCGCGGCTCGTCGCGATCCACCTCACCGCTCCAGCCGTAACCCACGTCGCAGAAGGTGCAGCGACGGGTGCACTGATGGCCCAGGACGAGGAAGGTGGCCGTGCGGGCGTTCCAGCACTCGCCGATGTTCGGACACTTCGCCTCTTCGCAGATCGTGTTCAGTCCCTGCTCGCGGAACAGGCGCTTGAGCTCGAAGTAGTCCCTGCCCGTGCGCGACCGCATGGTCAGCCACGATGGCTTGCCGCGCCGCGGATCCCCCATGCGGTGCTTGCGCCGGGCGGGGCGGGAATCGCGGTCGGATTCGGCGGCGGGTCGGTTCACGGCGGCCTCGTCGGGGGCGGGATCGACGGCCCGGGGCCACGATCACATCTGAGCGCTGGCAATTCGGCCGGGGATCGTGGATCGTGCGCACGGTAGTCCAGGCTCGGGACATTGACAAGACGGCCCTCGGGGACCGCAGCGCCGAACGACCATGGAATCCTTCGCGACCGAATGGGGTCAGATCGTCATCCTGGCCGGCGTGGGCTTCGTCGCGGGCTTCATGAACGTGTTCGCCGGCGGGGGCTCGCTGCTCACGCTGCCGATCATGCTGTGGCTCGGCATGCCCGCGCCGGTGGCCAACGCCACCAACCGCATCGGTCTGATCACCCAGAACATCGCGGCCACCACCGCCTTCCACCAGGGACACGTGCTTCCGGCGAGGACGGTGCTCAAGCTGTCGCTCGTGGTGATTCCGGGATCGCTCCTGGGGGCCTGGCTGGCGATCGACATCGACGAGACCCTGTTCCGACGCATCCTCGTGGTGGTCATGCTCGTCTCGTTGTGGGCCATCCTGCGCAGGAAGCCCGCGCGGGAGGTCTGGAAGCCCCGCACCGACGGCGTCACGTGGCGTCTCATGCTCAGCTTCCTCGCCATGGGAGTGTACGCCGGGTTCATCCAGGCGGGGCTTGGCTTCGTGATCATCGCCGTGCTGACCTCGATCGGGCACTTCGACCTGATCCGCACGAACGCGATCAAGGTCGCCGTGGTCCTGATCGCCCAACTCGTCGCCTTGACGCTGTTCGGGCTTTCGGGAACGGTGGACTGGGCGGCCGGGGCAGCGCTCGCCCTGGGCAGCACCACCGGCGCCTGGTCGGCCGCGCACGTCCAACTCGCGCGCGGGTCGGTCTGGGTGCGCCGCGTGGTGGTCACGCTGCTGGTGTTGTTCACCCTGCGCCTTGTGTACGAAGGATTCGTGGCGGGAGTGTGATGGCTTCGAAACGCTCGACCGGGGTGATCCTCTGGATCCTCGCCCTGCTGATCATGCTGGCCGCGGCCACCTACCAGCGCCGCACCGGCCCCACCTATCCGTTGGACGTGACGGCCGAGATCGCGGGACGAACCGTCGAGGTCGAAATGCCGCGGTCGGGAACCACCGATGCGCCGGTCACCGTGACCTGGCCGCAGCAGACCGACGTCGAACGCGTGTGGCTGGTCTGGAACCGCTATCCCTCCGACGACGCTCCCACGCGGGTCGCCTTCGGTGACGACGGCACGGCCGAACTGCCGGTCCAGCCCGCGGCCGGCAAGCTCGAGTACCACCTGCTGGTCCGTACGCCCGACGGCGAGGAACGGCGCCTGCCTCCCGGCGGCGAGCGGCCGATCCTGCGCTACAAGGATCCCGTTCCGCTCGGCGCCCTGCTCCCGCACGTGATCATGATGTTCCTGAGCATGCTGCTCGGCGTGCGCGCCGCCCTGGCCGCTCTGACCGGGCGCGACGAGACCCGCTGGTTGGTCCCCGTCACGGCGATCGGGCTCACGCTCGGGGGCATGATCCTCGGACCGATCGTGCAGAAATACGCCTTCGGCGCCTACTGGACGGGATGGCCGCTCGGCGGAGACCTCACCGACAACAAGACGCTGCTCATGTGGGTGGTGTGGGCGGTGACGGCGATCGTCTTCGCGGTGCGCCCGCACCTGCGTCCCCGCTGGACGGGGCGGGCCATGGTCCTGGTGGCCACGGTCGTCATGCTCGTCGTCTACCTGATCCCGCACAGCCTGCGTGGAAGCCAGCTCGACTACGAGGCCCTGGAGTCGGGCGCCGACCCCCACGAGGCGATCCGCACCGGCAAGGTCGAATGACGCCGCATCAGGGACGTCCCCATCGGACCGTTCCCAGCCGGCCGTCGGGATCGAAGTGGCGGGCGAGCACGTCGCTCACCGCCATGGTGTGCGGATCGACGTAGCGGTCGTAGACGCGTTGGTTGTGCGGACCGACCCCGTGCTCGGCACTGTAGCTACCCCCGAAGTCCTCGACGCACAACGCGTACACGGAGTCCTGCAGCGACCGCCACGCCTCGCCGCCCGGCCGGAGATCGCGTGTGGCCGGATCGTCGGGATCGATCAGGAGGTTCACGTGCGTGCCTCCGTCGCCCCAGTGACCGTAGTCGCACACCCGCAGGCGCGGCCACTTCTCGGCCACGAGTCGACGGATCGCCTCGGAGAACTCGGCCAGTCGTGAACGCGGAACCGAGAGATCGAAGGCCAGCACCTCGCCCTCGAGGCGAATGGCCTCGGTCACCGAGTGCCGCAGGTGCCAGAAGGCACCTTCCTGCTCGAGCAGGATGGCGTCGTCGTCGAGTCCGGTGATCGAGGCGGCGACGTCCGACACCGAGGTCAACGTCAGCGCCGGAAGGTCGAGACGCTCGGGCGCGCAGCTCGTGGCGAACTCCACCAGGGCGACCATGGCCGGATCGCGATCGGGGAAGGGGTCGCGCACCCGCGAACCGCGCCGCACCGTGACCTCGATCGCCTCGCGGCTGATCACCTCGAAGGCGGCGAGGAAGTCGCCCAGGGTGCGTTCGAGCCGGGCGAGGAGTTCGAGCGCCACCGCGCCCTCGTCGATCGCGAAGAGCAGGGTGGTGGTCTGCGCGGGCAGTGGAGCCAGGTCGAGAGCCGCGCGGGTGATGACCCCGAAACTGCCGCTGGTGCCGACGAAGAGCTGGGAGAGGTCCAGCCCCGTGTTGTTCTTGCGCAGCGGTTGCAGGCGACGCGCCACCGTGCCGTCGGCCAGGACCACCTCCACCCCCAGCAGGTTGTGGCGCACGTCACCGTAGCGCACGAGCCGGGTGCCGCCGGTGTTGGTGGCGATCATGCCACCGATCTGTGGGTCCGCCCCGAGGTCGATCGGGTACCACAGGCCGTGCTCGCGCAGCGCCTCGTTCAGCTTGCTCAGGGTCATACCGGCCTCGACGACGGCCACGCGGTCGACGGGGTCGATCTCGACGATCCGGTCCAGCCGCTGCAGTCCGAGGACGATCTGTTCGCCGGTGTCGTCGGGATTCGAGGCCGCCACGAGTCCGGTGTTCGCCCCCATCGGCTGCAGGCGCACGCCGTGTTCGGCGCAGCGGCGCATCACGGCGGCCACCTCTTCGGTCGACGACGGCAACACCACGGCCCGGGCCCGCCCCTGGCCGTAGCGCCAGCCCTCCTCGTACGGCGCGCGGTCCTCGGGCGCGGTCAGCAGCGCCGATTCGCCGACGTCGGCACGCAGGCCGTCGAGCAGGGCGGAATCGTTCATCGCGTGTCCGCATCCAGGGCTTCGCCGAACAGGATCGAACGCGTCACGTGGTAGACGTCGGTGTTGGTGAATCTCGGCGCGTAGCGATCCTGGACCTCCGCCGCCCGCCAGCCGGCCAGGCGCGACAGCACGCCACCGTGGACGTCGATCGTCCCCACCCAGGCCACCGTGAACTCCATTTCGCGCCCGCTGGCGTCGGGGCGGGCCACGAAGGGATCGGTGTTCCGACCGAGCACGCCGTCGGTCGGAGCGCGGACGTCGTCCTCCGACCGTCCCGTCGGGTTCACGCGCACCGAAGACCGCGGCGGTGACACCACCTGCAGCGAGCTGCCGTCGCTGTCGGCCGCCGTCAGGACGAAGGTCCGCGGATCGCGCCGCACGAAGCGCAGGCTGGCGTCGATCACCCGATCGGCGCTGCGCAGGCCGACGAGCGTTCCCAGGGCATTGTTGTTGTTCCCGAAGTTGTCGGTGCTCTCGACCTCGGTCACCAGCAGGAAGGGCTTGTCCACGGCCTCCGAGTGCCGCCGCAGCAGTTCGAGGGCGACGTCGTGCAGCTCCTCGGCGCGGGGTGGATCGTGACCGGGTGTGCCAGGCGGCGTCCCGTGCGTGATCAGGCGCCCCGCTCGTGGATCGAGCCGTGACACCTCGTCGCGCACGAGGCCGGCGTCGACCATGCGTTCCTCGGTCGTGTCGTTGAACACGTCCTCGGCGGCAAACAGGCCGAGCACCCGCGGCGTCCAGTCGGGTTCGGCGCGCAACCGGCGCGTGAACTCCGCGAACTCCGTACGCGTGCGCAGCACCGTCCAGCCGTCGTCGACGAGTTCACGGACGAGATTGCGCCCGTCCTCGCGCATCGCGCGCTCGCTGCTCAAGGGATCGACGTGCACGTAGCAGTCCGGCGTGATCTCGTCGCCACAGGGTGGGGCGTCGGCCGGCAGGAAGAAGGCCTCCCCGCCCCCGAGCGCCAGGACCGGACGGACGTCCACATCCTCGAACCCGGGGCGGCCGTCGACGAACTGCCGCGCGATCTCGTTCGCCTCGTCGCGGTGCGGGGCCTCGGCCCAGTACACGCCCGTTCCGGGTTCCGGCAGGTCACCATCGTTCACCAGTCCGACCGGGTGACCGGCGTTGGCCGCTTCGCGCAGGACGCTGCCCCGGTAGCCCGACGCCGCGGTGATCTCGACCGATGCGTCGCGGGAACCGTCGCGCCCGAACGAACCGCCTCCCCTCACGCGCACTCCGAAGGCGTGGGCGGTGGCGCCTCCGTTCGAGGTTCCGCCCAGGCGGTCGGACATCTGCCCGCGGTAGACGAGCATGTTCGGCATGAGATCCCACGCCAATCGTCCGTCGGGACCCTTCCAGTAGGTCCGCGCGGCGTTCCACGAATTGAGCGCCGCGCCATCGGGGTGGACGAAGATCACGTTGGCCGGCGGCACCTGGGCCGTGGCCGGCATCGCCCCGGCCGCGAGGGCCAGGGAACCGACTGCGAGAACGAGTTGTTGAAGTCGCATCTACGTTTGGTCTCCCGGGAGCGGATCCGAAAGGCGTAGTCTACAAGAGCTCCTGGCCTTTCCCAACCCACCGAGGCCCTCCTTGTCGCGGAATTCATCTCGTGTGCTCGTCGCCTTCGTGGTCACGGTCGTCGCCTTCGGTCTGGCCGTGGTTCCGATCCCCCGCGACGACCTGCTCACGACCGAGGTGCAGGACGCACTGCACGCGGTGGGCTTCGCGGTGCTCACCTTCTTCGTGGTGCGAGCGGTCTCCCACTCCGGTCCACGGCCGTGGCTGCACGCGGTCCTGGGCCTGGTCTTCGTCCTGTTGCTCGCCGTGGGCACCGAGGGCATCCAGAAGTTCACGACCCGCGATTCCGATCCCTTCGACTTCGCGCGAGACCTGCTCGGCATCGCCATCGGGACCGCGGCCGCCGTACTCCCCTGGGCACGCAGCCTCGCTCGCCGGGCCCTGCTGGTGATCGTCGTCATCGCCGGCTCCCTGGCCACGGTGTCGCCCGTCGCGACGACGATGTGGGCGCTCGAACTGCGGCGGGAACGCTTCCCCGTGCTTCACGAGTTCGAGGCGGCGTGGGAACGCAACTTCCTCGTGGCCCGCGGTGCGGATCTGCGCTTCGAGCCCGAGGGGTACGGACGGTTGACCCTGTCCGAGGGGAACTACCCGGCCCTGATCGTGCGCGAGGTGCCGGCGGACTGGACGGACTACGACCATCTGTGCTTCCGCATCGCCGGCGAGGGCGGAGTCCCCGCGAACCTGGTCGTGCGCGTCGACGACGTCCGGCACGACGGGACCTACGCCGATCGGTTCCAGCGAAGGATCGGTGTCACCGCCGGATGGACGGACGTGATGATCCCACTGCGTGCGATCCGCAACGGTCCGAGCGGCCGCGAACTCGACCTGGCGGCCGTGGAGACGTTGGTCCTGTTCGGGACGCCGAGCACGCCTCGGCCGCTCGTCGTACGGATCGACGCGCTACGGCTGGAGTGACGAGGGGCCTCGGCCGGCGGGCAGCCCCAAGGACTTGAGCACGGTCCAGCTGAAGGAGTCGTCCGCGCGGGATGCGCCGGCCCGCGCCGCCGCCGCCCCCAGATCCTGCCACGCGACCAGTCGATGGCGGTCGACCTCTCGGCCGTCCACCGTCGCCCTCCCGCGTGCCAGGTAGAAGACCTGCCGACCGACGACGGTCGAGGTCCCTGCCCCGAGGTCGACCGTGGCCCGCAGGGAGAGTTGCGCGCGCAGATCGGCCTCGGGCGTCACGTCCGGTGCGAAGTCCTCGGTCCACCGGCCGTCGAGATCGATCTCCACGATCTGGAAGAACTCGGCCACCGGACCGGTCTCCGTGGAATCGGAGAACAGACCTGCGAAGGCGTCGAGCTCCGTCGCCCGTCCCCAGTCCGGGCCCAGCCCCGCCGACGCGGCATCGTCGGGTGCGAGCGTGAACACGAAGAAGGGATGGAGCAGGTCCTCGTAGGCCTGCCCGTCGCGTTGCTGCCAGGCGGCCTCGAAGGCGTCGAGCCACTCCGACGGCGTCTTGGCGACCGTCGTCTCCTCACCGTCCCCGGGTCCGGGCCCCACCACCTCGTCGTCGCCGCACCCGACGACCGAGCACGACAGGATCGCCACGAGACCGATCGAGCAGACTGCGCGCATGGAGTGCTCCGGGATCGAGGATCGCTCGGGGGAACGTTACGGAGAGCGGACGCGTCGGGGCAAGCCCAGGCTCAGTCCGTGTCTGGCTTCGCCTCGCGACGCCGCCGTGCCCGGCCCGGCGGATCGGCGTCGCCCGAGACCAACCCCACGAGCCTCTGACCCTCACGCGCCCGTAGCGGAAGGTTCGAATCGAAGGGGACGATCGACTCGTCCTCGGTCACCACGAACAACGGCAACGCGTCGGTCCCGTACAGCTCGTGGTAGTCGTCGATCGTGAAGTCCTCGCTCAGCCGTGTGGACTTGAAGATCCACCCCTCGCGGTGTCGACGCGCGATGCTGCTGTAGGTGACGTCCTCGTCGAACAGGCGGCGCCCGCCCACCTCGAGTTCGTCCTCACCCTCGGTCGCGTCGGCAGTCTCGAGCTGGTACACGTTCGCACGCCCGAACACCTCGGCCAGACGGACACAGGCCAGCGAGTTCACCTCGTCGTTCGGGGTCAGCGCCAGGAACGTCCCTCGATCCGACAGGTCGATCTCCTCGAGCGAGCCCTCGGTGAGGATGTTCTCGCCGACGGCATCGAGTCCGTTCATGCGCGCCGTGCGCACGTGACCGCGGTTGGTGTCGACCAGCAGCACGTCGCCGCCCACACGCTGCAGCGTCTGGGCGAGCGCCTGCGACCAATCGTGGGCACCCAGGATCAACAGTCCTCGGTGCGCGGCGGAACTCACGCCGAGCCAGCGCGCCACGAAGGGGCCACCGACACCGTAGACGATCACCGTTCCCACGATCACGAAGAAGGCCAGCGGCACGATCATGCCCGCGTCGGCGACGTCGTGTTCGGCGAACTCGAGCGCGATCACCGAGGCCAGTGCGGCCGAGACGATGCCGCGCGGCGCCACCAGCGAAACGAAGACGCGCTCACGCCAGGACATGGGGGTGCCCAGACCACTCAGCAAAACCGCCGCGGGCCGCACCAGGACGATCAACGCCCCCAGGAAGGCGGCGTGCCGCCACGAGATCTGCAGCAGCATCTCGCGCTCGATCCGCGCGGCCAGGAGCACGAACAGCACGGCCAGCAACAGGACCTGCAGGCTCTCCTTGAATTCGATGATGTGGTGGATGTCCACGCGTCGCTGATTCGCCAGCGTGACGCCCATCACCGTGACCGCCAGCAGACCGGATTCGGGTTGCAGCTGTTCGCTCGCGCCGAACACCACGAACACGAGCATCAGCGACACCGGATTCTGCAGATGGTCGGGCAGCAGGTGCCGACGTAGCAGGAAGCCCATGGCCAGTCCGGCCAGCAGCCCGTAGATGCTGCCCATGCCCAGGGTGAAGGCGACCCCGCGCACGGGGTTCGCCCCTTCCAGACCGTGCAGGATCACCTCGAACACGAGGATGGTGACCATCACACCGAGGGGATCGGTGACGATCCCCTCCCACTTCAGCGCGGTCCCCACACTGCGGCGCGGGCGGATCTGCCGCAGCATCGGACCGATCACGGTGGGGCCGGTCACGATGAACAGTGCGCCCAGGAGCAGGGCCATGTCCCACGGGACGTCGAAGAACCACCGTGCGAACAGCGTTCCCCCGGCCCACGTCACGACGACCCCGATCGTGCACAGGTTGCGCACCATGGTGCCCACGTGACGGAGCTCGCTCAGACGCAGGCTGAGGCCGCCCTCGTAGAGGATCACCGCGACCGACAGCGACACGAGCGGCAGCAACAGATCGCCGAAGAGTGCGTCGGGATCCAGCCACCCGAGAACGGGACCGGCGACGATTCCCACGGCCAGCAGCAGGAGAATGCTGGGGAGCCCGGCCCTCCAGGCGATCCACTGGGCCAGCACACCGGCCACCACGATCCCCGCCAGACTCTGCACGACGGCTTCCATGCGCGCAGCGTCCGGTCGCTCCGCAGGGGTGTCAAGTCAATCCACGTAGCCCAGACTTCGCAGACGCTCTCGTTGTTCCGGACTCATCTCGTCGAGTCCGACGAAGTCCCGCCCCCACGTCTCCGTCTTGCCTTCTTCCCATTCCTGCAGCCGGGGTCGCAGGTCACGCACCACCGGGTGGTCGAGTGCGTACACGTCTTCGCGCTCGAGAGGATCGTCGGAACGGTCGTACAGTTCCCAGGTCCCGGCCGCGAGGTCGTGGATCAGCTTCCAGTCGTCACGGGTCACGGCGGTGAGGAAGGCTTCCTTCTCGATCATGCGGGGATTGCGTTCCTCGGCGTCGACCAGGAACGCGACCTCGGCGAAGATCGGTCTTCGTTCCCACTCGGCTTCCGGTTCACCGGCCAGCAGGGGAAGGAGCGAATCGCCGTCGTACTCGGAATCGACGTCCTCGCCGGCCATGTCCCACAGCGTGACCGGTACGTCTACGAGCGACACCGGAGCACGAATCGTGTCGGGAGGAAGATGAAGGGGCAGGCTCATGATCATGGGCACGTGGACGAAGGTGTCGTACAGGTAGCGCGTGTGCCCGATCCAGCCCTGTTCCATGAACGACTCGCCGTGGTCGGCCACCACGATCACCAGGGTGTCGTCGCGCACGCCCGTTCGATCGAGGGCGTCGAGAAGGCGACCGACGTGGTGATCGGTGAACGCGACTTCCTCACGGTACACGTCGCGGAAGTAGCGAACGTCGTCGGGAGTCATGTCGAAGCGACGAGCCCGCAGCTTGTTGATGTGTGGATCCCAGTGGCGCGCCGGACCGTCGTACCAGTCGCTCCGCGAGAACTCGCGGTGGTGCACGTACACGCTGTGCGGATCGAAGTAGTGGACGAACAGGAAGAAGGGGTCGTCGGCCATCGCCTCGAGCTGGGCGATCGCCCGATCGCTCACCCGCTCCGACGTCACGCCCTGGGGGCCGGCGATCGGGCTCACGTCGTAGCGGTCGAAGCCCTGGCCGTACCCGAGCTCACGGTGGATGAGGAAGTGGCTGATCACGCCGCCGGTACGCTTGCCCATGTCCTTCATCGTCTCGGCCAGCGTCCGATGATCGTCGGCCAACCGGGACATCGGATGGATCGCGCCGTGGTGCGACGGGGTCAGGCCGGTGAAGAGCGAACCCACACTGGGCTGCGTCCACGAGGACGGCGCCTGCGCCCGCTCGAACAGCACTCCCTCGCGGGCCAGCGCGTCGAGGTTCGGCGTGGTGTCGAGTCCGGCCTCGTCCTCGGCCGCCAGCGCACCCACGTGCCGGGCCCCCAGCGTGTCGATGCAGATGAGCAGGACGTTCACGTCCTCGAGGGGCGGCAGCGGCGACTCGACGCGCGGCGCGCAGGCCGTGAGCAGCACGGCGAACACGAGGAAGAACCGGGATCGCAGCATGAAGGGCCTCTCGGGACGACGGATCAGAAGTAGCCCAGCGAGCGTAGCCGCTCGATCTCTTCGGCGTCGAGTTCCGGGGGCGCGACCGCCCGGTCGTTCATCTGACCGAAAGTGGCGCGGGGATCCTCGAGGCGGCTCTCGAGCAATTCGACCAGGGACTCGACGGGCGTCTCACCGACCGGCGAGAGGTCGTTCGACTCGCCCGGATCCTGTTCGAGCTGGTAGGCCTCGTGATCTCCGTCGCTCGAGCGGATGTACTTCCACGGCCAGTCGATCACCACGCGGCGGCTGCGATCGAAGCGATCGGCCCAGTCCGCGCGGAGATCCTTGATCCGCGTGTAGTGGTTCTCCGCCAGCACCGCGTTCGCGGGCCACGCATAGGGAAAGGCTTCGGCCGGGAGCACGTCGACGTGCTGCGCCACCAGGTGCGGCACGTGCACGAGACTGGTCTCGGTGGTCTCCACCCGGCCCTCGTCCTGCCCCGGCGCCTTGATCATCATCGGAACCCGCAGGACGGGTTCGTACACGTCCTTGGAGTGCTCGATGAGATCGTGCTCGCCCAGGAACTCGCCGTGGTCGCTCAACACCACGATCAGCGCGTCGTCGAAGCGGCCGAGGGCTCGCAGACGCTCGAACAGGTCGCCGAGCGCGTCGTCGAGGTTGGCGACCGAGAGGTCGTACAGGTCACGCAGACGGCGCAGGTGCCGATCGGGATCTCCGCCGCTGAGCACCTCGGGGTACAGCCACTTCAACAATCGCACGCCCTCTTCCGGGGATCGCGGCGTCACGAAACCCGGGCGGGGGCTGAGGTTGTACGGACGGTGCGTGTCCATGTAGTTGAGGAACAGGAAGTCCGGACGCTCGTCGTCGTCACGGAGCCAGGTTTCGGCTGCTCCGTTGATCGCGGGCCCGAAGCGCATCTCGACGTCGAAGTGTTCGAAGCCCTGATCCATGCCGTAGAGCGGAGTGACGTAGGCCTCGTTCGCCACGATCGCGCCCGTGCGATAGCCCATCCGTCGCAGACGCTCGGCCAGGGTGAGCGCGTTCTCGCTCAAGGGCACCACGTTGTTGTTCCGCACCGCCGCACTGTCGTCGAGGGCCACCGTGTGCGCACCGTGCTCGAACGAGTGCTGTCCGGTGAACAGCGACGCGTGCGAGGGGAGCGTCCACGGTGAGGTCGCCCAGGTGCGCGCGTAGCGTGTCGACGTGGCGGCGAAGGCGTCGAGGTGCGGAGTGATGCTCGGCTCACGCCCGTAACTGCCGAGTCGGTCGGCCCGCAGTGTGTCGAGGCAGATCACGACGATGTCGGGCACGGTGGCGTCGTCGCTCGATCCGGTGCAACCGAGCAGACCGACGAGGGTGCCGAGCAGAATCGTGCGGCGAAGGAACGACACGCCGGTTCCCGTGGAGGGTGGGGACGAGTAGGGGCCGTGGAGCCCGTGGCCGACCACGGTACCTGCGGAAGGTCGGGCCACGCAAGGGGCCCCGCTGCGTCGGAACCGAGCGAGCGTCGTGCCCGGCGCCGTTCCCCTACGACACCGGGGGTTCCTCCCACATCTGCACCAGGTTGAGCAGCGCGCAGGTGGTCAGACCCAGCGCTCGTGTGCTGATCCACTCCTGCGGACCGTGGAAGTTCACTCCACCGGCGAAGAGATTCGGGGTGGGCAGCCCCTTGGCGGTGAGCTGCGAGCCGTCGGTCCCCCCACGGATCGGCACCACCCGCGGTTGCAGGCCGGTGGCCGCAATGGCGCGCTCGAGCACCTGCCCGATCTCTGGTCGCTCGCGCAGACCGTTCGCCATGTTCCGGTACTGTTCACTGAGCTCGACCTCGACCTGCAGACGGGGTTCCTCGGCACGCAGCCCCTCGGCCATGGTCATGAGCCGGCGCCCCCGCTCGGCCAGCGTGTCGTCGTCGAAGTCCCGCAGGATCAGGTCGACGTGGCAGGTCGCTGCGTCCCCGCTCATCGCGAGCGGATGGTAGAAGCCCTCGCGATCCCGGGTTCCCTCCGGAGCCTCGGTCAGCGGCAGACGCGCCAGGAACTTCCCCGCCCAGGTGAGAGCGTTCACCATCTTGCCGTGGGCACGCCCGGGATGGACCGACACGCCCTCGAAGGTGACGCGGGCCTTGTCCGCGCTGAAGGTCTCGACGTTCATCTCGCCGGGGAAGCCCCCGTCGACGGTGAAGGCGGCGGGAGCATCGAAGCGATCGAAGGGAAATCGATGGGCACCCCGCCCGATCTCTTCGTCGGGCGTGAAGCCGACCATGATCGTGGGTCGCTCGACGTCCGGATTCGCCTGCAGCACCTCGACCAGCGTCATGATCGCGGCCACGCCGGCCTTGTCGTCGGCCCCGAGCAGCGTGGTGCCATCGGTGGTGACGATGGTGTCGCCGATGCACTCCTCGAGTTCGGGGTTCTCGGCCGGCTCGAGGCGCAGACCCTTCCCGATGTCGATCGGACCGCCACGGTAGTCCCGGTGCAGCTGCGGGTTCACGCCGGTTCCGGTGAACTGCGGCGCGGTATCCATGTGGGCCACCAGACCGATCCGACCCTCGCGGGTTCCGGGAAGACGAGCCGTGACGTATCCGTTCTCGTCGAGCACGACGTCCTCGCACCCGAGCGCACCCAGTTCTTCCGCGAGCATCCGCGCGAGGTCGAGTTGTTTCGCCGTGCTCGGACACGAGTCGCTGGACTCGTCGCTCTGGGTGTCGATGCGCACGTACCGCAGGAAGCGGTCGAGAAGGTCGGTGGAATCGAGAACGGCCCGTGGGTCGTCGAAGACTCGGCTCATGGGTTCGCACTCCGGATCGGGGGTCGGGTCGGAGTGTAGGCAGGACAAGCCGGGTTCTCCAGGGGGGCGGTGGGGTGGATCACGATTCCGGGGTGTGTGGTGGCGTGGTTCGTGGCCGGAGTCTTGGTCCCGCAGCGTCGATCGTCTATCCTCGTATGGGTGGCGAGCGGACGTCGGGTGCCATGATCCGCCGCCGCAGCGGCCGAGCCCGTCCCAGAAAGCGTACCGTGCCCCGAGTCAGTGTCGTCATCCCCTGCTACAACGCCGCTGGAACTCTCGGAGAGACGCTCGACAGTATTCTGTCGCAGTCGTTCGACGATTTCGAGGTGATCGTGGTCGACGACGGCTCCGACGATGATCCGCGGGCTGTGGTCGACGCCCGTCCGGATCCTCGCCTTCGCTACCGTCGTATCGCGCGAAGCGGTGCTCCATCTCGGCCTCGGAACGTCGGCGTCGCCGATTCACACGGTGAAATCGTGTTCTTCTGTGACGCCGACGACGTCATGCTCCCGGGCAAGATCGAACACCAGTTGAGGGTCTTCGACGAGCGGCCACACGTCGGTATGGTATTCACCGACTTTCAGGTCATCGATGAATGTGGGCAGGTCGTCGTT
This sequence comes from uncultured bacterium, assembly GCA_964593155.1. GTDB lineage: Bacteria > Krumholzibacteriota > Krumholzibacteriia > JAJRXK01 > JAJRXK01 > JAJRXK01. Next base: position 27,660 of record CAZQHE010000037.1, read on the forward strand.
CCGTCGTTCCTGGCCCGCTTCGAGACTCTCCGGTGGGTGACCCTGGACGGGGCACGCGAAGGAGGCGGCTACGACCGCCGACACATGCTGCGAGGACTGCACCGGGCGAACTTCGTGGGCATGTCCAGCGTGGCGATCCGGCGCTCTGTTCTCCACGACACCGGCGGCTTCGACGAGTCGCTCGAATCCAGCGAGGACTTCGACCTGTGGCTACGCGTCGCCACCGCCACCGACTGCATGCATCTGGACGAAGTCTTCCATCAGTACCGATACCACGTGAACGGATTGTCGCAGGAGAGGTCACCGCATCACCCCCTCGCGAGAATCCGGGTGCTCGAGCGTGAGAGGAGGCGCGTGGAAGATCCCGGCAGCCGCCGTGACCTGGATCGGAGGATCGGGAGCAATCATTTCGCTGCGGCTTGGGCCTTCAGCCGCGACCATCGCTACTCCGATGCTCGGGCGCACTATCGTCGCGCGCTCCGGTACAAACGCAACTGGTCAGCACTGAAAGCGATCCTGACGTCGATGCCGCTCGTCGACCGACTCGTCGTCCGGCTACGGAAGCGTCGCCGGGCTTGACGGAAGGCACGCCCATGCGTTTCGCGCACCTTGCCCAGGACTACTCCAGGAGCACGACACCCACCGTGCTCCGCCCGCCTTCGAAGGACAGCTGCACGAAGTAGACGCCCGAGGCCACCCTCTGCCCGGCCTCGTCCCGCGCCTTCCAGTCGATCGTGTTCTCGCCCTCGCGAGCGATCCCGGAGTACAGTTCGGTCACTCGTCGTCCGGCTGCGTCGAAGACCGAGATCGAGGCCCAACCCCCCTGCGGCATCACGTACGTGATCCGCGTCGTCCCGTTGAACGGATTCGGATGCGCCGTGATCCGGAGATCTCGCGCGGCCGGTGGTGCCGCGGTCGCCGTGCCGTCGCACGGAGGATCGGCGCACGCGGGCCGGAACGTGAAGTCCTCCACCACCACCTGCTGGGGTGCGGCCGGATCCCCCTGGAAGCGCCACAGGTTCATGTGCACCCGCGGACGATCGGGCCGCGGGAGATGCGGACCCGTGTACACGAACTCGTGGATCCGTGTCGCCGGACTCTCGTCGTTCGGGCCACCCCGCCAACTGCGGAACTCCACGCGATCGTGGGTCCACCGGAAGGCATGGCTGGAGAGTTCGTCCTCGCCGAAGACGGGATCGAAGCGCGAACGATTGCCCGGCCAGTCGTAGGGCTGGACCACGAACTGGGCGACCGGATCGCCGGGGATCCCCCACCGCGAGAACTCGACGTCGATCTCGTTGAAGGGATTCCACCACAGCGCCGCCGGATCCCAGCACGGTCCGTACTCCCAGAGGAACAATCCGAGCACGGCGTGGGGATCGAGCGTGTGCACCGGTCCGCGCACCGTGAAGACGTAGTCGCCGTAACCCAGGAATTCCTCGAGCGCGACCTCGGTGCTCTGCCACACGCCGTCACGCTCGGCCAGCGTGAGACGCAGTCGTCCGTCGGCGCCGACGTCCACGCACTCGGGATCGTCGCAGAACGCATTGGGCCCCGGACCGTAAACACCGGGTCCCTTGACCCGCCAACGACGGCCGGCGAAGTCGAGCGTGCGTCCACCCGGAAAGTCCGCCCACTGGAGTTCCTCGATCGACGGGGCGGTCTGCTTCTCGAAGCGGACCTGGTCGAAGAACGCTGCACCGGACGAGGTCGACGGGTCCTGCAGGACGCCGAGGAGTACCCGAACGGTCGCGGTGCCCGACGGCGCTTCCGGCGTGGTGAACACGCGGTGCACCGGCGACCCGGGATCGGCGGGGTCGAGAGCGGTGAAGGAAACGTAGTCGATCAGACCCGATGCGCCGTCGCGCCATTCCACGTTGACGATGGCGCGGGAACCGCCCTCGAGCGGGGCCGTCGTGTCGGCCCGAACCATCGTCGACACCGTCCAGCGATCCCCCGGCGCCGAGTCGAGCGGCTGCCACACGCCGGCCACGTCCCAGCCACCGGTGCGTGGACCGACGATCCGAGCGGAGCGTCTACCGTGGGTGGCTTCCGAAGCAGCCTCGACGGTGCCGAACTCGTTCCATCCGCCGAAGACAGTGGCGTCGTCGGCGCCGATCTCGAAGCTCGGGTTCGCGAGCAGGCAGGCCGCAGGGGCGCTGGTGGGGACGCCCAGACCCAGCGCGAGTGTCGAGACGATCGATGTGAGCACCCGCCGGATCATATGGATCCATGGTAACGCCTTTCCGGGCGTGGCGGAACAGTCGTCGGCGACGAGTGGATCATCACCGAAAGCGGTCCCGACGGGACCCTCTCGCCGGCCGACCCACACCTTCCTCGTGAGCGCGGTCGACGACCGTGGCCGCCGCATCGACCAACAATGGAACGAGGAGTGGAGTCACACACTCCTGCGCATCCAGGGATTCGCCTCGGTCAGCGACATGATCGACAACGCGTTACACGTCGTGGTGTCTCGACACGAGACACTCGGTGCGTCCGTTCCGCGTCTACGTGGAACGCGACGGCACCCCGCGCCGGCGACACCACGGTGAACCCGCGGCTGCCCGACCGGCAGAACCTGACCACGCTCGGAGCCGAGGAGTTCCACAACGCCAACGCGGCCGATCGCCCCGTACTCGTCCGGCCGCGGGAGTGCCAGACGCCCATGTTCCCTGCCGTGGCACGCATGGACCTCGACGACGCCGCGGTGACGGAACCCGAAGACCTGCCGGAGCGCTACCACGTGGGAGCACAGGAGCGCTGGGTGGACTTCACCGAGTCGCCCTCCGGGGCTTCGATCCCCTCACCTTCGAGCACGCCGCGTTCGACGCGGCCATGGACTGGATCCTGTTGACGCGCTGGGGGCTGAACGACGAGTAGGCGAATCGGCCCGTCTCACGGCGAGGACGTACGTCATGAACACGCCGGTGACGGGAGGCCCCGCCCCGGCGTGTTCACGACGTGGTCGTGAGGTGACCGTGAAGTCGTCGTGACGTGACGACGTCACTCGCCGATCTTCACGACCTCGATCTCGAAGTTCAGCGTCTCGCCCGCCAGCGGATGGTTGGCGTCGAGCACGACCGTGTCCTCGGTGACCGAGTCGACCTTCACCGGCACCGTCTGCCCCTGCGGGGTCTGCACCTGCAACGGCGTACCGATCTCGAGCGGGATGTCGTCGGGGATGTTGCTCCGCGGAACCGCCTGCTTGGCGTCGGGGTTGATCTCGCCGTAGGCCTCCTCCGGCGGAACCGTCACCGACTTCGTCTCGCCCTCGCTCATACCCGGCAGCGCGCTGTCGAGTCCGGGGATGATCTGGCCCGAACCCACCTCGAACTGCAGCGGGTCGCGCTCGCGCGAGCTGTCGAAGACGGTGCCGTCCTCGAGCGTTCCCGTGTAATGGATGCTGACGGTGTCGCCCGTCTTGACCTGTTCCATGGCGTCTCCAATGCGCGTGCGTACTGGGGGTCGTGGTCTCCGGGACCGCGGATCGACCGGGGACGGACCCGCTGCGGCCTGGCAGGGTAACACGAGACGACCTCGTGTAAAGGCAGCGTCCGGCCTTCTCCGGAGCTTCCCGGAGACCCGGAATGGGGGTTCGCCCCAGGAGCGATGCCGTGTGCGGACTTCGTCGGTGGTGATCGCCGTGCGGAACGAGATCACACCTCCGTCATCGGAGCGCTTCCGGGCGGTCGATCCGGACTGGCGACGGCCGGAGGGGTGGGGATGTTCCGCGTCGGAACGGTCGCGCTTCCTGAGGGCGGTGCGCCGGGGCGGGGTGAGAAGGCCGTGGACGTTCCCCTTCGGAACGGTGGTGCGTGCGCGGCGTTGCCATCTCCGTCGTGGTGCGCCGCGATTCCGCAATAAGCATCCACAGCTTTGTTCGCGAGGGCCTTGACAGGGTATTCGTGGGCGGGATT
>CAZQHE010000038.1:0-5431 GCA_964593155.1 uncultured bacterium
TCCTCCAGCTCGTCGCGACGCACTGCGCCGAGCACGGCTTCGAGGTGGTGTGCCCACGCGAGCCGGAGCAGCGCGGCAGCCAGGTCTGTCTGGGGCATCCGGAGGGCTACCGGATCATGCGCGCGTTGATCGACCGCGGGGTGATCGGGGACTTCCGCGCCCCGAACGTGCTGCGCTTCGGTCTGACCCCGCTCTACCAGCGCTACGTCGACGTGTACGACGCGGTGGAGACGTTGCGCGAGGTGATGGACGGCGAGTTCTGGCGGGATCCGGCGTACGAGCGCCGGGACCTGGTGACCTGACCGCGCCGGCCGGGAGGGCGCGGTCAGGCGCGGTCTCCTCAGTTGCCGGTGGGCAGGCCCGCGATGAAGCCCAGGGTGAAGCTCCACGTGGCGTCCTGACCCGTCGGCGGCACGTCGCGGTGCAACTGGGTGACCAGCTCGAGCGACGGCGTCACCAGGCTGTTCATGCCGATGGCGAATCCGTGCATGGTCTCGTCGGCGGTACGGTCGTCGCCCACGCCCATCGTGCGGTCGTACTCCACGAGCAGTTCGTGGCGCTCGGTCAGGCGCAGATAGGCACCCGGATTCACGGTGAAGTCGACGAGACGCCGGGCGCTGCTGCTGCCGAGCGCGGGATCGCCGGACGCGCCGTAGGCCGAGTAGCCACCGCGCAGGTACAGACCCCAGCTGCCCATCTCTGGGTCGTGGTCGTAGTTGAGCTCGGCCATCGGGCTGAGACTCAGGGTGCCGAGGCCGTCTCCGGCCGCGCCCACGTCGAGCGCCAGGTCGACGTCGACGTGGTCGGTCTCGAGCGGGGTGCTGATCAGACCGAAGCACAGGCTCGATTCGCCGCGGAAGTACTGCTGGTCGACGGCGACGCAGGTGCCGAGGTAGGCCGCGAATCCGTTCATGAGCCCGTAGCCCAGGACGATCTCGTTGGAGAGCTCGCGGTCGGCGGCGGCCTGACCCATTCCGCCGTAGCCCAGGTAGTACTCGGCGTCGGTGGCGCCGGCGTCGTAGGGCTCGACGGTGTCGAGGGCGGCGGCCGGGGTCACGAGCAGGGCCAGGACGGCTCCGGTGATCGCCAGCTTCGACTTCAGGTCGCAGCCGAGGTTGCAGCCTCCGCATCCTCCGCCGCAGGGCGAGTCGTTCTTCGCGTTCTTCCGCGTTCCTCGGATGGCCGGGGCCAGGACCGCGAAGGCGGCAACGGTGACGATGACGGTGACGAGCGCGTGTTCCATGATCGTTCCTTTCTCTCGCGGTTCAGACCAGCAGACGGCCGACCTGGGAAACGGTGAGCGAGACGAGGTAGGCGACCGCGGTGAGGCCGCCGAGTTGGAGGAGCGCCCAGCGCCAGCGGCCCGACTCGCGCCGGGTGACGGCGATGGTCGCCATGCAGGGAGTGGAGATCAGCAGGAAGAGGATGAGCGAGATGCCGGTGACGATGGAGTACTCGCTGCGGATGGCTTCACGCAGCGACGTGGACTCCTCGTCGGTCTCGCCCATCGAGTAGACGATGCCCATCTGCGAGACGAAGACCTCCTTGGCCGCGAAGGCGCCGACCATGGCGGTCCCCATCTTCCAGTCGAAGCCCAGCGGTTCGATCACGGGCGCCATGGCGTGGCCGATGCGGCCGGCGATCGAGAAGCGCAGGTCCTCGGCCGCGCGGGCGTTCTCGATCTGCGCGTCGGTGAGCTGCACGGTGCCGGCCTGGACGGCGGCGTCGACGTCGTAGACGTCCTTCTCGGGGTAGGCCGTGATCGCCCACATGAGGATCGAGATCGCCAGGATGATCGTTCCCGCCTTGCGCAGGTAGATCCACGCGCGGTCGCCGATCCGGGTGAGCACGCCGCGCAACGTCGGCACACGGTAGGGCGGTAGCTCCATCACGAAGGGCGCGTCGTCGCCGCGCAGCACCGACTTGCGGAGCACCAGCGCCAGGGTCAGCGCCGCGAGCACGCCGAAGGCGTAGATCCCGAACAGCGCCGGCGCCTGCCACTTCGGGGCGAAGAAGGCCGGTACCAGGAGCAACCAGATCGGCAGACGCGCGCCGCACGACATGAGCGGCAGCACGAGCATGGTGGTGAGCCGGTCGCGTTCGTTCTCGAGCGTGCGCGTGGCCATGATCCCCGGAATGGAGCAGCCGAAGCCGGTGACCATGGGCATGAAGCTCTTGCCGTGCAGACCGAAGCGGTGCATCACGCGGTCCATGAGGAAGGCCGCGCGCGCCATGTAGCCGGTGTCCTCGAGGATCGCCAGGCCCAGGAAGAGCAGTACGACGTTCGGCAGGAAGACCAGGACGCCGCCCACGCCGCCGATGATCCCGTCGACCAGCAGCGAGCGCAGGGGGGACTCGGCCCCCGGAGCCCAGAAGCCGTTGACGGTGTCGGCCAGCCGCGCGAAGCCCGACTCGATCCACTCCATGGGCAGCGCACCCACGGTGAAGGTGAGCCAGAAGATGCCGTAGATGGCCGCGGCGAACAGCGGCAGGCCCAGCCAGCGGTTCACCGCGACCCGGTCGACCGCGTCGGAGAAGGCGCGGGCATCGGCGCGTTGCGGACGCAGCGTCACTTCGGTGAGCAGGCCGTCGACGAAGCCGAAGTACTGCTCCATGAGATACACCGAGGCCTCGCGACCCGTCTCGGCCTCGAGGCGCACGCGCTGGGCGGCGGCCACGTCGGCCACATTGCGCGGAACGGGACCCTCGAGAACGTTCTCGTCGCCGACGAGCAGGCGCGTGGCGCGCCAATCGCGACCCGTGAGGCGCTCGGGGAGTTCGGCGGTCACGGCCGCGATCGCGTCGTGCAGGCGGTCGCCGAGGACCACGCGATCGGCCACCGGCGCGAGCGATGCGGAGCGCTCGACGGCCTCGACCAGCGCGCGCACCCCGACACGGCGATGGGCCACGGTCGACACCACGGGAATGCCCAGCAGTTCCTCCATGGCTTCGACATCCAGCCGTTGGCCCGCCTGCTCGGCCTCGTCGGACATGTTCAGGCACAGGACCACCCGGTTACCCGTCTGCATGATCTGGGTGAGCAGTACGAGGCTGCGCCGCAGCAGGGTGGAGTCGGTGACCACGACCACCACGTCGAGGTCGTCGCGCAGCAACTCTTCCTGCGCGATGCGCTCCTCGGGCGAGCACGAACTCAGGCTGTAGGTCCCGGGCAGGTCGAGGAACTCGAGCCGGTTCTCGGCCGTGTCGCGGTGTCCGACCCGCTTCTCGACCGTCACGCCGGCATAGTTGCCGACCCGCTGGCGGGACCCGGTGAGCGCGTTGAACAGGGAGGTCTTGCCGCTGTTCGGGTTGCCGGCGAGGGCGATCCGCAGGGTGGCCGGGGCCTGGGTGGTGGTGGTGGGTTCGAGGACCGTTCTCATCGTCGTGCCTCCCCGCGGCCGGTGAGGTCGTCGAGGACGACTGCGTCGGCCTCGTTGCGGCGCAGCGCGACCTGTCCGCCGCAGATCCGCACCCAGACCGGCTCGCCCGTCGGGGCCACGCGTTCCATCCGGACCGTCGTCCTCGGCAGGAATCCCATGTCCATGAGCCGCTGCCGGACGGCGCCGGTCGCCCGGATCTCCCGGACCACCCCGTCGCGTCGGGGATCGAGCCCACTCAGTTTCATGCCGCCCTCCTGGATCGGGGTGGAATTGAATATCGTTTTCAGTGATGTAATCTGGATTCACCAGGTCCGGAATGCCATGCGAAAACTGTGACGCGCGTCACGCGGGTCCGAAGAGGGCGTTTCCGGGCAGACGCAGGACGGCCCGGCGCCGCATGGGCACCGGGCCGGGGTCCGGGCGGGATTCTCGGGAGCGCGCCGGGCGGCGCGCGGATCAGCTGCGTCCGGCGAGGAAGCTGCCGCGCAGGACCGATCCGTCGGAGAACTCGATATCGAAGGATCCCTCGACGGCCTTCTCGGTCACGTCGAGGAAGACCGCGCCGTCGATCCCGTAGCGGGTCGCGCGGCTTTCGACCTCGTCGGGGCCGAGGTACGAGGCGAAGAAGCCGTAGGGGGATTCCAGGTCGCGGCCGGCTTCGATCCCGAACCCACCGGTGACCGGCCCGGACTCGGTCCGGGCGCGTCCGAGACGGAGCTCGGCGCCGCGGTCGTCCTGCAGGGTGAGCAGGCTGAAGTAGACGGTCCGCCCGTTCGGCGCGACCCGCTCGTCGAGGTCGTGGAAGACCCCGCGGAACGAGGTCTCCGACGCGGACAGATCGGCCGCGATCGATCCCTCGACGCGAACGGGTTCGGAATCGGGAGCCCGGAAGGTCGCACGGAATTCACCGGGCGCGAGGGGCGCATCGTCCGGGGCCGTGGTGGAGCTGGTGGAGTCCGACTCGCCGCAGCCGGCGAGGAACACGAGCGCGAGCAGGGAGAAGACCAGACGGGCCATGGCGAGAACCTCCTGAAGGCGTGGCGCGCAACGGCACGGTACCCGGCGGCGCGGACACCTGTCAATTCGGTCGCGGCGACGCGGCGCGCCGTGCCGTGCAGTGGCCCCCGGGGATCCGACCACCGCGCGGTCGGGACCCTCCCGGATCGCCGGGGGCGGTCCTCGCGTCGTTGATGTCGCCAGTCCAGGCCCTGAGACGCGCGGTCTTCCCTTTTCGTCGAGCCCGTACGAGGTTCCCGTGGAACTCCTGTTGATCATGCTGCTCGTTCTGCTGGCCCTCAGCCGGGCCTTCGCCGAGGTGGCCGAGCGCTTCGGCCAGCCGGGGCTGGTGGGAGAACTGGCCGCGGGCATCCTGCTGGGTCTGCTGGCCGCGCCGGTGGCCCGGGTGTCGGGCGTTCCCATCGACTTCGTGCACGACGTGCAGGAGACGCACGCCTTCGAGGCGATCACCGAGCTGGGGATCTTCTTCCTCATGCTGCTCGGTGGACTCGACCTGCGGCCGCGGGACATGGCACAGGCCTCGCGCAGCGCCTTCGTCATCGCCCTCGGTGGTTTGTTGGTCCCGCTCGCCGCCGGCCTCGCCCTGGGCTGGTGGCTGCTGCCCGCCTCCGACGTGAAGACCGCGCAGTCCGTGTTCCTGGGCACGGCCCTGGCGATCACGGCGGTGCCGGTGTCGATCCGCGTGCTGCGCGATCTCGGCCGGCTCGACACTCGCGTCGGCAGCGTGGTCGTGTCGGCGGCGGTGTACGACGACGTGCTCAGTCTGATTCTGCTGGCCGTCCTGACGGCCCTGTTGAAGACCGGTGCCTGGCCGTCGGCGGCCGGCCTGTTGCTGCTCGGCGGCAAGGTGCTGCTCTTCTTCGCCGTCACCGTCGGCTTCGGACGTTGGATCCTGCCGCGGATCGGGCGGGTGCTGCACCTCTCGCGGGCCAGCGAGTTCCCCTTCAGCGCGGTGCTGGTCACCAGTCACATATAAAAATCAAACGATACCCACGATCAAACCCCCACACATCAAGAATCCCTGAAAAACACAA
>CAZQHE010000038.1:5441-31337 GCA_964593155.1 uncultured bacterium
ATGCACTTCATCCTGGGCGCCTTCATGGCGGGATTGTTCTTCCAGCGCGGAACTCTCGACGACGAGGCCTTCGAGTCGGTCCGCCGGCGCACCGAGGGCATCACCACCGGCTTCCTCGCGCCGATCTTCTTCGCGTCGATCGGTCTGCACCTGACCGGATCGGCGGTGGTCGAGACGCCGTGGTTCCTCGTGGCGCTGCTGGTGATCGCCTTCTTCGCCAAGCTGATCGGTGGTGGCCTGGTGGCCTATCTGATCGAACGCGACCCGGCCGGCGCGGCGGTGGTGGGTTCGGCCATGAGCGCGCGCGGCGCGGTGGAGCTGATCATCGCCGACATCGCGCTGCGGGCCGGACTGTTCGACGCGCCCACCCCGACGCCGCCGATCGTCGAGAACCTGTTCTCGGCGGTGGTGATCATGGCGGTGGTGACCACGGTGGCCACGCCGGTGGCCGTGAACTGGATCCTGCGATGGGACGCCGCGCGGGAATCGAGGATGCTCGAGAAGTGACCCCTACGGCGACCACCAATAGCTGAGCTTCACGAGGAAGGTATTCACCGGCCGGTTGCGGAAGAGCGCGTCGCCGTCGAAGCGGTCGCTGAAGGCACGCCCGTTCTCGAAGGCGCTGCCGCGGGTCAGGTTGCCGTCGCGGGCGTGGGTCCACACCAGGAAGAGTGCCGAGCCGGGGCGGTACTCCCAGCGGTAGACCACGTTCAGGTTGATCGAGGCCAGGCGGAAGTCCTCGTCGCGGATGTCGAAGTCCCGGCGCACGAGCTGTCCGTCGTCGTTCTCCTCGAGCACGGTTCCGATGGGTGCGAAGTCGTAGCTCCCCGGCCGGGCGAGCGCCCGCGGGCGCGAGAACGATCCGCGCGCCAGGAAGGGCTGCGCGTACAGCTCGAGGCTCTGGTTGCGCGTGAACAGGACGTTGCTACGCAGGGTCAGGTCGAGGGTCTCGCTGTCGAGTTCTCCGAACACGTAGCTCACGCCGCCGATCCCGGGCTGGCCGTCGGCGGTGGCGTAGTTGCCGACCCACTGGGCATCGGTGGTGGCCGTGGTCCAGCTCGCGCTCAGGCGATGGTTCATGCGTGCGTTCTGGATCCAGCGCAGCGACGTCTCCAGCTCCCGCGTGTGCGAGCCGGCCTCGGATCCGCGCTCGTTCCACTCGAACCCGGCGACCAGATCTCGACGGAAGTCGGAGTTGACGTCGATCCAGGAGCCGGTGACGGCGGGGACCTCGATCAGGGGCCCGCGCACGCCGTCGAAGAAGCGGGTCCGGAACTTCGACGTTCCCTCCACGTCGTGCCACACGCCGACCGACCCCCGCCATCTCGATCGGGTCTGGACGGACACGTTGACGTTGCCGCCGCCACCCGAAGGCACACCACGCCCGTACGAGAACAGCTTGCGTCCGGGCGCGGTGGGATCGGCGACGCTGCGGCCGGCGTAGAGCCACTTACGGAACAGGCTGAGCTCCACACTGCCGTCGGTGATCGCGTCGCCCTCGCCACCCCCGAGGCGCCGCTGCAACCAGAGCGAGCCGAACATCTCGTCGGCCGCGGCCAGACGACCGGCGTCGTTGGGGTCGAAACGGTCACCTTCCCAGCGTCCGCGCAGCGAACCGCGCCAGCGGCCGCCGTATTTGCCCACCCGCAACTGTCCGGCCGTTCCGACCACGGGCTCGTGGTCGACCGGCGTGCCGTCGGCCACCGGTGCGTCGTCGATCACGGTCGCCACCATGCTGCCCTGCACGCGGTACGTCCGCTCGTCGAAGGTCAGTTCGAAGTCGGCGCCCGAGCCGTAGGCGTCGCGCGACCGTCGCGTGTCGGCGTCGAGATCGGTGCGGGCGTCGGCGTCGCGTAGCACGGCCGTCTGCATGAAGTTCACCCGATGATCGCCGCGGGCGAACTCCTTGCCGAAGCGGGTGACCGCGTACCACGTCTGGTCGTCGCCGTCGGCGAAGGGATTGTGGGCGCGACCGGGAACGGTACGGTCGGTCGTGGCCAACAGGGTGGCCACCGAAACGTCCCCGGCGACCTTGCCGGTCACCTTGCCCGCGAACTTGATCCGCGTGTTCTCGCCCCCCTCGCCGATGCGCCGCGAATAGAAGAGGTTGAAGTCCGGGTGCTGGAAGGCGCGCGCACCCTCGACGAAGAACGGCCGGCGCTCGTCGAAGAAGTTCTCGAAGGGACCCAGGTTGAGGACGGCCGGATCCGCCTCGACCTGGCCGAAGTCGGGCTGGAAGGTGGCGTTCAGGGTCAGATCGGCGGTGAGGCCGTAGCGCAGATCGGCCCCGAAGTTCTGGAAGTCGCTCAGATCACCGACCCGGTCGCCGAAGTCGGGATTCGTGGAGCGCGCCACGACGTAGGGGATCACTTCGACCTGCCTGGCCGCCGGCACGCCTCGCAGACCGCGCAGCTCGCCGAAGCGGCTGACGAAGCCGGCGTCGTCCCGGTCCCAGTGCGCCCAGCCGTTGTCGACGCCGCGACCGTGCATCCAGCGGTAGACCTGCAGGCCCCAGGTCATCTCGTCGGCCGGCCGGTAGCGAATGGCCGCGAAGGGGATCCGCATCTCGGTCGACCAGCCGCGGTCGTCGCGGTAGGTCTCGGCGGTCCACACGGCGTCCCAGTCGGGGTCGCGGTTGCCGTCGTCGAAGACGTAGGCGTCGGCCTGCGAGCCGTCGGGGTTGACGCGGAAATTGTAGCCGGTCGTGCGGTCGTGGTAGGGGTCGACGTACACGCTCACGAGGTCGGAGTTCTGCAGATTGTCGCGTCGACAGAGTGTGGACGACGTCAACGACGGGTCGCGCTCGAAGCAGGCCACCGCGAAGTACAGGGCGTCATCGTCGTAGGCCACGCGGAACACGGTGGTCTCGTCGGCGGGAACACCGCGGTCGGGCTCGTGCTCGACGAAGCCCCATCCGGTCGGAATGGTCGACCACACCCCGTCGTCGAGCCGGCCGTCGACCTCGATCGACCCGGCTTCCACGCGGCGGGCGTGCACGTGAGGGCGCTCGTGCAAGCGCCCGTTGGCGTGGGTGGGGTAGAGCGACGGCTCCGCGCGGTCGGGCACGAACGAGTCGAAGCCCCACGCGCTCGGACCGGACAGCCCGAGCGCGACGAACACCAGGAATCCCAGGCGCAGTGACACGTCCCGACCTCAGCGCTGCGGCCGCGGAGACGACGGGCGTTCGACCTCGATCTCCGGCGTGGCCTCGAGCAGGCGGGGGTCGTCGGCGGCGGTGGCGGTGGTCGGAACGGCGAGCAGGAGCAGCGGCAGGATGTTGAGAAGCACGAAGGTCTCCCCGGGAAGGGAACGGAAGAAGGACGTCGACTTCGGGCGGGGACCGCGCACAAGGTCGGGTGCCGTCCGCACGCTGGCCACGCGAGGTTGCGCGGGATCACTTCTTCGCAGGACCCGGGGCGACGGGACGGCGTGAGCGCGCCGACAGCGTGGCGCCGACACCCCCGAGGATCAGCACCGTGGCGATCGCCAGCCGCGGCGTGAAGGCCTCGCCCAGGAACAACAGGCCGCCCACCGAGGCGATCACCGGCACTGTCAGCTGCACGGCCGCGGCGCGCGTGGCCGTCAGGCCGCGCAGGGCGTCGTACCAGATCACGTAACCCAGGCCGCTCGCCGCCGCGCCCGACGCGATGGCGAGCAGCACGCCTCGGGGTTCGAGGTCGACTCCCGCCAGGGCCACGGCCCCGAGCACCGCGACCATCGGCACCGACCGCACGAAGTTGTCGGTCGTCCGCACGACCGGATCGCCGGGACCGCGACCGCGCAGCGAGTACACGCCCCAGGCGACGCCGGCGCCGGCCATGGCCACGGTGCCGAACGGCGACGGCGCGGCCATGCCGGGCGACACCAGGTAGGCCAGTCCGCCCAGGGCGAGCAGGATCCCGAGCCATTGGAGCGGGCGGGGTCGTTCGCCGCGCACGATTCCCCAGGTGATCATGGTCACCTGCACCAGCGCGAACAGGATCAATGCGCCGGTTCCCGCCGGCAGCTCCAGATAGGCGAAGGAGAACAGCGCCGCGTAGGCGAAGAGCGCGGCGGCCGACGTCCAGTCGCCGCGGTCGACCGGCGTTCGCCGGCGCCCGCCGGCCCGCGCGACGACGAGCAGGGTCACCGCACCCGAGGCCAGGCGCAGTCCGGTGAAGCTCGCCGCGTCGATGTCGGGCGGGTCGAGAGCCAGGCGGGTCAGCACCGAATTGGCGGCGAAGGCCACCATGGCCAACGACGTGGTCAGGAGCGTGCGCATCCGCGGCGGGTCCGTCGTCACCGGATCAGTCCGCCAGGTAGTAGTCGATCGTCGACACCACGCGCACCTTCTTCACGTGCGGCGTGCTGGCGTCGCGGTCGGTGATCGTGAACTGCCCCTGGCGGGCGCGGCGGATGCGTCCCACCCGGCTTTGCGAGTCCTCGGCGAACTTCCGGGCGACCTCGCGGGCGGCCAGCGTGGCCTCTTCGATCATCGCCGGCTTGATGTCGTTCAATCCGGTGAACAGGAACTGCGGTCGGGCCTGGTGGTGGTCGGTCTCGAACACGATTCCTTCGCGGCCCAGCTCCTCGAGCCGGGCCATCGTGTCGCGTACGCGGTCGACGTCGCCGGTGTACACGGTGATCGTCCGCGACGCCGTGTAGCGCAGACCGACGTCGCCCGGACTTCCGTAGCGCTGTGCGAGCTTGTCGACAACCGCCGGCGGCGACACGGTGACGTCGTCGTCGGCGAAGCCGGCCTCGCGCAGGAAGGTGACGATGCGCGCGGTCTTCTCCTCGAGCGAGCGGTACAGGGCCGAGTAGTCGTCGCCGGCGTCGACGAAGCGCAGCGGCCAGATCGCGACGTCGGCTGCGACCTCGCGTTCGGCCAGCCCTTTGACCGTGACCACGCGGTCGCGCTCCTTGAACTCGACGATGCCCCGGTGGAGCTGCTGGCCGAGCAGGAACAGCCCCGCCACGAGCGCGATCGACAGGAACAGGAACGACGGCGAGCGTTCGGGACGGACGACGTTCATGGGCACTCCTCGGTGGCGGCGGGTCCGGCGATTCTACCGGAGGACCGCGTGGGTGTTCCCGGGTGTCGCTCTCAGCGGGTGCGATCGGTCGCGGCCACGCCGAGTTCCCGGGCGAGGGTGGGGACGTCGGCCACGACCACCCGGGCTCCGGCGGCGAGCAGACGATCGGGGTCGTGCGATCCCCAGCCCACGCCGATCGCCTCGGCACCCGCAGCGACGGCGGCACCCACGTCGTGGATCGAGTCGCCGACCACGACGGTCGCGTCGGCCGCCACGCCGGCCTCGTCCATGGCCTGCAGGATCATCCCCGGGTGTGGCTTGCTGGGAGCGTCGTCGGCGGTCTGCAGCGTGACGAAGTAGTGGTCGAGCCCGTGATCGTCGATCACCGAGCGCAGACCCCTCCGCGACTTCCCGGTGGCCACGCCCATCGCGACGCCCCGGTCGAGAAGTCGGTCGAGCAGTTCCCCGATTCCGTCGAAGAGCGGGTCGGTGCCGTTGCGCGCCACCGACGACACGTGCTCCTCGCGGTAGGCGGTGATCAGCGCGGCCACGCGATCGGGGTGCAGGTCGCCGAGCAGGTCCTCGACGAAGGCCGCCAGCGACAGGCCGACGCGCTCGCGGACGGCGTCGTCGGTGGGAACCGGAAGGCCCTCGCGGGCGAAGGCGCGCTGCACGTTCCGCACGATGGCGTGCTGACTGTCGACGAGCGTTCCGTCGCAGTCGAAGACGACGAGACGGGGAAGTGGAGGCACGGGTTTCGATCTCCTGGATGGCCACGAATACAGGTATTCGTGCACGAATTCGGCATTTCCGTTTCCGGCGGGGACGTGTCGTCGGACCGGATCTCTCGTGCGGAATCGGTCGCGAATCCCGCCCTAGCTACGAAAAAAACGCATTTCCGCGCGAAAAAGCCTTGTCTCTGCCGCTGAATTGCCGTAAATCCGCCCGCAGCGAGCACAGGCGACGGTTCTCGCCGGGAAGTTCCCGGTCCCCGACTGCGCCGCTCGCCCATCCCCGCGCGTGACGGGCCGGATCGTCCGGCCGGCGCCGAGGCCGATCAAGGACGAAACGAAAGCCCAAGGAGGGCCATCATGGCCAAGAAGGTCGCCAAGAAGAAGACCGCCGCCAAGAAGAAGAAGACCGCTGCCCGCCGGAAGCCGGCGAAGAAGCAGCAGGAGATGCTGCTGGTCGGCAGCAAGACCAAGGCGGCCCTGAAGGATCACGGTCTGAACGTCGCGGGCGATGCCCTGGACAGCCTGAACGCCGTGCTCTACCAGTACATCGACCAGGCGGCGAAGCGCGCCGAGGCCAATGGTCGCAAGACCGTTCGCGGACACGACTTCCACGTCTAGGTCCACGGCCCGACGGTCCCGATCGAGCGGCCGGAGCACGGGCTCCGGCCGTTCGCGTATGGTCCCGGTGCGAGAGGGGCGACGTCGAGGTGCCCCGACTCCTCAAGTGTGATATCCGTGTGGCCCGGAGGGGGCTCCCATTGTCGCCTCCGCGGCCCGCGCATAGTCTTTGCCCGCGAGGCGTTCGAGCCCGTCTCGCAGCCCCCCTATCGCCATTCCCAGAGGACCGAGGACCATGACGGAACGAGTCGTCCAGGAAGTCGAGAGCGTCTGCATTCGCTTCGCCGGGGACTCCGGCGACGGCATGCAGCTCACCGGTACGCGCTTCACCGACACCGCGGCCCTGATCGGCAACGACGTCGCCACCTTCCCCGACTTCCCGGCCGAGATCCGGGCCCCGGCCGGCTCGTTGCCGGGGGTCAGCGGCTTCCAGGTCCAGTTCAGCGCGCGCGACATCCACACGCCGGGCGATCGCCCCGACGTGCTGGTGGCGATGAATCCCGCCGCCCTGAAGACCAACCTGAAGGAGCTCCCGCTGGGCGGGACGCTCTTCGTCGACGTCGACGCCTTCACGCCCGCCAACCTGAAGATGGCCGGCTACGAGGAGAGCCCGCTCGAGGACGGATCGCTGTCCGACTACCGCACCTTCGAGGTCAAGATGACCAGCATGACGCTCGAGGCGGTGTCGGAGGTCGGGCTCGGCAAGAAGGCCGCGGCACGCTGCAAGAATTTCTTCGCCCTGGGCATGCTGTACTTCCTGTACGAGCGCCCGATCGACCCCACCGTGGAGTGGATCGAGAACAAGTTCGCCAAGTCGCCCGACCTGGTGCGTGCGAACGTGCTGGCGCTCAAGGCGGGCTACAACTTCGCCGACACGCTCGAGGCCTTCCAGGAGGTCTACCGGATCAAGAAGGCCACGCTGCCGCCCGGGACCTACCGCAGCGTGAACGGCAACCTGGCCACGGCCTACGGCTGCGCGGTCGCCGCGAAGAAGGCCGGCCTGGACCTCTTCTACGCCAGCTACCCGATCACCCCGGCCAGCGACATCCTCCACGAGCTGTCGCGGTTGCGCGCCTTCGACGTTCGGACCTTCCAGGCCGAGGACGAGATCGCGGCCATGGGGGCGACCATCGGTGCCTCCTTCGCCGGGGCCGCCTCGGTCACCGGGACCAGCGGACCGGGTGTCGCGCTGAAGTCCGAGGCACTGGGTCTGGCCGTGATGACCGAGCTGCCCATGCTGATCGTCAACGTGCAGCGCGGCGGTCCCAGCACGGGCCTGCCGACCAAGACCGAGCAGGCCGACCTGTTCCAGGCGGTCTTCGGGCGCAACGGCGAGTGCCCGATGCCGGTGATCGCGCCGCGCAGTCCGGCCGACTGCTTCGACACCGCGATCGAGGCGATGCGCATCGCGCTGCGCTACATGACCCCGGTGCTCATGCTCAGCGACGGCTACGTGGCCAACGGGGCCGAGCCCTGGCGGATCCCCGACCTCGACGAGATCGAGGACTTCCCGGTGCGCTTCACCACGCGGGCCGACGTCGCCGAGGGCGAGCCGTACCTTCCGTACGAGCGTGACGAGCAGACGCTGGGGCGTCCGTGGGCGGTGCCGGGAACCGAGGGCCTCATGCACCGGATCGGCGGTCTTGAGAAGGACCACCTGACCGGCAACGTGAGCTACGTACCCGAGAACCACTTCGAGATGGTGAAGACCCGTCAGGAGAAGGTCGACCGCGTCGCGCAGGACTACCCGGCGATGGAGGTCGAGGGTCCGCAGTCCGGACCCCTGCTGGTCCTCGGATGGGGCAGCACCTACGGCAGCATCACCGGCGCCTGCGAGCGCATGCGCGATCGGGGCCTCGAGGTGGCCAACGCGCACCTGCGGCACATGTACCCCCTGCCGAACGACCTGAAGGACGTGCTCGACCGCTACGAGACCGTTCTCGTGCCCGAGCTGAACATGGGTCAGCTCGCCTTCGTGTTGCGCGGCACCTACCTGCGCGACGTCGTGAGCATGCCCAAGGTGATGGGCCAGCCCTTCAAGCTGTCCGAGATCACCGCCAAGGCCGAGGAACTGCTCGGCGCCACGTCCAAGGCCTGACCCGAGCTTCGAGAGGACACCGATCATGACGACGCAGAAGACCGACGGCCCCCAGAAGCTCACCAAGAAGGACTTCACCAGTGACCAGGAGGTCCGCTGGTGTCCGGGCTGCGGGGACTACTCGATCCTCGCGCAGGTGCAGAAGACCCTGCCCCAGCTCGGGATCCCGCGCGAGAACATCGTCTTCGTCAGCGGCATCGGCTGCAGCAGCCGCTTCCCGTACTACATGGAGACCTACGGCTTCCACAGCATCCACGGCCGGGCCATGACCCTGGCCTCGGGCGTGCGCCTGGCCAACCCCGACCTGAGCGTGTGGGTGATCACCGGCGACGGCGACGGCCTGTCGATCGGCGGCAACCACTTCCTGCACACGCTGCGGCGCAACTTCGACCTGAACGTGATCCTGTTCAACAACCGGATCTACGGTCTGACGAAGGGCCAGTACTCGCCGACGAGCGAGCAGGGCAAGGTCACCAAGTCGACGCCCGACGGCGTGATCGACCATCCGATCAACCCGGCCCACGCCGCGATCGCCGCCGAGGCCACCTGGGTGGGGCGCGCCTACGACACCGACACCAAGCACCTGCCGGGGCTGGTCGAGAAGATGGCCCAGCACAAGGGGATCTCGTTCCTCGAGGTCTTCCAGAACTGCAACATCTTCAACGACGGGGCCTTCGCCCACTTCACCAGCAAGGAGTTCCGCGAGGACCGGATCCTGCGCCTGGTGCCGGGCGAGCCGATGATCTTCGGCAAGGAGCACGACAAGGGCATCGTGTTGGAGGGCCGCCACCCGAAGGTCGTGAAGCTGGGCGAGAACGGGATCCGTGCGGACGACCTGATGGTCTACGACGCCACCGACCGCAGCCTGGCCTACATGATCAGCAATCTCGACTATCCGGAGTACCCGGTGCCCATGGGCGTGCTGCTCGACGTCGAGCGGCCGACCTACGAGGACCTGCTCGAGAGCCAGGTGCAGAAGGCGCACGAGCGCGCGGGTGGGCAGGGCGACCTGCAGAGCCTGATCCGTGGCACGAACACCTGGACGGTGGAGTAGTCCGTGACCGACGAAACCCTGCGCGCCGTGATCTGCGACATCGACGGTGTCCTGTTGCAGGACAACCAGGCCATCGACGGCGCGCCGGGCTTCGTCTCGCGTCTGCGTGAGCAGGGCAACCCTCTGGTCCTGCTCACGAACTATCCCTCGCAGACCGCCGGCGACCTGCAGAATCGCCTGGCCGCGTCGGGGTTCGACGTCGCCCCCGAGAACTTCTACACCTCGGCCATGGCCACCGCCGACTTCCTGGCCGCCCAGGAGGGCCGCAAGGCCTTCGTGGTGGGCGAGGGCGGGTTGACCAAGGAGCTCTACGACGTCGGCTTCACGATCACCGACATCGATCCCGACTTCGTGGTGGTGGGCGAGACCCGGTCGTACAACTGGGACATGATCCAGAAGGCGGCCTACTTCATCATGCAGGGCGCGCGCTTCATCGCCACGAACCCCGATGTGGCCGGTCCGCGCGGGTTCCCCGCGTGTGGGGCCCTGTGCGCCCCGATCGAACGGATCACGGGCAAGCAGCCCCTGTACATGGGCAAGCCCCAGGCCTGGATGATGCGTTCGGCGCTCAACCGGCTCGGGGCGCACTCGGAGAATGCGATCATCATCGGCGACAACATGCAGACCGACATCCTCGCCGGAATCCAGAGCGGCGTGGAGACGGTGCTGGTGCTGACCGGCGTGAGTCAGACCACCGACCTGCCGCGCTACCCGTATCGGCCCCACCACGTGTTCGAACGGGTCGCCGAGGTGGACGTGGTATGAGCGAGCCCATGCGCCGCGCCCTCGACGAGGCGGCCCGCCTGGTGCAGTGGCTGCGCGACGACGCCGACACGCAGGCCACCGTCGACGCCATGGTCGACGAGATCGCCACCTGCTTCGGAGCGGGGGGCCGGTTGCTGAGCTGTGGCAACGGCGGCTCGATGTGCGACGCCATGCACCTGGCCGAGGAGCTCAGCGGGCGCTTCCGCGACGACCGCCCGGCCCTCGACGCCGCGGCGATCAGCGATCCCGGCCACCTGACCTGCACCGCCAACGACTACGGTTTCGAGCGGGTGTTCTCCCGCGCGGTGGAGGCCCACGGTCGCGCCGGCGACGTCCTGGTCGGCTTCACCACCTCGGGCAACAGCCCCAACGTGCTGGCCGCTCTTCGCGCCGCCCACGAGCGCGGAATGCGCTGCTTCGGGCTGCTGGGCAAGGGCGGGGGCAGCGCGCTCGACCTGTGCGACCACGCGGTCGTGGTCCCGGCCGAGGACACCGGCCGGATCCAGGAGATCCACATCAAGGTGGTCCACGCCCTGATCGAGGGCGTGGAACGGCGGATGTTCCCGGCCAACTACGCGGACTGACGCTCCGGACGGAACCCGCGCCGGGTTCGCTGCGTCCTCCGGATCGAGATGCACGACGACGTCACGCAACTGGTGCGGCGCTGCCGCGAGGGCGACGAACTCGCCTGGGAGGAGCTGGTCCGCCGGTTCCAGGGCCGGGTGCTGGGCCTGGTGGTCCACTACGTCCGCTCGCGCGAGGACGCCCGCGACGTGGCGCAGGAGGTCTTCGTCCGCGTCCACCGGTCGTTGCCGAACTTCGAGCAGGAGGACCGCTTCGTCCCCTGGCTGCTGCGCGTGGCGCGGACCTGTGCAATCGATCACACACGCCGACGCGCGGCGCGGCCCCCGGCCCAGGACGTCCCGGTGGAGACCGTGCTGGCGCTGACCGATCCTGCGCCGGACCCGGCCGAGCGTGTCGAACAGCGCAGCGAGCGCAGCCTGGTGCGGCGGGCGCTCGAGCGTTGCAGCGATCTGCACCGCGAGATCCTGATGCTGCGCGACATCCAGGGCATGGCGCTGCAGGACGTGGCCGAGCTGCTCGGGATTCCCGGTGGCACCGCGAAGTCCCGTGCCGCCCGGGCGCGCGCCGAGCTGGCGCGGGCGGTGCTGGCCCTCGAGGACGAAGGGACCCGCAGCAGGGGAGAGGAGGGAGCGCGATGAACTGCGAGCGGCTGCACGAACGGCTCGACGCCTACCTCGCCGGGGTGCTCCCCGCCCACACCGCCGCCGTCGTCGAGGCCCACCTGTCCGCCTGTGCCGAGTGCCGCTCGGTGGTCGCGTTGATGCGTGGCGACGAGTCGCCGTCGATCGTCCAGTCGGTCCTGGCCAGCACCACCGGCCGCACCTGCTCGCGCGTGCAGGAGGAACTGGCCGCCGGCAACGAAGCGCCCTTCCTGCGTGATCACGTGGCCGAGTGCGCGGCCTGCGATCGTTTCGCCCGGGCGCTGGTCCGCTGCGAGAGGGTCCTGCCCGAGCTCTCCGAGCACACCCCCGACGCCGACTTCGCCTCGGACGTCGTCATGTCGACGGTCGATCGGCCGTCGCTGACGCACGTGGCCCGGCGCCGTGCGGCGGACCGCTGCAACCGCTGGATCGACCGTCCCCGTGCTGCGCGTGACCTCGCGGTTCTGATCACGGCGATCCTGGTGCTGCTGACGTCGAGTCCCGTGGCGCCCTTCCCCGAGCTGCCGGGCCGGGCGCTCGTGGCGCTGCAGGAGACGGTGACCGCGCCGCGGCGTGCGGCCGGTGCGGCCTGGAGTTCGGTGGCCGCGGCCCCGGCGTTGCAGCGCCACGGTCCGCGCGTGATCGAGGAGCTCGATCGTGTGGGTGACGGGTTGGCGCGGGCCGGGACCGGTTTCCTGACCGGGGACGCCGACCGGGTGGTCGAGGGGGCCACCGAGGTCGAATGCGGCCTGCAGGGTCTGTGGCTGGGCCTGCGATCGCCGGACGAACGTCCCGGTGGTCCGTGTGCCCGTGTTCCGGGAGGACGAGCGTGAACGACGATCCGCGCCACGACCCGAACGCAGGAGAACGTCCGGACTGGGGAACCGGCGGGACCGAGGCCGGCGGACGTGCCGGCACCACCGGCGCACCTCCGGCCGAGGAGAAGTCCGCCGTCCTGGCCGGCCTGCTGGGCTTCCTGCCGGGCGTCGGCCATCTGTACCTGGGAGCGGTCCGCCGTGGGGCGGTCTTCGCCGGGGCCTTCCTCGTGCTGATCTTCTCGCTGAACACCTACGAGTTCCGGCCGGTGTACCCGTTGCTCTCGTTGGGCGTGACCTTCCTCGTGGTCTACAGCCTGGTCGACGCCGCCCGCGGTGCGCGCGCGATCAACCGGGCACGACGACTCGGCCGCCCGGCTCCCCGCTTCGGCGTGCCATGGGTCGACGACAACGGTGACGGCGAGGGGCGCCTGTCGGGGTGGGTCCTCATCGGCATCGGCGTGCTGTTGCTCGGCGTCACGCGCTTCGACCTGAACCTGCGCTGGATCGTCGAGTGGTGGCCGGCGATCCTCATCGTTCTCGGCGCGCGCATGATCGGCCGGAGCCGTCAGGACTGAGACCGCTCTTCGTCGCCGTCGGATCGGTTCGACAGCAGGGTCCTGATCCGTTGGCGCGATCCCATGAGCGTCCGCAGTGCCGTATCGGGATCGGCAGTCGTCGCCCGGACCGCGGGTTCGGCTCCCTCGAGCTTCGGCCACAACCGTTGCCGCACGTCGGCGGGCAGCACGCCGTCGAGGTACTCGAGCGCGGTCCCGCGCAACTGCCGATCGCGGGTGAGAATGCCCTCGAGGCACAGCCCCAGGGCTTCGGGCGGAAGGACCAGGGCGAGCAGACCGAACACGTGGTGCAGCGCCGCCGGGGCGCGCCGCACGGCGGGCGATTCGCCGAAGGGCGGGCCGTGGAGCTCGCCGTCGAGCAGACGGTGCGAGTGCCACAGCGTGTCGGGTACGGAGACCTCGCGCCGCACCTGCTCCATGACCGGATCGCGGGGAACGGGTGGCCCGTCTCGATCACGGAGGCGGGCGAGGGCCTGCACGCATCGGAAGCGGATCTCGAAGCGATCGGCCTCGATCCCCTGCAGGAGCGCGGCCTGGACCAGGGGATCGGGATCGTCGGGCAACGCGCGCGGGACCCGCCGCCTCACGCTGAAGTCCTCCGACTCGTCGAGCAGGGCCGACACCAACGGACCGGCCGCGCGCCGGCCCGAGCGGCGCAGTGCCTCGATCGCCGACTCGGCGACACCGTCCCAGGCCAGGAGCGGAACCGCGTGTCCCACCAGCTCCGGTGCGAGCGGGGTCGAGGTCGCCAGGGTGCGCACGACCACCTTCGGGTCGCGGCTGCGCAGATCCTCGACCGTTCTCAGGACGGGATCTCCGGTCCGCGGCGCCGAGGGCGACGGTGCAGACCGCGGCGCCGGCGCCGCCTCGCCGGGCCGTGTGCGCAGGATCATGGTGCGCGACGCTGTGTCGACGACGTCGTCGATCCCCAGTTCCACGTGCTGGCGCTTCAGGCTGCGTTCGAGGGCTTCGATGTATCCCCGGTGCAGACGCATGGCCATCACCAGTCCGAGCCCACCGGTGATCGCGGTGGTCGCCAGCAGGATCGTGTGGAGGATCCCACCGGGTGCGGTCACGGGCAGGGCGAGCAGGAGGACCTGCACCGTGAGTGCTCCGAGAGCGTCGCCGAGACGCTCACCGCCGACGTCGATCAGGCTCTTCGATGCGCGCTTCTCCGAGGGAGCGAGCGGGGTGTAGAGCGGTTCGTAGGCGGAACGGAACAGCGAACTGCGCAGTCCACTCTCGGCGGCCCGCGCGACCGCCGCCACCGGCCACAGCGGAACGAGGAGCAGCGCGACGGCTCCCAGCGCCAGCCCCGCGGGCAGGGTGGCGAGCGTGCGGGCCAGACCGGCGTGCCGCAGTAGCAACGGCGCGAAGGCGGACTGGAGCAGGAAGGTGAGCAGCGCGCTGCCGGTGTGGAAGGCGCCGAAGAAGGTCACCAGGCCGATGCCGGCGGTGGCGTCGCCGAAGCGTTCCTGGGCGAAGTCCTTGAACACGTAGTCCAGACACGCCGCGCCCGCGGTCAGCAGCACCACGACCAGCGCGAGGTCGCGCACGAAGGTCTGGCGTCGCAGGACCTGCCACCCCTGGCCGATCGGTCCGGCGTCGCTGCGCTCGTCGGCCGAGCTCGATCCGGAGCGGCCCAGGCGATGGAGCACGTAGGCCGCGGCCAGGTGCAGCGCGGCGAGCAGCAGCAGCAGCCAGCGGGCCCCGATGGCGTGTCCGACCACGAGCGCGAGCACGCCTCCGGCCAGTCCACCGAAGGTCGCGCCGGTGCCGATGCGGCCGGCACTGCGGCGCGCGGTGCGGGGATCGAAGCGTTCGTTGACGACCGACCAGAATCCCGACACCAGCAACGCGCCCGTCGCGGCCACCAGCAGGTAGTAGCCCACCGCGGCCGGGGCCGCGCTCACGCCGGCCCAGGCGAACACCCCGAGTTGCAGCGCCGCACTGAGCACGAGCGCGACGGGGACCACCCGGGCGGGCCCGAAGCGGGCGATCAGCCGGCCCGCTCCGAGGACGAAGACCACCGTCACCACCGCGGCCACCGCCAGCGTGCGCGGCAGCAGGGAAACGTCGAGGTTCTCGAGGAACAATGCGTCGCGCGTGGTCTTCGCACCCACCTGCTGGGCGATCAACAGCGCCGCGCAGAGGCTCGCGGCACCGATCGTTCCGGCGTTGTCCTCACGGCGGGCCATGCCGACTCCCACGGTTGTCGGTGTGGGTGGGGCTGGGTATGGTAGACCGAAAGCGCGCTCGCGTCGGCGTCGGTCTCGACCGCGCCGCCGATTCCTCCCTTCACGACGGCGACGCCCCACCCCCGCCCGCACGACCGCGCCGGCCCGGACGGCCGCGCGGGGAGGTCACACCATGGACGAATCGACGGCCCCCTCGTTGCTCGACCTGCATCCTTCGGCGGGGAGCTTCCTCGACGACGTGCGCGCCGGCCTCGAGTCGGAGCCGCGCAGCCTTCCCTGCAAGTACTTCTACGACGCCCGGGGCTCGCAGATCTTCGACCGGATCACCGAGCTCGACGAGTACTACCCCGCGCGGACCGAGGTCGGCATCCTGGAGTCGAACATGGACGACATCGTCCGGAGCCTCGAGGACGACCCCCTGGTGATCGAGTTCGGCAGCGGGAACAGTTCGAAGACGCGTCTGCTGCTCGACCACCTGCCCGATGCCGCGGGCTACGTACCGGTGGACATCTCGCGCGACCACCTCGTCGACGCGGCCGCGCGGTTGCAGGCGCGCTACCCCGACCTCGAGATCCTGCCCGTGTGCGCCGACTTCACCGAACCCATCCCGATTCCCGAACCGAAGCGCACACCCGGACACCGTGTGGTGTTCTTTCCCGGCTCGACCATCGGCAACTTCACGCGCGACGAGGCGCGGGACTTCCTGCGGACGGTCACCGAGGACTGCGGCGACGACGGCGGGCTGCTGATCGGTGTCGATCTGAAGAAGGGTCGAGAGCGTCTGGAGCGCGCCTACGACGACCGCGAGGGCGTGACCGCGGCGTTCAACCTGAACCTGCTCGACCGGATCAACCGCGAGCTCGGGGCCGACTTCGACGTCGAGGGATTCCGCCACCGCGCGGTCTGGAATCCCGACGGAGGACGCGTGGAGATGCACCTCGAGTCGCTGCGCGACCAGGAGGTCCATCTCGACGGCCGCACCTACCGGTTCGCGAAGGGCGAGACGATCCACACCGAGAACTCGCACAAGTACGACGTCGACGAGTTCGCGGCCATGGCACACGAGGTGGGGCTGGAGCTGGCGAAGGTGTGGACGGATCCCGACCGGCAGTTCAGCGTGCACCTGTACTGGGTCGACCGGCCCGCCTGATCCGCGGGCCGATCAGGTGTCGCGGAAGCGATCGGGCAACGAGAGCTTCGCGGCGATGAAGTGGCGGTGCGACAGCAGGAGTCCGCGCCCGATGCGGCGCACCTCCTCGATCTCGTCGAAGCTCGCCCGGCCGTCTCCGGCGGCAACGAGGAATACGGCGGCCAGGAAGCGCTGCCGCTCGTCCTCGTCGGTGACGTCGATGAAGTCGCGCATGAGCGTGTGCAGGTCGATTCCCGAAGCGGCCTCGTCGAGCGCGAGGTCGCCGACCAGCGTCGCGGCGTTCTCGCCCAGGCCCCACTGCTGCGTCAGTGCCCCGATCAGGGCCTGCCGCTCGCCGGACTCCACCACGTCGTCGAGGCGCACCAGGTGGGCCAGGATACCCGCTCCGAGCGCGAGACGGCGCAGCGTGGTCTCGTCGGGGTAGGGCTCGTCGTCGGGCCAGTGCGAGCCCAGACGATCCTCCAGAGCGCGACGGATCTCGTTCTCGCGTCCGATCGTCTGACGCAGGCGGTCGGCGTGGCGACCGAGGGAGCCGCCGAACGCACGGCGGAAGCGACCGATCCAGCCCCCGGTGTTCTCGCCGTGCGCGGCCTCGGCGCTGGCCGCGTCCACGGCCGCCAGGGCGTCGGCCAGGGCGCGTCCTTCGTCGCTGTCCGGTCCCACGCGGTCCATGAGTTCCTGCAGGGCCTCCCGTGCCCGCAGGCGCGTGTCGGCGTCGCCCAGGGCGTCCTCGAGATCGCGGACCAGTGTCTCGCGGTGGGCCGCGTCGAAGGGCCGGTCGAGCTCGGCCCGCAGGGCACGCCAGGTGTCGGCGTCGAGGTCGGGCATGGAGAAGAGGAGGTCCTCGAGCGCGATGCGTTCGTCGGCGCTGAGCTCGCCGTCGGCCCAGGCCGAGGCGATGAGGACCCGGCCGAGGGTCAGCGCGAAGGGTGTGGACACGGCGGATCTCCCTGGACTGGAGGAATCGTACCGGCCCGAAGATACGGACGAACCCCGGCGCGTCGACCGCCGAGGGTGCGGCCGGAGACTTGACCGGGGGGCGCCGGCGCGCCACCATGCCGCTCGCCCACGCTTCCCCGGGATTCGTCGCATGCCCCGCACGCACCGCCACGTCCTTCGCTGGTCGTACTCCGCCCTGCTGGGTTGCGCCGCCGTGACCGCCGCCGGCTGCGGTGCCCAACCCGAGGCCGGCGGCGCGCGGCCGCCCTTCGTGACCCTCGAGCCCGGCCTGGAGGTCGTCCGGCGCTGGCCCGAGGGAGGCACCGAGGGGCGCCAGGAGCCGGTGACCCTGGTCCACGTCGACCCCGCGCGCTTCCAGCTCCGCCTGCTGACCGCGGCCGAGCACGGCGGTGCACGTCCGGTCGACCGCTGGGTCGCGGAGTTCGACCTCGTCGCGGCGATCAACGCCTCGATGTACCTGCCCAACGACCGCAGCACCGGGTACATGGTCGACGACGGGACCGTCAACAACCCGGCGGTGAATCCGCGCTTCGGCGGCGTGCTGGCCTTCGGGCCGCGACACGACGATCTGCCGCCGTTCCGCCTGGTGGGTCTGGAGTGCGGCGACACGACGCTCGCGGACCTGGAGCGCGACTACCGCACGATCGTGCAGAACTACCGACTGCTCGACTGCGGGGGCGAGCCGATCCCCTGGCAGGACCGCAAGCTCTACGCCACCGCCGCGATCGGCGTCGACCAGCGGGGCTGGCTGGTGCTGGTGCACAGCGGGGCGCCGCAGCAGACGGCCGATCTGTCCCGGTGGTTGGCCCGCGACGACTGGGGGCTGGTGGCAGCGCACTTCGTCGAGGGCGGACACGACGCGTCGCTGCTGGTGACCGGCGGACGCGAGACGATCTCGGTGGTGGGCCGCTACGAGGGCACCGCCGCGCCACGCGAGTTCCGCGAGGTGCCGAACGTGCTGGGCGTGGTCCGGCGGGGAGCGGCGCGGTGAGTCGCGCGCGCCTGGCGTCGGTGGTCGCCCTGATGCTGCTGGCCGGCTGCGGCCGGGCCGAGCGCCCCGAGCCCCTGATCGATCTGTCGGAGGGGCCGCCGAACGTCCTGTTCCTCGTGCTCGACACCTACCGTCGCGACCACCTGGGAGTGTACGGCGCCACCGGGGTCGAGACCCCGAACCTCGACGCCTTCGCCGAAGAGGCGATCGTCTTCGACGACGCGGCGTCGACGTCGACCTGGACGTTGCCGAGCATGGCGTCGGTGTACACCGGGCGCGAGCCGCAGCACCACACCGCGATCGGCGGCAAACGACTTCGTGTTCCCGAGACGATGCCGTTCATGGCCGAGATCCTGCAGACGCGTGGCTACGAGACCTGGGCCCTGGTCGCGGTCGACTACCTCGGCAAGGGATTCGGGATGGACCGCGGGTTCCAGCAGTTCCGCGCGCACGTCACGGGCCCGGTGAGCACGCGACTGCGGAACTACCAGGCGCGCGTGGCCGGCACGCTTTCGGTGCCGCCGCGCGAGCCGTGGTTCGGACTGGTGCACTACTTCGACGCCCACGACCCCTACCGGCCGCCCAAGCCCTTCGACCGCATGTACTACGAGGGCGAGCCCGACTCGATCCCCGACGACCCGGCGCGCTCGATCGACGTGATCTACAGCGAGCGCAACCGCATCGCCCAGGATCCACGCAAGCGTTACCGCTGGTTGCGTCGGGTGAAGGATCTCATGTTCCCGGTGAAGCAGTACGCCGCCGGCGTCACCTACCTCGACGACCACCTCGGCCAGGTCTTCGAGCGGCTGGGCAACAATGGGCACTTCGACGATTCGATCGTCGTCGTCCTCGCCGATCACGGTGAACACCTCACCGAACACGACGTCTACTTCACCCACCGGCTGCCCTACACCGAGGTGCTCGACGTTCCCTTGATGATCCGCCTGCCGGGAGGACAGCTCGGTGGAACACGCGTAGAGGATCCGGTCAGTCTGATCGACGTGCTCCCCACACTGATGGAACTGTTGGGCGAACCGCTGGAGAGCCCGGTCGACGGGGTGAGCCTGGTGCCCGCGATGCGGGGTGCAGAACTCGAAGAGCGCCTGCTCTTCGCCGAGTACGGGGCCAACCGCCAGAACTGGGCCAAGGCGGTCTGGAACGAGCAGTGGCGCTACGTCGAGATGAGCCTCGACGGTGTCCGCACGGCGGAGCTCTTCGACCGCGAGGCCGATCCACGCGAAGAGGTGGACCTGGCGGACGAGCGGCCCGACGTCGCGGCGACGCTCCGAGCGGCCCTGGACATGCACTTCGGACCCGAGCGGCGCGTGATCGCCTCCGAGGACGATCGCCCGCCCGACACCATGGATCCCGAGACCCGGGAGCGCCTGCGGGCCCTGGGCTACATCGACTGAGTCGGGCTCGGGGCCGCCCCTTGCGGCCCTGGTGCATGTGCACTAATCAATACCTACCAATCAGTAGACTTTCCGTGCCGGAGCCGCCGGGGGGCGGTGCCGGCCGTCCCATGACGACCCGTGGAGGACGTCCGATGCCCTACGACCCGATGCTCGTCGCGCCCATGCGCGAGGAACTCACCCGCCTCGGTGTGCAGGAGCTGTTGACCGGGAGCGAGGTCGACGAGTGGTTCGCGAACGAGCAGGGCACCGCGCTGCTGGTCGTGAACTCGGTGTGCGGCTGTGCCGCGGGCCAGGCCCGTCCGTCGGTGGCGCTCGCCCTGAAGCACACCAACCGCCCCGACCGTGTGGCCACGGTCTTCGCCGGTCAGGACACCGAGGCCACGGAGAAGGCGCGCTCCTACTTCGCCGACTTCCCGCCGTCGAGCCCTTCGATGGTCCTGTTCAAGGACGGCGAGCTCGTCCACTTCGTGCCGCGCCACCGGATCGAGTCGCGTTCGGCCGAGGAGATCGCCGGTGAGCTGACCGAGGCCTTCGAGAAGTTCAGCGCGGCCGGAGCCTGAGCGTGGGCACCTTCCACGACGGCAAGGGCGAACTGCACGGGATCACCGTGGTGGTCGACACCGACGGCCCGGAGGTCTGGGTCGGCCGCTGCGACACCATGACCACCGATCGCATCGTCCTGCTCGGCGCCGATCGGCACGAAGAGGCCGACGGAGCGGCGAGCAAACAGGAGTGGGTGGAGCGCGCGGCGATGGTCGGCTTCTTCCCTCGCCACGACCGCGTCGTGATCGAGCTCGAATCCGTGATCAGCGTGAAGCGCCTGGGCGAGATCGCCGCGTGACATCGGCGTATCGCCGTTGTTGGCTGGACCCCGTCTCCGTGGATCGGAGGCGGGGTTCTTCGTTTCGTCCGGAGGTTCTCGGCCGGTGCGTCTGGCGTGGCTGATCCTGTTGCTCGCGATCGCGGTTCCCGCGCACGCGGCGTCCCTGGGCTTCGACGCCGCGGGCGATCCGTCCGACCGGTCGGCGAAGTTCCGTGTGGACGTCGACCTTCCGGTCGTGCGTGTCGCGGCCACGACGCTCGGCGCCGCCTACGGCCAGCGCTCGCTCTGGGACGTGGACAACGACGACGATCCCTTCCGGGTCGAGACCAACTTCCGGCCCCAGCTCTACTTGCAGACACGCCGTGGTGCCTGGACGTGGCGCGCAGCCTACGTCCACGAGTCCAACGGACTGGAGGAAGGACTGTCGCGGGGATGGAACCGGGCCGTGCTGACGACCGGTCGTCCGGTCGGATCCTGGCGCTTCTCCGTGTCCGCGTGGATCGGCTTCCGCGTCGAGGCCACGAACGCCGATCTGGGCCGAACGGTCGGCGACGGCGAGATCCACCTGCGCGGCGACGAGGGCTCGTTCCTCGCCCCGGTCCTGCGCGCCCGCTGGTCGCTGGATCCCCTCGACGCCTCGCCGATCACCAGCGTCCGGGCTGCGGTCCATCTCCCCCTGCCGGGTCGGGTCGTCCCCGATCGACGCGTACGCCTGCTGGTCGAAGCCTTCTGGGGACGCGGTGAGATGCTGCAGCACCACGGGCGCATCACCCGCGCGCTGCGGCTGGGCGTGGCCATGCGCCGCTGACGCGGCACGGTTGCTTCGCCCGCGGACCGCGGTAGAATTCCCCGAGTCCCCGATCGTGTCCCCTACGCAGGAGCCCCGCCATGCCCACCGTCGTTCTGCTGCGCCACGGCCAGTCCGAGTGGAACCTCTCGAATCGCTTCACGGGTTGGACCGACGTGGGTCTGACCGAGCAGGGCGAGGCCGAAGCCCTCGAGGCCGGCCGGATCCTGAAGTCCGAGGGCTACGACTTCGACATCGCCTTCACCTCGGTGCTGCGCCGCGCGATCAAGACGCTGTGGATCACGCTCGAGGAGATGGGCCTGGAGTGGATCGACGTCGAACGCAACTGGCGCCTGAACGAGCGGCACTACGGCGCCCTGCAGGGCCTGAACAAGGCCGAGACCGCCGAGAAGCACGGCGACGAACAGGTCCTGATCTGGCGCCGCAGCTACGACGTGCCGCCGCCCGCGCTCGAGCCCGACGACGAGCGCCATCCGGGTCACGATCGCCGCTACGCGAACCTGAGCAAGGACGAACTCCCGCTCACCGAGTGCCTGAAGGACACCGTCGAGCGCTTCCTTCCCTACTGGAGCGATCGGATCGCGCCGACGGTACGCAGCGGCAAGCGTGTGCTGATCTGCGCGCACGGCAACTCGCTGCGCGCGCTGGTCAAGTACCTCGACGACGTCAGCGACGAGGACATCGTCGGTCTGAACATCCCGACCGGCGTGCCCCTGGTCTACGAGCTCGACGACGCGCTGCAGCCGATCAAGAGCTACTACCTGGGCGATGCCGAGGCGGTGGAGGCGCGCGCCAAGGCCGTGGCCGAGCAGGCGAAGAAGAAGTAGCCGGCGGTGCGCCGTCCGCTTCGATGACGATTTCGCGTGCACCCGCGCCCGGGCGTTGACCCGGGCACGGGTCGCTCGCTAGCGTGGCGGCACTCGACCTCCCGGGGAGGATGCGCGCCATGCGTTCCCCCGTCGTTCCCTTCCTCGTCGTCCTGTCGATCTCACTCGTGGCCGGCTGTGGCCACGACGCTCTCCCGGACGAGCCGCGTGCGGATTCGTCGAGTCCCGCGGTGACCATCGATCCCGCGGTCCAGGAACTTCGAGCCGTCAGTGCCGAGGTGATCGCGCGCGCCCGTGCGTTCGGGGTCGGCGGTGACGAGTTCCTCGCCCTGTACGATTCCGCCGATCCACGCGCCCTGGCGAAGCGCCTCGGTTACTCGCCGGCCGAGGAGCAGGAACTCGTGGATCGCATGATGCGGGCCCGCGACGACCTGTTCGAACGTCATCCCGAAGTCGTGGAGCAGGCTCGCGGTGCGGATCCCTGCACCGACTGCGAGCGCGAGGCCGTCGCGGGCGTCGCGAAGCATCTCGACGCACCGGTGTCGTCGAGCGAACTCGCCCGCCAGCAGATCATCTGCGACATCCCGGGCCTGATCGGAGACCTCTACGGCTGCATGCGCGCGAGCCTGTGGTCCACGGGCTGTGCACGGCGGGCGATCTGCACGAACTGCGACGGGGCCGCCCTCGACGCCCTCTGCAGCTTCTGATCGGGCAGCTCAGTCGTCGGGGGCGCCGTCGGCGATCCACGTGCGGACGGTGGCGATGCGGAGACTGTCGAGTGAGCCGAACAGGGGCATGCGATTGCCCACGTCCGGGTCGCCGATCAGCTTGAGGTAGAGCAGCGACGAGTCGGGCTCTCCCGGAACGACACGGATCCGGCCGGCGTAACCGTCGGCCGGAATGCCCACCAGCGCGGCGTGGCTCGCACCGGGCGACAGGTCAAGGTTGCCGTTGAGCGTCGGCGGACTGTGGCAGGCCTGCGTGCAGCGAAGGTCGAAGATCGGCTGGATGTCCGCCGCGAAGCGGACCTCGTCCTCTTCCGGCGCGACCGGGTCGCCGGTTTCGTCGTCGTCGCCGCAGCCGCCGGCGAACGCGGCCAGACCGGCGACCGACACCAGCAGAAGGGTGTGGAGCAGGCGCACGAGGCCCTCCGGGAGGTGAGGTGCAGACGGTAGCAGTCTAGCGCATCGATCGGGACCACGGCGAGCATCGCCGTCGTCGGTCGATCGTGCTAGATACGACGGCATGGCCGAACTCCTCCAGATGCGCGCCGTGGGGGCCCACGCCGGTCCCCGGGTCCTGTTCCGCGACGTCGACCTGACGCTGCACGTCGGCGATCGGCTGGGTCTGGTCGGGCCGAACGGCGCGGGCAAGTCCACCCTGCTGCGCCTGCTCGCGGGCACCGAGGAGCCCTGGGAGGGTAGTCGCAGCGCCCGCCGCGGCCTGCGGGTCGCCTGGGCGCAGCAGGAAGTCGATCTCGACGACCTGGCGAAGGTGGCGTCGGTGGTCGCCGATCGTCTGCAGCGTGCCCCTGGGCCGCCGCCCGGTGTCGATCCGGACGTCGCCGCCCGTCGCACGCTCGGCCGGTGCGGCTTCGACGACGTCGAGGCGCCGGTCGGCCGCCTGTCGGGCGGGTGGAAGCGCCGACTCGCCCTGGCCGCCGAGCTGGCCACCGGCGCAGACCTGTTGCTGCTCGACGAGCCGACCAACCACCTCGACCTCGAGTCGATCGAGTGGCTCGAACGCACGCTCGTGGGCGAGCGTGTGACGTGTGTGGTGATCAGCCACGACCGCCGATTCCTCGAGACCGTTTCGACGCGAATGGCGGAGATCGATCCGCGGCATCCGGGTTCGTTCTTCGTGTGCGACGGCCACTACAGCGACTTCCTCGAACAGCGCAGCGCCGCTCTCGAACAGCTGCTGCGCACCGAGGAGTCGCTGGCCTCGCAGGTGCGCGAGGAGATCCGCTACCTGCGGCAGGGGCCGAAGGCGCGGCGGAGCAAGTCGCAGACGCGGGTGGACCGCGCCCACGCCACGATCGCCGAGCTCGATCGCGTGCGGTCGCTCAATCGCGACGAACGGGTCGAAGGATCGTTCACCGACACCGGACGGCGCACGCGACGACTGCTCGTGGCCGAGTCGGTCCGCCAGGAGGTCGGAGGCCAGCTGTGCTTCGACGACCTCGACCTGGTGCTCGGTCCGGGGCGTCGCATCGGTCTTGTGGGGCCGAACGGCAGTGGCAAGACCACGCTGCTGCGCACCCTGCTGGGAGAGCTGGAGCCACAGGAGGGCCGCGTCGACGGCGCTCCCGGCGTGCGCGTGGTCTACTTCGACCAGGAGCGCGAGGAACTCGACGAGACCGTCACCGTGGCCGAGGCGCTCTCGCCCGAGGGCGACCACGTGGAGGTGGCCGGCCGGCGCATGCACGTGAAGACCTTCGCGCGGCAACTGCTGTTCCGCGACGATCAGCTCGCCCAACCCGTGCGCACCCTCTCCGGGGGCGAGCGCGCCCGCGTGCTGGTGGCCCGACTCATGCGCACCCCGGCCGACGTGCTCCTGCTCGACGAGCCCACCAACGACCTCGACATCCCCACTCTCGAGCAGCTCGAGCGCAGCCTGCTGGACTTCGAGGGTGCCGTCGTGCTGATCTCGCACGACCGCTTCCTCGTCGACCGCGTCACCACCGACCTGATCGCCCTCGACGGCCGCGGGGGCTGGCGCGAACTCGCCGACCTGTCGCAGTGGGAGGAGATGCGGGCCGAACTCCGGCGCGCCGAAACGGAGCGGGCCCAGTCCCGGTCGAACCGGCCGCCGGGCGGCGAGGGCACGGGCGACACGAAGCCCAAGTCCGCATCGCGCCCGGCGAAGTTGTCGTACAGGGAGAAGCGCGAGCTCGAGTCGATGGAGCAGACCATCCTCGAGGCCGAGCAGCGGGTGGACGAACTCGAGGCCCTCAGCCGCGCCCCCGAGACCCTCGCCGACCCCGAGCGCATGCACACGGTCTACGCCCGGCTGAAGGAGGCGCAGGACGCCGTCGAGGCCCTGTACGCCCGCTGGAGCGAGCTCGAGGAGAAGGCGCCGTGACCGCAGCCGTGATCCGCTGGCTCGCCGACGACCCGCGCGCGGCGACCGAGGTCGAGGCGATCCTCGAGCGGCGCGAGGTCGAGCGCGGCCGCGTGGGTCTGGCCACGATCGCCGGGCTCACCCGGGCCGAGATCGAACTCGGACCCCACGGGCCCACGTTGCGCGACGAACTCCTGGCCGCCGCGCGCGAGCACCAGTTCAGCGCCGGCCTGATCCCGGGCGCACATCGGTTCCTGCGCCCGGGGTGGGTGGCCTTCGACGCCGACTCCACCCTGGTCGACGCCGAGGGGATCGATCGCCTGGCCGCGCGGGCAGGAGTCGGACCCGCGGTGGCCGATCTCACCGCCCGCGCCATGCGCGGCGAGCTGGACTACGAGGCCTCGCTGCGCGAGCGCACGGCGCAGCTCGCCGGCCTGGCGTGGAGCGAGGTCGAGGCCGAGGCCGCCGACCTGCCGCTGGTGGGCGGTGCGGCCGAAGCGGTGGCCGCCGCCCGCGAACGCGGGTGGCACGTGGCGGTGATCAGCGGGGGCTTCCTACCCCTGGTCGAGCCCGTCGCCCGTCGCCTGGGACTCGACCACGCCACCGCGCACGAACTCGAGGTCACCGACGGGCGTCTGAGCGGCCGGGTCGCCGGCCGGGTGATCGACGCCGCGGCCAAGGCCGCGATCCTCGACGACCTGCGCACCGGAATGGCGGCGATCGCGGTGGGCGACGGGGCGAACGACGCTCCCATGCTC
>CAZQHE010000039.1:0-20344 GCA_964593155.1 uncultured bacterium
GTAGTGGGGGCCGCGCTCGCGCGTAGCCACGTGGCGCTGGTGAACGACACCGGCGTGATGCACGTGGCGGGGGCCGTGGGCGTTCCGGCCCTGGCACTGTTCGGGCCGACCCCCCGGGATTCGTGGGCGCCCCCGTCTCCCGAACTCGAGGCCCTGCAGAGTCCCGACGGGGAGATGGCCTCGCTCGGTCCCGACGCGGTGCTTCCGCACCTGCAGGAGCGCTGGGAACGAGGAAGGCGCCGGCACGTGAGCGCCGGCGCCTGAGTCACGCGGCCGGGGCCGCGGTTCAGACCGGGTCGGCCTCGTCGCTCGGGACCGGATCGTCGGTCCCGATCTCGGACTCGGAGTCGCCCTCGTGCGCCTCGTCCGCCGCAGCCGGCGCGGGAGTCACCCCGCCCGCGAAGCGCTCCAGGTACTGACGCGCGCGGTCGTTTCCGGGATCGACCTCGACGGCGCGGTTCCACGCGTCGACGGCCTTCTCGGTCTCGTCGAGCTTCTGGAAGGCGTTGCCCAGGTTGGTGTAGGCCGCGCTCGTGTCGTGTTCGTGGCCGATCGCTTCCTTGTACATCTCGATGGCGGCCTCGAAGTTCTCCTGCAGGTACAGCACGTAGCCCAGATTGTTGTAGCTCGCACCGAGTTCGGGATTGAGCTCGATCGCCGTCTCGAAGGCCACGGTGGCCTCCTCGTGGCGCCCGAGTTCGGTGAGGCACAGGCCCAGGTTGTTGAAGGCCTCGGCGAAGTTCTGGTCGAACTCCACCGCCTGCTCGAACAGGCGCAAGGCCCCGTCGTAGTCGCCGGAGTGGTAGCGACTCACGCCGGAGTTGTTGATGCGCCGGGCCTGGTCGCGGCGACGATCGGTCTCGAGCGCGTCGGCCCGCTGCTTCTCGCGTTCGAAGAGTGCGAGCATCTCGGCGTGGTTGCGTTCCAGCGCCAGCATGCGCTCGTCCTGGTCGCGGGTCCAGGTGTCGAGACGCTGGCTCGACTCCTCGCGCCAGGTCTCCAGGGACGACTCGATCGTGTCGAAGCGCTTCTCGATCGACGTCTGGCTCAGCCCGAGCCCCTCGGCGAGGTCCGACACCACGTTCCGCTGTCCGCGGGTGATGTCGGTCTTCGCGCCGTCGACCTGCTCGCGCACGGCATCGAGGCGTTCCTCCTGCCCGGTCCGCACGTCGTCGATGCTCTCCTGGAGCGCGCGGTTCGTGCCCTGGACCTCCTCGCGGATCTCGTCGCGGGATTCGGCGATGCGCTGCTGGATGCCGTCGCGCGACTCCTCGACCACGCCGAGCAGGCGCTCGACGCGATCGGTGACCGCGTCGAGGCCCTCGCGCAGCGTGCCCACGTCCTCGCGCAGCTCCCGGTGCGCGGCGTCGGCGTGCTCGCGCAGGGCGTGCGCACGGGCGTCGATCCGCTCGCCGATCTGCTGGTCGAGCGAGGCGATCGCTCCGGCCAGCTCACGGCGACCGGTCTCGAGCTCCTCGCGCAGCTCGCGGTCGAGCGTGTCGAGCCGCTCGCCCAACGTCTCTTCGAGGCGCGACACGTGCTGTTGCACGGTCCGGCCGCTCTGCTCGAGGTGGGTGTCGAAGCCCTCCGCGAGGACCTGGCGCAGCCCGTGTTCCTGGTTGGCCGCGTTCTCGCGGGCCCGGTCCATGGACCGCTCCAGTGCCTCCTGGGCGGAGCCCGCCACGTCCTCGAAGCGCTCGAGCCCGCTGCGTTGGGTCTGGTCGAGGGCTTCGCGCGCGGATTCGAGATCGCGGGTGAATCCCTCGCGGACCACGTCGAGTCGTTCGCTCAACTGCTGCGCCATCTTGTCGGTGGCGCTCGCGAGCTTCTCGAGCGCGCCCATGATCAGATGGACCTGCTCCGCGCCGTCGATCCCCGGTTCGTCCGCGCCGGCGGAGATCCGTGCCGCCCGCGCCGCGTCGAGGGTGGTCTGCGCCGCGATCGCGACGTCGGCCTGGTGGCTCTCGGTATCGTGATCGTGCTTCGAATCGGTCATGGCTGCTCCTCGACAGTCGGCATCACAGGGAACTGACCCGGGTGAGGACGGCCCGGCGGGTTCCGGCGACGTCCTCGAGGTACTGACCGTAGGTGCGCTGCACGCGGGGCGTGGCGCGGGACGCGAAGATCTCGTCGTCGAGCAGTTGCTCGAGACGGGCCGTTGCGGCCGCGGGTCGGCCCAGGCGCTCTTCGCACTCGGAGAGACGGAACAGGAGTTCGCGGCCGGGTTCGTCGTCGCCGGCCAGGGGGGCGGCCGCCGACAGGACGGCCCGCGCGCGGTCGGTGCGGTTCATGGCCAGGTGGGCACGGCCGAGCAGGACGGCACGGCGGACCTTCCACTCGTCGGTCGGGGGCGTGCGGTCGAGCACGCCCGGTACGTCGGAGGGGCGCCCCTGCTCCAGCAGGAGTTCGGCGTAGTCGAGCGCGACGTGGGCCGCGTCGGGACGCGCGCGGTGGCGCTCCTCGAGTGCCTGCAACTCTCCTTCGACCCGGTGCACGGACCACGCGGCGTAACGTTGGTAGGCGAGGCGACGCTCGCCCTCGTCGCGAGCCTGGTCCAGGAGGACGCGGCGGCTCGCTTCGCGGTCGTCGTTGTCGTGCAACGCGGCCGCCAGTTCGGTCCAGATCGGATGACCGGAGCCCGAGCCCGTCCGCTCGGCCGCCTCGGTGAGGACGGCGATGGCCTCCTCGGTGCGGCCCTGGGCGCCGAGGGATCGTGCGTACACCGAGGCCAGTTCGGGGTCGGCGATCACGAGCTGGCGATGCGAACCCAGTCGTTCGGAGATCTCGTGCTGCTGCCAGTCGCCCAGCGAGGCGGGATCGGGGAGGACACGCAGGGCATCGCCGACACGACCGGCGGTGAGCACGAGGTCGTGCTGCAGCAGCCGGAGCCCGGGATGAGCGGGTTCACGGTCGAGCACGGCGCGCGTCACCTCGACGGCGCGGTCCACGTCGAAACCGGACAGGTCCATGGCCGCGCGCACCCGTTCGACCGCGGCATCGAGCTGGCCCTGCTCGCCCAGGCGCGCGCCCAGGGCGAGTGAGAGCGCGGGGTCGTCGGGAAGCCGACGATGGAACTCGTGCAGCATCTCGACGCGGTCGTCGAGGCCGAAGGAATCGTCCGCGCTCGCGTCGGACACCGTCTGGGCCGCGGCCTCCGGGGCACCGTGTCCGATCAGCACCCGTCCCATGCACAGCACGGGCAGCAGCCGGCCCGGGTAGGTCTCGCGCAGCTTTCGGAACTCGGCCAGGACGATCTCGAAGCGCGCCGGGTCCCGGGCGTCGATCCGGACGAGGGTTTCGCAGGCGCGTTCGACGTCGCCGGTGCGGCGCGCCGCGTGCGCGGCCACGACCAGCAGGTCGACGGAGCCGTCGTCACCGGCGAGCTCGTCGCGCAGTTCCCCCAGCACGCGATCGGCGAGTGCGGGCTCCATGTTCAGGGCCTTGTCGAGCAGGGCCGCGGCTGCGGCGTGGTCGCCGTGCTCGCGCTGGAAGTGCGCCATGCGCACCAGGTGAGATCCCCCGATTCCGGGGTGCGACGTGATCTTGTGGATCTGTTCGCCCACCGGTGCGGCCAGGGAGTCGTCGAGACGGACCGCGCCGAGATAGCCGTCGATGGCCCGGCCCATGTCGCCGGCGCGGGCCGCGGCCTGGCCGAGCATGAGGTGGGCGATCGGGCTCGCCGGATGCGTGTGCAGGACCTCGTCGAGGATCCCGACCGCTCGCTCGGCGGGAATCCGTCCTCCGACCATCTGCTTCTGCACGAACTGCAGGGTGTCGCTCAGGCGGCCCTCCTCGAGCATCGTGCGGGCCTGCAGTTCGAGGAAGGGAGCCGTTCGTTCGTTCGGGAGTTCCTCGAGGGCCTGCCGGCACACCTCGCCGAGCTGGTCGAAGCGGCCCGCGGCGAACAGGGACTCGGCGAACGACCGCCAGTGGTCCGGAGCCTGCTCCGGGCTCGCCTTTCCGCGCAGGGTGTCGAAGCGCCGGGTGAGTTCCTCGGCGCGCGAGGGATCGGCGGCCAGGACGCGCGACAGCGTGGCGGCGGCGTCCTCGATCTCGTCGAGATCGGAATGGAGTTCGGCGCGCACCAGGAGCAGGTCGGGCTGCCCGGGATCGCGTTCGAGGGCGACGTCGAGTTGGCGGCCGACGCGGCCGACGAACTCGGGCGTGGCCATCATCACGAGGACCGACAACTCGGGCAGCGCGCGCGCGTAGTCGCCCGACCAGAGTGCGGCGAGGGCCACGGGGTGGCGCAGGCGGTGGGCCACGCCGAGTTCGGGGCCGAAGCCGTCGAAAAGGGCCAGCAGCGCGCCGGCCCGGTCGGGCGAGTCCTCCAGCACGGCGACCAGCGACGCGCCCAGATCGTCGGAGCGGTCGTCGCCATCGTCGACTCCACCGCCGAATTCCAGGTCGAGGTTGTCCTGGTCGAAGACCGGCGCGGTTCCTCCGGACGCCGGGCCGGCCCCGTTCTGCAGGAGCCGGACGAGCCACGGCTCGAGGGCTTCGGCACGTCCGTGGTCGAGGGCGACGCCCAGGGCCGAGGCGAGAAGGGTCGGCGTGGGGTCGACCGATTCCAGGCAACGCTCGGTGACCGGTAGCAGCACGTCGAATTGTTCGGCGTGGTCGGTCCACATACCGGCGAGGCGGCCGTTGGCGGCATCCTGGTTGCGGGTCCGGGCCAGGAGCACGGCGTGCAGGGCTTCCAGCTGGAGCCGTTCGCCGGCGGGCCATTCGTCGAGCAGGTCCTCGACCGAGCGCAGCAGTCGGTTCAGCGAGCCGTGGTCGTGGGCGGGAATCTCGTGGGCGTGCACCGCGGCCGCGGACAGGTCGCCGTCGCGCAGGGCCGTCTCGGCCAACACCACCAGCATCTCGTTCGGCAGCCCCTCGGCGCGACCCTCGCCGAGCAGCGCGCGGAGTTCCTGCGCGGTGGCGGCCCCGTCGCGCAGGAGTGCCTGCGTCAGGGGCGGGATCTCGTCGAAGCGCTTCTGTACGACCAGCAGGCGCAGGCGCAGTTTGAGCAGTTCTCCGCGCTCCTCCAGGGCATCGTCGGTGGAGGCCGTGGCCAGGCGGTCGAGCAGAGCGTCGCGCAGGTCGGGGTCGGCGTCGGCACTCTCGAGGTAGAGCTGCGCAGCGCGCTCTCCCCGACCGGCGAGGATCTCGAGGTCGCCGCGGGCCAACAGCCAGCGGCCGCGATCGGCGTCGGAGGGATCGGCGCGCTCGGTCAGGTCGAGGGCCTCGGCCACGTGGGTCGCATCGCGGCGGGCCGCCGCGGCGGCCAGGGTGGCGCTCTCGGCGATCGCACCCGCGGCCTGGCGCAGGTACGCCCGTGCCAGCAGGAAGCCGGCGAGTTCACCGTGCTCCTCGATCGCGCGGCCCAGGACGGGATCGAGCGCCGAACGGGGCGCGTCGTCCAGTCCGACCAGCGCCGTGGCCTCGCGCGCGGCCAGGGCGCCGTCGCCGTCG
The DNA here is from genome assembly GCA_964593155.1 of uncultured bacterium. Lineage (GTDB taxonomy): Bacteria > Krumholzibacteriota > Krumholzibacteriia > JAJRXK01 > JAJRXK01 > JAJRXK01. Next base: position 5,461 of record CAZQHE010000039.1, read on the forward strand.
GTGCAGGCGAGCAGGAACTGCAGGCAATGACTGTTGACGAGCGATGCCGCCGGCGCGTTGCCGGTCGCCACCAGGCTCTGGTGCCGCATGGTGTGCTTGCGGCGATGGATCGACCGGTCGTCGACGCCCAGATGCACGAGCAGCTCGTAGGCCGAGCCGATGTCTCCGTCGGTGAGGGCGGCGTCGATCAGGAACTCGCCCAACGCGAGCGACGGCGTGTCGTCGAACCGTTCGCGGCACGCCCCCAGGACCTTGTCGCGGGTGTCGGGGACGGTGCGGACCAGTCCGCGCAGCGCGTTGACACCCGTCGACCAGTCCTCGAGATCGAAGGCCACCATGGCCGCTTCGAACTGGTAGTGCGGGGTGTCCGGGAACTTGCGCGCCCACTCCTGGAGCTTCTCGAGCGCCCGGTCGAGCTGTCCCTTCTGCCGGAACACTTCGACCTTCCGCAGGTTCTTCTCGAGGCTGTGGCCCAAGCCGATTCCGACCATGAAGTCCGCTCCGTGCTCCCGATCCGGTGGTTCCCGCCGCCGCCGGGCCCTGTCGGGCACACCACGGCGAGGGGACGGACTGCGAATCCCGTACCAGAACGCGCGGGAAATCAGTCGAGCGGGGAGGTGATCGCGGCCGCGGCCGTGGGAACGCCGGGCCGCCGGGCGATCGAGACCGGATCCGAGAGGGGGCTCTCGTTGGCGGCCGCGTCACGGGCCGAGACCCGGTAGTACCAGCGCTCGTCCCGATCGGGATCCTCGTCGATCCACGTGTTGCTCCGCACCGGACGGGTCTCGGTCGGCTCGTAGCCGCCCTCGGGTCGGTCGGAGCGGTAGACGACGTAGCCCGCCAGGTCGGGGTCGGTACGGTTGGCGCTCCAGGAGATCATGACCCGGCCGTCGTCGAGCACCGTGGCGCTCAGGTCCGACGGCACGGCCGGAGCCCGGACGTCGCCGGAGACCGCCGCCGGGGAGTCCTCGTCGCCGTCGTCGCACGCGCTCAGGACGACCGGACCGGTCAGGGCCAGGAGCGCGAGTAGCGTCGCGGGAACGAGACCTTCGACCGTGCGCATGGTCGCTCCTCGGGAGCGGGGCCCGCCGCACGGAGTGCGCGGCAGAGGACGCACCGCGCGATCGTGCAATCGACGGGCCACTCGTTCCGCTGCGCGGGATCGCGCGCGCGTGTCCTCGAGCGGGTGCGTTCGATCCCGTGATTCGTGGCCGGATCGGGTGGCGTGAGACCGCGGAGGCCGATAGATTCGCCCGCTCCGTCGGGGGCGGCCGTCGCCCCGGTGTTGCACGTCGCCGCGACCGCCTTGCGATCTGCCGCAACGTCGGGATTGACAAGGGTTTGATGCACGGGGCATGGTCGATCGCACGGCGAGGGCCGTCGGGTCGTGCACTCCCTCCGTGAGCCCCGTTCCGGAGAGACTCCGATCGTGACGATCCGCAATCCGGGCTTCCCACGCGCCCGTGTGAGGTACGAATCATGACCAAACAGGACATCGTCGAGGACATCGCCCTGCGCACCGGCCTCACCAAGAAGGAAGTGAGCGAGGCCGTCGAACTCTTCCTCTCGCAGATCGGCAATGCCCTGGCCGAGGGCAAGCACCTCGAGATCCGGGGCTTCGGCACCTTCAAGGTGAAGGAGCGCAAGGCGCGCATGGCCCGGAATCCCCGCACCGGTGAGGCGGTGCCGGTGCCCGAGCGCAAGGTCCCGGTGTTCAAGGTCAGCAAGATGCTCAAGGATCGCGTGGCGCTGGGTTAGGCCTGCGATCGGGTGCGGCGGTGGGCCGTGCCCTTCCCCCTCACCGGGCACCGTTCCACCATGGATCCCGTCGATCTCCGCAGTGACACCGTGACGCGGCCCGGCGCGGCCATGCGCCGGGCCATGGCCGAGGCCGAGGTCGGCGACGACGTGCTCGGCGACGATCCCACCGTGAATCGGCTCGAGGAGCGGGTGGCCGCCCTGACGGGCAAGGAAGCCGCGCTCTACGTACCGAGCGGCACGATGGGCAACCAGCTCGCCCTGCGCGCGCAGTCGCAGCCGGGGCAGCAGCTGGTGTGTCACGTCGACAGCCATGTGGTCCGCTACGAGGGCGGCGCGCCGGCGGCACTGGCTGGGCTGCTCGTGAGCTGCGTGCACACCGAGGACGGGTCGATGCCCTGGCCGCGGGTGTCCGAGGTCCTCAACCCCGACGACGACGTGCACTGCGCCGAGCCGGCGATCGTGGCGCTCGAGAACACGCACAATCGCCGCGGTGGCCGCGTGTTCCCACCCGAGTCCCAGCGTGCGACGCTCGACGGCGCGCGCGAACGCGGCCTGCGGTTGCACCTCGATGGGGCCCGCCTCTGGAACGCGGCGGTCGCGCTGGAACGGCCGCTGGCCGATCTCACGACCGGCTTCGACACCGTCAGCCTGTGCTTCAGCAAGGGACTGGGAGCGCCGGTGGGATCGGTGCTCGTGGGCGACACCGACGTGGTCCGCCGCGCCCACCGCCTGCGCAAGCAGTGGGGTGGAGGCATGCGGCAGGTGGGCGTGCTGGCCGCGGCCTGCCTGTACGCCCTCGACCACCACGTCGAGCGCATGGCCGACGACCACGCGCGGGCTCGTCGCCTCGCCGACGAGCTCGAGCATCCCGAGCTGCGCGCCGTGCGGACGCCCGAGTCCAACATCGTCCTCTTCGACGTGGTGGGGGAGCGGAGCTCGTCCGACCTCGTCGCCGAGTTCGCCGCCGCCGGCCTGCTGGTGTCGGCCTTCGGTCCGCGCCGGGTGCGGATGGTGACCCACCTCGACGTGTCCGACACCGAGGTCGACCGCGCCCTCGAGATCGTCTCGAGCAGCGGGAGCGCGCGATGAGGATCATCATCGTGGGCGCGGGCGCGGTGGGGTCGCTCGTGGCCAACCGCCTGTCGAGCGCCAACCACGACGTCGTCATGATCGAGGCCGACCCGGCCATCGTGAACGAGGCCAAGGACCACGTCGACGCCATGATCCGAACCGGCAACGGCGCGGCCTGCGAGGTGCTCGAGGAAGCGGGCGTGGGAAGAGCCGGTGTGTTGATCGCGGTGACCGACGTCGACGAGATCAACATCCTGGCGTGTCTGCAGGCCGATCGCTACGGCGTGCGCACCAAGGTGGCCCGTGTGCGCAACCGCGAGTACTACCGCCGTGGCGGCGAGGAGGACACCACCGGGCAGTCGAGCTTCGAGGCCATCGACCAGATGATCAATCCCGACCAGGAAGCGGTGGCGGAGATCCACGAACTCCTCTTGCAGCCGGCGGCCACCGACATCTACGACTTCGCCGACGGGCGGGTGCAGGTGATCGGCGCGCGCATCGGCGCGGGGGCCCCGGTCGACGGCAAGAGTCTGAGCGAGATCGCCGGTGAGGTCGGCAGCCGTTGGGCGCTGGTGGCGGCGATCACGCGCCGACAGAAGACGATCATCCCCACCGGTGACGACAAGCTGCTCGAGGGTGACCACGTCTTCCTGGTGGGACGCCCCGGTCGGATCAACGAGGCCCTGGGCAAGCTCACCCGCCCGACGCCGCGTCCGCGCGCGATCATGGTGGCCGGCGCGAACCGCATCGGGGTGTCGCTGTCCGAGTGGCTGGCCCGCGACGGGATCAACGTGAAGCTCATCGAGCCCGACGAACAGCGCGCGCGCTGGGCCGGCGACCGTCTCGAGAAGACGCTGCCCCTGCGCGGCGAAGCCACCGACGCCGAACTGCTCGAGCAGGAGGGCGTGGAGAAGATCGACGCCTTCGTCGCCGTGAGCGACGACGAGGAGATGAACATCACCTCGTGCCTGCTCGCGCGACACTACGGGGCGAGCAAGACCATCTCGTTGATCAAGCGTCCCAACTACGTGCCCCTGGCCGCGGTGATCGGCATCGACGCCGCCGTGAGTCCGCGCCTGTCGACGGCGCGCGCGATCATGCGCTACTTCCGCCACGGCAACATCCTGAGCCTGACCGATCTCAAGGACAGCGACGCCGAGGTGCTCGAGGTCGAGGCGACCGAGCGCAGTGCGGCGGTGGGGGTGCAGCTGGCCAGGCTCGAACTGCCCCGCAACACGATCCTGGGCGCGATCATCAAGCCCTACCAGGTCGTCATCCCGCGCGGGTCCGACGTGATCGAGCCGGGCGACAAGGTGCTGGTGTTCACCCTGCCCGGCCGGGTGAAGGCCGTGCAGAAGCTGTTCAGGTGATCGTGGGCGTGAACCTCACCGCCGTGGTCCGCGTGCTCGGGCTGTTGCTGGCCGCCACGGCGGTCGCCATGCTCGTGCCGCTCGTCGTGTCGTTGTTCGCGGGCGAGGACTCGGCGCCGTGGTTCGCCCTGTGCATCGGGATCGGCCTCGCCCTGGGCGCACCCACCGCCCTGTTGCTCCGTGGTCAGCAGGACCTGCGCAAGCGCGACGGCTTCGTCATCGTGAGCGTGGGGTGGTTGGTGGTGGGACTGTTCGGCGCCATGCCCTTCTGGTTGTCGGGGCAGATCCCGTCGTTCACCGACGCCGCATTCGAGTCGGTGAGTGGGTTCACGACCACGGGCGCCTCGATCCTCTCGGACATCGAACAGAAGGTCGTCACCGACCCCGAGACCGGCGAGTCGGTGACGTTGGGGCTGCAGCGGGGGCCCATGCTGTGGCGCTCGATGATCCAGTGGCTGGGTGGCATGGGGATCGTGGTGCTCAGCCTGGCCATCCTGCCCCTGCTCGGTGTCGGCGGGATGCAGCTCTTCCGGGCCGAGGCCCCCGGCCCGTCACCCGATCGGCTGACGCCGAGGATCAAGGAGACGGCGCGGCTGCTGTGGGGTGTGTACTGCGCGCTCTCGCTGGCCTGCATGATCGCGCTCATGATCGCCGGTCTGGGCTGGTACGACGCTCTCTGCCACGCCTTCACGGCCATGGCCACCGGCGGGTTCAGCACCCAGGACGCGTCGATCGGCGGGTTCGCGAATCCGGCCGTCGAGAGCGTGTTGATCGTGTTCATGTTCCTGGCCGGGGTGAACTTCTCGCTGCACTACGCGGCGATCCGTGGCCGATCGGGGGCGTACTTCGGCGACAGCGAGTTCAAGACCTACCTCTTCGTGATCGTGGTGGCGGCCGTCGCGATCGGGCTGTCGAACCTCGGGGCCACCGGGATGGACGTGGTCGAGAACGTCCGCACCACGCTGTTCCAGGTGGTGTCGATCGTCACCACCACCGGCTTCGGTACCGCCGACTACGAACTGTGGAGCAGCATGTCGCAGTTCGCGCTGCTCGCGCTCATGTTCATCGGTGGCTGCGCGGGCAGCACCGGAGGCGGCATGAAGAACGTGCGGCTGCTGCTGCTGATCCGTCACGCGGTCAACGAGCTCCGTAAGCTCCTGCATCCGCGCGGCGTGTACGTGATCCGCTTCAACCATCGGGCGGTCCCCGAGGGCGTCGTCACGAACATTCTGGGCTTCTTCCTGTTGTTGATGATCGTCACCGTCGCGGCCACCTTCGCCATGACCATGCTCGGAATGGATCTGCTGTCGGCCTTCGGCAGCGTGGCGGCGACCCTGAACAACATCGGCCCGGGAATCGGCTCGGTCGGGCCCACCGACGACTTCGGTCACCTGCCCGACGTGGGGAAGTGGCTGCTGGTGTTCCTCATGTTGTTGGGCCGCCTCGAGCTGTATACCGTGTTGGTGCTGCTCACGCCGGACTTCTGGCGCCGCACCTGAGGCCCGACCCCCGCGAGGAGATCATGAACCTGCGCATCGCCCTGGCCCAATGCGACGCCACGCTCGGCGACCTGGCCGCGAACCACCAGGCGCACCTCGGCTGGATCGAGCGGGCGCGACGCGAGCAGGCCGATCTGCTCGTCTTTCCCGAGCTGTCGCTGACCGGGTACCTCCTGCAGGACCTGGTGCACGAGGTCGCCCGCCCCCGCGACGACCTGCTCTTCACCGAGCTCGCCCGCCACGCCGGCCCCATGAGCGTGGTCGTGGGTGGGATCGAGGAGGGCGACGACCACGCGCAGTACATCGCCTCGTTCCTCGTCGAGGGCGACGGCGTGAAGCACGTCCACCGCAAGGTCTACCTGGCGTCGTACGGGGTGTTCGACGAAGCCCGGTACGTCGGCGCCGGGCGCCACGTTCGCTGTGCCGACACCCGCTTCGGACGGGTGGGGATGGTGGTCTGCGAGGATGCCTGGCATCCGTCGCTCGTGGGCATCACGTTGCTGCAGGGCGCCGATCTGCTGACGATCCAGGTGGCGAGCCCGGTGCGCGACCTGCGCCGTGGCGAGCTCCCCCGCAACGCCGAGATCTGGCTCGACACCCTGCGCACCTACGCCCGCCTCTACGGCACCTACATCCTCTTCTGCAACCGCGTGGGCAGCGAGGACGGCCTGGTGTTCTGGGGGCACAGCTGCGTGCTGGGTCCCGACGGCGAGACCGTGACCGAGGCGCCGCTCTACGACGAGGCGCTGCTCGTGGCCGACCTGGACTTCGAGCGCGTCCGCGAGGCCCGGCTCAGCAATCCGGTGCTGCGCGACGAGAAGATCGACCTGACCGTGCGCGAGCTCCAGCGGGTGCTCGCCGAACCGGACGGTCACGCATGAGCGAATCGGAACTGCTCGAGATGCTCACGCTGCAGGAGGACGCCGTTCTCGACGTGATCGACCGCGGCCTGTTCCGCGAGGTCGACCGCACCGGCTTCGACCGCGTCGTGCTGGGTCTGAGCGGCGGCCTCGACAGCGCGCTCACGGCCTATCTCGCCGTGAGGGCTTTCGGTGCCGAGAAGGTCATCGCCCTGGCCATGCCCTACCGCAGCAGCAATCCCGACAGCCTGGCCCACGCCGAACTCGTGGCCGGCGAACTCGGCGTCGAGCTGCGGACCATCGACATCAGCGAGCAGGTCGACGCCTACTTCGCGCGCTTCCCCGAGGCCGACGAAGGACGCCGGGGCAACAAGATGGCGCGCGAGCGCATGACGATCCTCTACGACGTCAGCGCGGCCGAGCGCGCCATGGTGCTGGGCACGAGCAACAAGACCGAGATCCTGCTCGGCTACAGCACGTTGTACGGCGACAGCGCCTCGGCGGTGAACCCGATCGGTGATCTGTACAAGACACAGGTCCGCCAGCTCGCCCGGTACCTCGGGGTGCCGCAGGTCGTGATCGACAAACCGCCCAGCGCTGACCTGTGGCAGGGGCAGACCGACGAGGACGAACTCGGCTTCACCTACGAGCGGGTCGACGCCCTCCTGGCCCACATGGTCGACCGTCGCTACCGGACGGTGCACCTGCGCGAGCTGGGATTCGACGACCTGTTCATCGAACGGGTCCGCTCGTTGATGCGCAAGAACCAGTACAAGCGCAAGTTGCCGGTGATCATCAAGCTGAGCGGACGCACCGTCGACAAGGACTTCCTCTACCCGCGGGACTGGACGGGATGAGCGCGCTGACGCTGGTCGCCACGCCGATCGGCAACCTCTCCGACGTGAGCGACCGCACGCGCGAGGCCCTCGCGGCGGCCGACGTGCTCTACGCCGAGGACACGCGACACAGCGGTCGGCTGCTGCAGCACCTGGGCATCGAGGCCCGGATGCGCAGCTGCCACGATCACAACGAGCGGCAGCGCGCGGTGGAGATCGTCGAGGACCTGCGCGCCGGACGCTCGGTGGCGCTGGTCAGCGACGCCGGCACGCCGGGTGTCGCCGATCCCGGACACGTGGTCACGCGCCACGTGATCGAAGCCGGATTCGACGTGACCATGGTCCCCGGCCCGAGCGCGGTGATCATGGCCGTGGTGCTGAGCGGCTTCGCCACCGATCGCTTCGTCTTCGACGGTTGGCTGCCGCGGCGGGCGGGTGGGTTGCGGCGACGGATCGAAGAGCTCGCGGTCGAGTCCCGGACGGTGGTCGTGCTCGAGTCCAACCATCGCTTGCCGAAGTCCCTTCCGGTCTTCGCGCAGGTCGTCGGCGACCGGCGCCTGGCGGTGTGCCGCGAGCTGACGAAGCGGCACGAAGAAGTCCGGCGGGGCACCGCGCGCGAGCTGCTCGAGCGGTACGCCGACGGAGTGAAGGGTGAGATCGTTCTCGTGATGGAGGGAGCCGCCGCGTGAGCACTTCCGTGGTCGAGCGGACCGTGCGGGCCTGGGTGTCGCCGCTGGTGGCGGCCCTGGACGCCATGGGTCTCAATCCGAACGCCCTGACGGTGCTCGGTGTGTTGCTGAACATCGGCGCGGCGGCCGTGGTCGCCACCGGCCACCACGTGTGGGGAGCGGTGGCCTTCCTGCTCGCCAGCGGTTTCGACATGCTCGACGGCAGCCTGGCGCGTCGCCGCGGCATCGCCAGTCGTCTGGGCGCCTTCCTCGACTCGACCTTCGACCGCGTGAGCGAGACGGCGCTCTTCCTGGCGCTGCTCGTGGACCACGCGGCGCGGCCCTACGGTCCCGAGTGGATTCCGGCCGCGATCCTGGTGGCCCTGGCCGGTTCGTTGACCACCAGCTACGCCCGAGCGCGGGCCGAGAGCCTGGACCAGGACTGCAAGGTGGGCTGGGTCGAGCGCCCCGAGCGCGTGCTCCTGCTGGTGATCGGTCTGGTGGTCGGGCGCACGGTGCTCGGCTTCGTGATCTTCGCCCTGGCCGTGCTGACCTGGTTCACGGTGTTGCAGAGGATCGTGCACGTGTGGCGACACATCGACCGGGAGCCACCGGCGTGAGCGCCGGCCTGTTCCTCACGCTCGAGGGCGTGGAGGGCGCGGGCAAGTCCACGCTGGCCGACGCCCTCGAGCAACGCCTCCGCGACGCCGGGCACACGGTGATCCGACTGCGCGAGCCGGGCGGGACCTCGCTGGGCGAGGCGGTGCGCGGGGTCGTGCTCGACCCGGCCCACGGCGATGTCAGTCCGTGGGCGGAACTCTTCCTCATGCTGGCCGCCCGCGCGCAGGTCGTCCACGAGCGCATCGAGCCCGCCCTGGCGGCGGGGCACACGGTGCTGTGCGACCGCTTCCTCGATGCCTCGACCGCCTACCAGGGCGCCGGCCGCGGTCTCGGGATCGACCGCGTGCGCGAACTCAACCGTCTGGCCACCCGTGGGAGATTCCCCGATCTGACCCTTCTGCTGGATCTGGACCCCGCCGCCGGACGAACCAGGCAGCACGACCGCCCCGATCGCATGGAACAGGCGGATCTGGACTTCCATCGGGCCGTGCGCGACGGCTACCGGCAGATCGCCGCGACCGAGACCGAGCGCTTCGTGGTGCTCGACGCGACCCACCCGGCGGCCGAGGTCGTCGGAAGGGCGTGGAAAGTCCTGACCGCGCGTTTCCCGGATCGGATCGGTCACGTCACGGACCGGTAACGGCGCGGAACTTCCCACCGCGGCCCGCGTACCGACCGTGGCAAGCGTATTGCTGCTCGGCCTCCACCCCGCTTATCGTGGGTGGGTGACCGACGACGAACCGCCGTCCTCCCCTGCGGCGTCGGGCCCTTCCGCAAGAAACCGAAGGACGTACGCATGTCCCGGATCGCACTGAATCTCGCCCTCGCCGCCCTGCTCGCGGTCACCGGTGTCGCCGACGCGGCGGCCCAGTCCCGCGAGGAGGCCCGAGACCGGCGCGCGCGCAGCCGCGCGCACATCGAGAGTCTCGAGCTCTTCGGCAAGGTCTACGAGCGCCTGGTGCGCAACTACGTCGACGAGCTCGATCCCGAGGACCTGATCGAGCGGGCGGTCGAGGCCATGCTCGAGGACCTCGATCCGCACAGCCAGCTGCTGACCGAGGAGGTCTACGACGATCTCATGACCAGCACGCAGGGCGAGTTCGGGGGTCTGGGCATCCAGATCGTCGTGCGCGACGGCTACCCCACCGTGGTCTCGCCGATCGACGACACGCCGGCCTTCCGCCTCGGCATTCGCGGCGGCGACCAGATCGTCGAGATCGAGGGCGAGAGCACCAAGGGCTGGAAGAGCAGCGATGCCGTCAAGGTGCTGCGCGGTCCGAAGGGTTCGCAGGTGACGATCGGGATCAAGCGGCCGGGTCGCGAGAAGATCATTCCCTTCACCATCACTCGCGACATCATCAAGGTCGAGAGCGTGCCCTACGCCTTCATGCTCGACGAGGACGCCGGCGTGGGCTACGTGCGCATCTCGAACTTCTCGAGGAGCACGCGCGACGAGCTCGCCGACAAGATCGACGAGCTCGACGAGCAGGGCATGCGCTCGCTCGTCATCGATCTCCGGACCAACCCCGGGGGCCTGCTGCAGGCGGCGAAGGACGTCAGTGAGATGTTCCTGGAGAAGGGTGACCTGATCGTCTACACGAAGGGCCGCCTGGCACAGCAGAACATGAGCTACTACTCGACCTCGAACCGCGGTCGCGTGTGGAAGGACCAGCCCCTGGTGGTGATGGTCAACGGCAGCAGCGCCAGTGCCAGCGAGATCCTGGCCGGGGCGATCCAGGACCACGACGTGGGCATCGTGGTCGGCGAGAACACCTTCGGCAAGGGCTCGGTGCAGACCGTCTTCGAGCTCAGCCCCACCGAGGCCCTGAAGCTGACCACGGCCAAGTACTACACGCCGAGCGGACGCTCGATCCATCGCGACCGCAACCGCGACGGCGAGCTGATCGAGGAAGAAGGCATCGACCTCACCGAGACCGATGAACCCGCCGAGGGCGACGACGGCGAGGAGACCGTCGATCCCGAGGCCGAGCGCGAGGTCTTCTACACCGAGATGGGCCGCGAGGTCTACGGCGGTGGCGGGATCATGCCCGACATCGAGATCGAGCCCTCGCTGCTCAGCGACTTCGAGGTCGCCCTCGAGCGCGACGCCACCTACTTCCACTTCGCCAACGAGTGGCTCGTGGACAACGAGCATCCCGGCCGCGAGGACTTCGAGTTCACCGACCCGATGTTCGAGCAGTTCTGGAGCCTGGCGGAGGAACGTGAGGATCTGCCCGAGTACTTCGAGGACATGGAGCTCGAGATGGACCGCGAGCTCTTCGAGGAGCACCGCGAGGAGATCGCCGTGGGCGTGCTGCGCGAGCTCGAGCGTCGCGAGAAGGGCAACGCGGCGGCCTACCGCGTGAACATCGAGCGCGACGAGCAGGTATGGAGGATCGTGGACCTGCTGCGCGACAACCCGACGCACGAAGAGCTGTTCCGGGCCGCCGAGGCCATGCAGCAGGAGCTGATCGCCGCGGCGGCGAAGGAAGCGGCCGAAGAGGAAGAAGAGGCAGCGGTCAACTGACGCAGCCCAGCCCCGTGCTCGCGAGCCCTCGCCGGTCCCGGCGGGGGCTCGCTCGTTTCCGGGCCATGCGTCCGCACCGGGCGTGTGCTAGGCTCCGATTCTCGTGCAACGCAGAGCCGCTTCCGTGCGTCCTGTCCGGAGGCGGTCCGATGCCCGGCCGCGGTGGCAGAGTGTTCCCCAACTCGGGATCCGCGACGATGAACCCGATCATCGAGACTCGAGGTCTGGTCCAGAGCTACGGACCCAAGGTCGTCCTCCACGGGATCGACCTGACCGTACCCGGCGGTGCCGTGGGCCTGCTCGGTCCGAACGGCGCCGGAAAGAGCACGTTCCTGCGGAGCATCCTGGGTCTGCTACCCGTCGAGCCCGGCACGGTGCAGGTGCTCGGCCACGATGCCTGCGACGAGGCACTGGCCATTCGTCGCCGGGTCGGACTGGTGCCCGAGAGCGACTGCCTGGTCCCCGGCATGAACGCCGTCGAGATGACCACCTACGCCGGCGAGCTGGTCGGCATGAGCCACACCGACGCCAAGGAGCGCGCCCACCAGGTGCTCTACTACGTCGGGCTGGGCGAGGCCCGCTACCGCGAACTCGAGGGCTACTCGCAGGGCATGAAGCAGCGTCTCAAGCTCGCCCAGGCCCTGGTGCACGATCCCGACCTGCTGTTGCTCGACGAGCCGACCAACGGGATGGATCCACCCGGCCGCGAGGCGATGCTCGAGCTGATTCGTGAGGTGAGCCACGGGCAGGGCATGAACGTGGTGCTGAGCACGCATCTGTTGCCCGACGTGGAGCAGACCTGCGATCACGTGGTGGTGCTGAAGGACGGACGGGTGGCCGAGCAACGTCCGGTGGAGCGGCAGCTGATCGACGCCGGCCGGGTGTACGACCTGCGGGGCCGCGGTGATCTCGAGATCCTCGCGTCGATGCTGCGCGACCGCGGCCACGAGGTCGAGTCGATCCAGGACGGCCTGCGCGTGCGTCTGGCCGACGGGCAGCGGACCGACGAGATCTTCACCGTCCTGCGCGAACTCGGCGAGCGCGTGCAGGTCCGGCACTTCCTCGAGGCCGGACGCTCGCTGCAGGACTCCTTCGTCGAGGCGGTGTCCTGATGCCGATCTACGACCAGGGATACCAGCGCTGGACGGGAGAATTGCAGGAACGACCCCTGCGGTGGTGGCCGATCGTGCGGCAGGGCGTGATGGCCTACCTGCCGCAGCGGAAGTACCTGCTGCTGCTCGGTCTGGCCTGGATCCAGAAGATCTTCGACGGCGTGCAGGCCTACGGGCGTCTCAAGGGCGGCGACGTGCTCGAGGGTCTTCTGGGCGCGCAGCTCGACGCGGGCATGCCCTTCTTCTGGTCGTCACTCCAGGGGTCGACCGTCTGGATCGTGATCTTCACGATCATGGTGGGCAGTGACCTGATCGCCGCCGATCGCCGGGGCAAGGCCCTGCAGCTCTACTTCTCGAAGCCGATCACCCGGAACGACTACATCGCGGGCAAGCTCGGAGTGATCGCCACCTTCCTCTTGCTGACCACGTGGCTGCCCGTGCTCCTGCTCTGGCTGTTCGCGGTCATGATCGAACCCACCACCGCCTACTTCGCCCGCGTGTGGGCGGTGCCACTGCTGACGACCCTCTACAGCCTACTCCTGGTGGCGACGGCGGGGATGATCATGCTGGCCGTGAGCGCCACGGCGCAGCGGTCGGTCTTCATCTCGGTCACCTGGATCGTGCTGTTCGGCTTCGGCTTCGTCCCGGTGATCGAACTGGTGCAGGCGCTGACCGGGGTCGAGGCCTGGAGCCTGATCAACATGGCGGGCAACCTGGGCCAGGTCGGGGCCTGGTGGTTCGGCGCCGAGACCGAGTTCGACGTGCCCCCGGTGCTGGCGCTGCTCGCCCTGCTGGCGGGGATCGCGGCCGCCTACTGGTGGTTGCGCCGGAAGATCGAACCCGTCGAGGTGGTCCTGTGAGCACGCTGACGACGTCGACCTCGGAGACTCCGGCCCTGCGGCCCGAGACGGCGGTGCTGGAGTGCGACGCCCTGACCCGGTGGTACGGTCAGGTCATCGGCGTGAACTCGGTGAGCTGCACGGTGCGCCCGGGGGTCACGGGCCTGCTCGGTCTGAACGGAGCGGGCAAGAGCACGTTGTTCAAGTTGATGGCCGGCCAGCTGAGGCCGAGCAAGGGGCGCGTGCTGTTGCTCGGCCACGATCTCGCCCACGACACCGGGCTCTACCGGTGGATCGGCTTCTGTCCCGAGCAGGACGCCCTGTACGAGTCGATGACCGGGCGCGAGATGCTGGTGTACCTGCTCCGGCTGCACGGACTGCCGCCGCGCGAGGCCGCGGCGAGGGCCGAGCAGGCGCTGGTCCGCACCCACCTGGTCGACGACGCCGACCGTCCGGTGGGCGGCTACTCGAAGGGCATGCGGCAGAAGATCAAGCTGGCCCAGGCCATGGCCCACGATCCCACCGTGATCTTCCTCGACGAACCCTTCAACGGAATGGATCCGGTCAGCCGGCACGAGTCCATGGCGTTGATCCGCGAGCTGGGCGCCGAGGGCAAGTGCGTGCTCGTGAGCAGTCACATCCTGCACGAGGTCGAGCAGATGACCTCGACCATCCTGTTGATCCAGAACGGCCGGATCCTGGCGGAGGGCAACGTCAGCGACATCCGGGACCTGGTCGAGCGGCACCCGCACCGCATCGCCATCGAGTGCGACGACGCCCGCGCCCTGGCCGCCATCCTGATCGCCGCCGAGGACGTGCTGGGCGTCCGCGTGGAGGCCCCGACCCGTCTCGTCGTCGAGTCGAACCACCCCCGTCGGTTCTTCGGGCGCCTGCCCGAGGTCGCCCTCGACGGCGGGGTGCCGATCCACGGCTACGTGACCGAGGACGACGACCTGAAGAGCCTGTTCGGATACCTGGTGGAGGACGGGTCATGAGCGCAGCGCCGCCGGTCACCGATCGCTCCGTTCCCTCCATGGTTCCCTTCGGGACGGTGTTCCAGCTCGTGTTCGCCCAGGCCGTGCGCGATCTCGTGCGCCGGCGCCGGCTGGTGTTCATCGCCTTCGCGGGACTGCTGCCGCTGCTCCTGACGGTGCTCTGGCGGAGTCAGGGCATGGAGCTGTTCGACGGTTCCGCCTTCTTCTCGAACCTCGTAGGTACGCTGTACCTGAGTATTCTCGTGTACCTGGTGGGCCTGGCCTTCGGGGTGCCCACGATCCACGACGAGGTCGAGGGGCGCACGATCACCTATCTGCTGACACGTCCCATCAGTCGGGTGGCGGTCTATGCCGGCCGGCTGGCCGCGGTGCAGGTGATCGCGGCGGTCCTGCTGGCGTTGTCGCTGGTCCTGTGCTTCGCGTTCATGGTCGTGGGCAACTTCGGGGTGCTCGACCTGGAGTTCGTGAAGCAGTACGTGAACCACGTGTGGATCGTCCTGCTGGCCACGATGGTCTTCACCGGCCTGTTCGCGATCTTCGGGGTGGTGTTCAAGCGGCCCCTGGTGTGGGGCGTGGCCTACGCCTTCGCCTGGGAGGGCGTGGTCTCGAAGATCCCGGGACAGATGCAGACCTGGACCCTGGAGTTCCACGTGCGCAACGTGATGATGCGCGACGAGGACGTGCAGGGCTCGATGATCGACTTCCTACGGCGCATGATGGTCGAG
>CAZQHE010000039.1:20354-30992 GCA_964593155.1 uncultured bacterium
CTCGGGGGCGTGATCTTCGGACGCCGCGAGTACGTGGTCAACTAACGGATTGATGACGGTGGTCGACGGGAAGGGACGCAGGCGGGGTCGAGGTTTCTTCGCCCGTGCGGTGGAGGAGGTCGCCCGCGATCTCGTGGGAGCGGAGCTGCGATCGCGGGTCGACGGCGCGCGGGTCCGGTTGCGCGTCGTCGAGGTCGAGGCCTACCTGGGGCAGGGCGAGGATCCGGCCAGCCACGCCCACCGCGGCGTCACCCCGCGCAACCGCAACATGTTCGAAACACCCGGACGCCTCTACGTGTATGTATCCTACGGCCTGCACCACTGCCTGAACGTGGTCTGCGAGACCCGCGGCAGGGCCGGCGCGGTACTGCTGCGCGCGGCCGAGCCGCTCGAGGGGCTCGAGGTCCTCTCGTCCCGCCGTGGACGATCGGGCTACGAATCGACCAACGGACCGGGTAAGCTGGGGCAGGCTCTCGGGGCCGACCTCAACTGGAACGGCCTCGACCTCGTTCGAGATCCTCGGCTGGGACTGTGGCCAGGATCCGCGCCCGCGGAGATCGCGGAGAGCGGTCGGATCGGGATCCGGCACGCGGCCGAGCGGCCGTTGCGGTTCTTCGATCCGAGCAGTCCGTGGGTGTCCCGTGCGCGTCCGTCGACCGGGATCCGTCGAACCCCAGTGACCGGACGCCACGACGACAGACCATGATCGACTCCGACGTCTCGCGCGAATCTCCGCCCCCCGTCCAACCCGCAACCCGCAAAGGAGGGGCCGTGCACCGAAACGTGCTGGCCACGCTCTCCCTGCTCCTGCTGTGCCTGCTCGTGGTCCCCGCGGCCCAGGCGCAGGACCTCGAGCAGCTCGAGAGCGAAGTCGAAACCTTCACGCTCGACAACGGACTCCGCTTCGTCGTCGTCGAGCGAACCGGAGCTCCCGTGTTCACCTACTTCGCCCAGGTGGGCGTCGGTGGCGTGAACGAGGAACAGGGCCGGACCGGTCTGGCCCATATGTTCGAACACATGGCCTTCAAGGGGACCGACGAGATCGGGACCGAGAACCACCGTCGCGAGAAGCGTGCGATGGAGGAGGTCGACGAGGCCTACGCCGCCCTGACGGAGGCCCGGCGCGACCGCGACGCCACCGAGGCCGAGATCACCGAGCTCGAGGAGGCCTTCGAGGCCGCCCAGGAGGAGGCCCGCGAGTACGTGGTGGCCAACCAGTTCGGCAACATCATCCAGAAGAACGGTGGCACCGGTCTGAACGCCTCGACCGGCTACGACGTCACCACCTACTTCTACCAGCTGCCGAGCAACAAGCTCGAGCTGTGGGCCTACCTCGAGAGCGAGCGCTTCATCAACCCCGTCATGCGCGAGTTCTACACCGAGCGCGACGTGGTGATCGAGGAGCGCCGCATGCGCACCGACAGCTCGCCGGTGGGTCGTCTGCTCGAGGAATTCCTGGCCATGAGCTACATCGCGCACCCCTACGGTCGTCCGCTCGTCGGCTACCAGAGCGATCTCGACAACTTCACCCGCCAGCAGTGCCTCGAGCTGTACGAGCGCTACTACGTTCCCAGCAACGTGGTCATCGGCCTGGTCGGCGACGTGGAGGTCGACGAGGTGAAGGACCTCGCCGAGGAGTACTTCGAGGACTGGGAGGAGGGCCCGAAGCCTCCGCGCGTGATCACCGAGGAGCCGCCGCAGCGAGGCGAGCGCCGGGTGGCGCTGCGTGATCCGGGGCAGCCGTTCCTGATGGTCGGCTATCACAAGCCCGACATGTTCCATCCCGACGCGCCCGTCTTCGACGTGATCACCGAGATGATCGCCAACGGCCGAAGCAGTCGCCTGCACCAGCGCCTGGTGAAGGACGAGAAGAAGGCCGTGGCCGTGGGTGCCGTCACCCAGCTGCCGGGCGAGTTGTACCCGGGCCTGTTCATCAACTTCGTGGTCCCCGCCCAGGGCGTGACCGCCCTCGAGTGCGAGGAGGCGGTGCTCGAGGAGCTCGACCGCCTGAAGGACGAGCCCGTGAGTGCCGAGGAGCTCGAAGGCGTGAAGACCCGGATGAAGGCCAACTTCGTGCGGCAGGTGCGTAGCAACTTCGGCACCATCAGCACCGTGGTCCAGGCCGAGCTGTTCGAGGACGACTGGCGGCAGGGTCTGGTGTATCCGACCGAGATCGACGCGGTCACCGCGGCCGACATCCAGCGCGTCGCGCGCGAGACCTTCGTCGAGAAGAACCGCAACGTGGCGTACATCATCACCGAGGACGCTCAGGAGGAAGGAGCCACCGATGCGCGCTGACCTGTTCCGAGGCTCCCTCGCCGGAGTCCTGATGCTGGTGGTGTCCCTGTCGCTCGTCCCGGCCGACGCGAACGCGAAAGAGCCGTGGGAACGCTTGGACTTCCCCGAGCTGGGCGAGGTCCAGATTCCCGACTACGAGCGGCACGTGCTCGAGAACGGGCTGACCGTGTTCCTGCTCGAGGACGACAAGTGGCCGCTGGTGGAGGGCCGGATCATGGTCCGCACCGGCGCCGCCTTCGAGCCCCCCGAGAAGGTCGGTCTGGCCTCGGTGACCGGGAACGTGCTCCGTACCGGCGGCACCGAGACCATTCCCGCCGACGAACTCGACATGACGCTCGAGCGCATGGGCGCCTACATCGAGAGCAGCATCGGCAACACCTCGGGCTCGGTCGAGTTCAGCTTCCTGACCCGGACCGCGGATCGGGGCCTGGAGCTCGTCGCCGACGTCGTCCGTCGTCCGGCCTTCGCGCAGGACAAGATCGACGTCGCGATCGAGGGCGAGCGCGCCAGTGTGGCCCGTCGCAACGACGACCTGAACCAGATCGTCGCCCGCGAGCTGCGCCAGGCCGTGTGGGGAGACGATCATCCCTATGCCCGCGACACCGAGTACGGCACGCTCGAGGCGATCACCCGCGACGACGTGGTCGAGTTCTACGAGTACTTCTACCACCCCGACAACATGATGGTCGCCATCTGGGGAGACATCGATTCGGACGCCATGCTGGCGCGGATCGAGGAACTCTTCGGCGATTGGCCCGCGGGCCAGCCCATGGTGCCTCCGCTGCCGAACGAGCCCAACGAGGAGCAGCGCAAGCGGGTGCTGGTGGCCGACAAGGCCGACGTCAACCAGACGCGGTTCGCCATGGGCCACATCGGCATGCTGGCCGAAGATCCGGACTACTACGCCATGAGGGTGGCCAACCGGATCCTCGGCGGCAGCTTCGGTGCCCGGCTGTTCAACGAGGTGCGCACCGAGCGCGGTCTGGCCTACAACGTGGGCAGCAGCGCCGGGGTCGGCTTCTCGTCTCCGGGCATGTTCCAGGCCTACTGCGGCACCAAGAGTTCGTCGACCGAGGAAGCGGTGGGTGTCGTGCTCGAGACCGTTCGGACCATGCGTGAGGAGCCCGTCGACGAGGAGGAGCTCCGCGACGCCAAGAACGGTCTGCTCGAGGCCGACGTCTTCAACTACGTGAATCCCGAGCAGGTGCTGCAGCGCAAGATGCGCCTGGAGTACCTGGGCTACCCGGACGACTTCCTCGAGACCTTCAACGAGAAGGTCCGGGCGATCGACACCGAGGACGTGCTGTCGGTCATGGAGCGCCGGGTGCATCCCGACGAGTTCGCGATCGTGGCCGTCGGCAAGACCGAGGACTGGGACGGCGATCTGAGCAGCTTCGGTCCGGTCGAGGAGCTCGACATCTCGATCCCCGAGCCCGAGGGCCCCGAGTTCCCCGAGCCCACCGACGAGACGGTCGAGAAGGGCCGGGCGATCCTGGCCGCGGCCCAGGAGGCCCACGGCGGAGCGGCGCTGGCGGACCTCGCCTCGTTGAAGCGCACCGCATCGATGAACATGAAGGTGCAGGGCATGGCGCTGGACATCACGTTGACCGAGACCGTGGTCTACCCGGACCGGGCGCTCACCGAGCTCGAGACCCCGTTCGGTGGCCAGACCATGGCCGTGGGGCCGGAGTCCGGCTGGGCGAAGTCGGCCCAGGGCCTCGTCGACATGGACGCCGAGACCTATGCGTCGCAGCAGCGCGAGATCATCGCGGATCCGCTGTACGTGCTCGGGCACTTCGACCAGTTCCCGGTGCAGCAGTTGCCGTCCGAGGAAGTCGACGGCGTCACCGCCGACGTCGTGCTGGTGTGGATCGACGACGCGGCGGACAAGTGGAAGAAGTTCTACTTCGATCCGTCGAGCCACGTGCTGCTGCGGACCCAGAGCAAGCAGCGCAACATGATGACCCAGGTCATGGGCATCGGGCACGTCGACTTCAGCGGCGTGAAGGACGTCGACGGGATCATGGTCCCCCACGAGCAGATCGGCTACTTCGACGACGAGAAGCTCTACGACCTGAGCGTCGAGTCGATCGAGGTGGGTCCGACCATCGACATGTCGGTGTTCGAGAAACCGGCTTCCTGAGCCGACGCGGCCACCGACGTCCCCGACGGGGGCAACGCGAGGGCGGAGGTCCGGATCCGGATCTCCGCCCTCGTCGTACCGGGCTCCGGCACCGCTGCCGGAACGGCGAAGGGCCCGGGACGAATGTCCCAGGCCCTCCGAGAGTTCGAAGGCGAGCCGCCGTAGAGGCTGTCCCGGATTACTTGAACGTGGTTAGCCGAACCGAGTGGCCAAAAAAGCAGCCCGCCTGATGAAGACCGTAACAGAGATGGAACACGCGACGCAAGGGGAAAACCTCGGCCATCGTAGGAAAGATGCCCACGCGCCGGAGCGGTCGGGTCGCCATCCGAGGCTTCGAGCAAATATTGTCAAGGCAATGACTTGCGCCCTGGTTCGGCGTCAGGGATCACTCGTCGGCGTCGTCCCAGAGACGGTCGAAGAGCTCGCGCAGGGTCCGCTCCGCGGCACCGCGGCCGGTGCCTTCACGGCGCTGCCAGGTGATCCACGAGCCCAATGCACGTGTCAGCGCCTGGTCCAACGACGGGGCCGGGGCCTCGCGCAGTGCCGCCTCCACCAAGGTCGCATCGATCGGGTCGCGCCCGGCGAGGCGGCACCGCTGCAGGACGTGGTCGAGTTCGCGCACGTTCCCGGGCCATCCGTGGGCGCGGAGGGCCACGACCGCCTCGCCGGTCAAGGTCGGGACGGGGTCCCCCTGCCGCGCCAGCAGCGCCCGGGCGAGCACCGGAACGTCGCCCGGGCGCTCGCGCAGCGGAGGCACGTGGATCGTGGCGCCGGCGAGACGGTGGTAGAGGTCCTCGCGGAAACGGCCCTCGGCGATGGCGCGCCCCAGGTCGCGCCGGGTGGTCGCGACCAACCGGGCGTGCAGGGCAACCGCACGGCTGCCGCCCACCGGACGGAACGAGCGCTCCTGCAGTACGCGCAGGAGCCGCGCCTGCACCGCCAGGGGCAGCTCGCCGACTTCGTCCAACACCAGCGTTCCCTTGCCGGCGAGGGCCAGCCGCCCGGGGCGCTCCTCGACGGCGTCGGTGAAGGCCCCGCGAACGTGGCCGAAGAGTTCGCTCTCGACCAGATCGTCGGGAATCGCTCCCGGGTCGACCACGACGAACGGAGCCGCGGGCCGCGGACCGCGGTCGTGCAGTGACCGGGCCACGACCTCCTTGCCGCTCCCACTCTCGCCGATCACGAGGACGGGCAGATCCACACCTGCCAGCCGATCGATCCGGTCCTCGACCTCGGCCAACCCGCCCGCGTGCACCAGGTCGCGGCGGGCGGTGTCCCGCGGCGTGTCCGTGCCCTCGGGATCCTCCAGTCGGGCGGCGAGTTCGGACGGTCCGAGCGAAGCGGGGAGGATCTCGGCACCCTCGGGGGGATCGGCCGGATGCCCCAGGACCACGACGCGGCGCGCCCGGATCCGTCCGGCGCGCACCGCGGCCAGGAAGTCCTCGGCGCCGGCGTCGATCAGCAGGACGGCTCCGTCGTCGTCGGCGTCGCCGGGGTCGGCGACCACGCGGACGTCGAATCCGGCGGTCTCGAGCCCCCTTCGCAGGGCGAGCCGCGTGCGCGGCCGTGCGTGGTGAAGCATCACGGCCGGCACGTCGTCCTCCCGGAGTGGAACCCGGCGGGCTCGCCGTGCGTCCGGATGGACGGACGGCGGGCGCGGCCCGGTGTCCGTTGCTCGCGTCCCCCATCGAGGAGGTCCGCCGTGATCGATGCGCTGGCCGTGCTGATCGGAATCGGACTGCTGGTCACCGTCGTCACCGTGATCGGCGCCGTCCTGCATCTCGTCTTCGGCCTTTTGCTCCTGCCACTGGAGATCGCCGCGTGGCTTCTCAAGGGGGTCCTCGCGCTGGTGGTGGGAGTGGTCGTCATGGCGCTGCTCGTTCCCGCGGTGGTGGCCTTCCTGCCCGTGGCGATCGTCCTCGGGATCCTGGCCCTGCCGCTGCTCGTGCTGATGAGCGCCTGCGCGCTCTGAGCGCTCACGGCCGTTCCCACGGGAGCCGTTCCTCGCCGGCATCGAAGCCCTCGATTCCGGCCACGTGGGCCAGGGTCGGTGCCACGCGTACGTCGTGGACGGCAGCGGGCCACGCGCGTCCCGACGCGCCCCACGCCAGGATCACCGGTGTGTCGCCCTCCTCGTCGACGTCGCGCCGGCCGACCGCGGCCCGCTCCTCGGCGAACGACCACCCCGGTTCTGCCACCAGCACCGCCGGCAGGTCGGGACCGTGCCACGAACGCAGACCGTCGCCGGCGAGGATCCGCTCCACACCGGCGGTCGCCAGCAGGGCGCGGCGCTCGGCGTCCTCGGGCGGGTGACCGAGCCGCGCCATCGCTCCTGCGGCCGCGAGGCCCGTGACATCGAGGTCGACGCGCGCGCGCACGCGGCAGAAGCCCGGTGCGCCGGTCACGAGCAAGGGCCCCCCGGCCGTGCGCAGTTCCACGATTCGTTCCTGCACCCCGATCAGGGCGTCGCGTTCGGCCTCCGAGCCGAAGCCGTCGGACCACAGCGCACGGGCGAGGGCGAGGTCGGCGGCGTGTTCCACGGCGTCGGAGTCGTCGACGTGCGGCGCCGACGAGGAGTCACCGTGGAAAAGCCGGCCGTGCTCGCGCGGGGTGCTTCCGGTGAGCAGCGTGGTCTCGACGGTGGCCACCGAGAAGGGGAACGTGGCGACGAGCTCCGCCCGACGGTCGGGTGGATCGTCGACGGTCACCCGCAGCCAGCCCGTGTCGAGGTGACGACGGGCCAGTCCCGGGACCATGAGGTGGTGGGCCCGCGTCATCGTCGAGCGTCCCCCGCGCTGTCGGGCCGATGACGGTAGTGCCAGGGTTCGGGACGATACCCCGTCCGGTCCTGGTTCGCTTCGGTGTAGCTCTGGACGAAGCCGAACTCCTCGGCGCGGCGGGCCAGCCAGCGGCCCTCGCGGGTGTCGCCGAAGGAGGGCTCGACCGCGTGGGCCAGGGCCGCGTCGGCGAAGTCCACGGTGGTGCCCAACTGGTGCTCGCTGGTCCCCGGGGCGGCCACCCAGCGCTGGTCGGGTCCGTGGCGCTCGATCGCCCGCTCGTACAGGCGTCGTTGTCGACCGTAGGAACGGTACGCGCTGATGATCCGCAGTTCGATGCCGTCGTCCCGCGCGGCCGCCACGAGACGTTCGAGGGCGCGGGCGGTCGGCGGCGTGACCCGCAGTCCCTCTCGCGAGGCCGGAGGGGCGGGGAGTTCCACCAGCGAGTCGGGCACGTCCGCGGCCGTGAGGGCGAGCGGCGCGGGAACGTGGACCGTGTCGGCGGGCGGTGTCGCGCGTTCGGCGCGCAAGGGATCGAGCCCCACGATCCGCACCGGACCGCGGTCCTCGACCGGACGCGCGTCCAGCCACTCGTTCCACTCCGGGCCGATCCAGGGTCCGTCGGTGCCCAGCAGCAGGACCATGGCGTCGGTCCGGCGCAGGGCCGGGTGCGCGCGCAGGGCGGCGAGCACGGCCGGGTCTCGGGGGACGAACACCGCGGGACGACGGGCCCGCCAGGCCAGGACCGCGGCATCGGTGAAGACGGGAGCGGTGCGCGTGCCGGCCTCACCCATGGCCGCCACGGCCGCATGCGGGGGATCGACCACGGCCGCGGACGCGCCGGCGATCTCGCTGCCCGGCCGCGGAGTCGCACCCAGTGGAACCAGCCAGGGCAGTAGCACCGCGACCAGGCCCACCGGGATCCCGACCCAGGCCGGCCTCCACTCCACCAGACGCAGGAAGCCCGCTCCGGCCCAGATGCACGCCACCGGCAACACCGGGACCAGCAGACGCGGATCATGGGCCACGGTGCCCACTGCCGCGAAGGCGACCAGGCCGAGGACGGCGTCGCGCGCCGCGAGCCGCGGATCCCGACCGATGCCGACCAGGGCGAGCACCACCAGGGGCCACGCGAGCCACCCGTCGAGGTGCAGGGCCTGTTCCTTGAGGTTCCAGGCCCAGTGGTAGAGCCAGGCGCCGGTGTGTTCGGTGATCACGCTGGCGTTCGGGACCGGGTCGAGGGTGCGGTAGGGACCGAGCCCTCCGGCGTCGAAGAGCGACTTGGCGAGCTCGGCCTGACTCTGCAGCACTTGCAGCGGCGTGCCGATCATCCGCCCCGCCTCGACGTACCAGATCGATCCTCCGGCCACGGCCAGGACACCGGTGACGGCGAGGCCGGCCCGCGAGGTCCGTCCCCAGCGCGACAGCCATCCCAGACCCGCGTACAGCCAACCGATCGGATGCAGCCAGGGCATCAGGGCCAGGGCCAGGCCGAGCAGCAGCCATCCCGTGCGGCCGGCCTCGGTGGCGTTCCAGGTCCAGACGAAGACCAGCAGCAGCGCGATCCAGATCTCGGGTCCGCCACCCCAGAGTGCGCGCACCGTGGCGAAGCTCGCGGCGAGTGCCAGGGCCGCGAAGGCGCCGGCCCCGGGACCGAAACTGCGGTCGCCGGCCAGGGCCACCAGCGGTAGCAGCGTCAACAGCCCCAGCGCGGCCATCCACACGCCGGCGGTGTCGGCGGCGCCGAGGCGCAGGGCGGGCGCGATCAGTGCGGGCCACAGCGGCGGACGCGTCGCGTTCTCCGGCGGGACGCGGTCGCTGCCGTCGAAGGCGAAGCGCAGTGGGTACACCACCATCGCGCGAGGGCCTTCGCCCTCGGTCAGGTGGTGGGCGCGTCCCAGGTAGTCGTAGCGATCCGAGTTCGCCGGGACCGGCGTGCGGGTCGCCCACAGCACGGCTGCGCCGGTGGCCGCGATCGCGAGGACGACGAGGACGAGGGAACGCCGGGCGTCGCCCTCAGACGGCATGGCGACTGCCGGGCGACTCCAGCTCGACGCCACGCTCGCACAGCGGGCACGCGTCGGGCTCGTAGGTGGCGACCTCCATCTGCACCAGCGATCGCACCGGTACGTCGATCGAGACGTCGGTTTCGCGCCGATCGACGATCACGCCCAGGCCGATGACCGTGGCCTCGTGCTCGTTCACGGTCCGGCCGATCTCGCCGAAGGAGGTGCCACGGGTGAGGACGTCGTCGACGACGAGGACGTTCTCGCCCTTGAGGATCTCGAAGCCGCGCCGCACGGAAAAGCCGTCGTCCCTGCGTTCGGCGAAGACGTGCCGTCGGCCGAGACCGCGCGCGACCTCCTGTCCGAGCACCACTCCGCCCACGGCGGGCGAGACCACGACGTCGATCTCCAGCTCGTCGAACTGTTCGGCCAGGAGGCGACCCACCTCCAGGGCCAGGCCGGGGTACTGGAGCAGGCGCGCGCACTGGAAGTAGCGGTCGCTGTGACGTCCGCTGCTCAGCCGGAAGTGTCCCTCGAGCAGGGCACCGACCTCGCGCATGCGGGGCAGGACGTCGTCGATCCGCAGGTGATCGGCGAAGGAAGGATCGTCGGACTTCATGCTGCGACCTCCGGCCATCGGCGCGAGCGGGAACCTACCGCCCGCGAAACCGCGAGCCTACTGCGCACCGGCCAGCTCGTCCAGAATCGCGCGCAGGGCGTCGCGCGGGGCGTCGGCGCGGGTGATCGGCCGGCCGATCACCAGGAAGTCGGCGCCGTCGGCGATCGCCCGGGACGGCGTGGCCACGCGCGCCTGGTCCTGGGTGTCGGCCCCGGCCGGGCGGATCCCGGGGATGACGAGCAGGGGATCGGGCCCCACGGTGCGGCGCAGCGCGGAGATCTCGCGCGGGCTGGCCACCAGACCGTCGAGGCCGGCGTCGACGCCGAGTCGTGCGAGCCGTTCCACTTCGACCGGGGGATCGGCGTCGCGCCCGAGCACTTCGCCCAGCCCGGCGGCCTCGAAACTGGTGAGCACGGTCACGCCCAGCAGCGCCGTGCGCGAACCGCGCGGCCCCGAGGTCGCGCTGCGGCGGGCGGCCTCGGCGCTCGCACGGAGGGCCTCCGTACCGGCCGTGGTGTGGACCGTGGTCAACTCGGCCCCGAGTGCCGACAGCGACTCCACCGCCGACGCCATGGTGTTCGGGATGTCGTGGAGCTTGAGGTCGACGAACACGCGCAGTCCCATGCTCACCAACCGACGCACGAGGTCGGGCCCCTCGGCTCCGAACAACTGCAGGCCGACCTTCACCCAGGCGAGTTCCGGCCGCAGCTGGTCGGCCAGGCGCAATGCCCGGTCCTGGTCCGGCAGGTCCAGCGCCAGGATCACCCGCCGGGTCGGATCGGCCTCGCGCAGGGG
>CAZQHE010000040.1:0-2402 GCA_964593155.1 uncultured bacterium
GAGTCGAACACCGAGATCGTCCTGCCCGAGGACGTGGTCGTGGCCGACCGCTTCGACGCCGAGGCCGAGCGCAAGGAGGTTCTCGCCACCGACATCCCCGAGGGCTGGCAGGGCCTCGACATCGGCAACCGCACCGTGAAGCGCTTCGGGGAGATCGTCGACGGCGCGGGAACGATCTTCTGGAACGGTCCGATGGGCGTGTTCGAGATGGAACCCTTCGCCAAGGGCACACGTGCGGTCGCGCGGGCCATCGCGACCTCGACCGAGAACGGAGCGCGCTCGGTCGTCGGCGGGGGCGACTCGGTGTCCGCGCTCGCGCAGGCCGGACTGACCTCGAAGATCACCCACGTCTCGACCGGGGGCGGGGCTTCGCTGGAGTTCATGGCGGGCAAGTCCCTGCCGGGTGTCGACGCGCTGAGCGACGCGTCGGCCAGCACGGTCTGAACACATCCGGGAGGGATGGACATGACACGCCGACCCCTGTTGATGGGCAACTGGAAGATGAACCTGGGTCTCGCGCAGGCGCGCGAGCTGGCCGAGACCCTGGTCCGCCGCACGCAGACGACGTTCGCCGGACCGCAGATGGCCGTGTGCCCCTCCTTCGTGCACATCCCGGTGGTCGCGCAGATCATGGAGGGATCGCAGATCGAGTGGGGCGGTCAGGACTGCGTCGAGCAGGAGCCCGGTGCGGTCACCGGTGGCGTCAGCGCCGAGCAGCTGCGCGAGATCGGCGCCCGGTGGGTGATCCTCGGTCACAGCGAGCGCCGGCAGATCTTCCAGGAGAGCGATGCGAGTGTCCGCGAGAAGGTCAAGGCGGCCTTCCGGGTGGGACTGACACCCGTGGTCTGCGTGGGCGAGACGCTCTCGCAGCGTGAGTCGGCGCGCACCGAGGAGATCGTGTCGCGACAGATCCACGGCGCACTCGAGGGACTCCGCGCCGAGCAGGTCGGCGCGCTGACCATCGCCTACGAACCCGTGTGGGCGATCGGCACCGGCCACAGTGCCGAGCCCGACGACGTGGAGAAGGTTCACGCCCTCGTCCGCGGGCTGCTGGCCGAGGCCTCGAGCGCCCAGATCGCCGACGGGATCCGGATCCTCTACGGCGGTAGTGTCAACGAGGACAACATCACCGCCTACATGGCCTGCGAGGACGTCGACGGCGCCCTCGTCGGCGGGGCGAGCCTGGACCCCGAGCGCTTCCTGGCCATCGTGCGCTACCAGGACCGGTCGAGTTGACACCCCCGGAGGGCGTTGCTAGCTTTGACGGCCGGTCCTGAACGCGGGGCCGCCGGAATCCCGGAATCGACCCCGCCGTCGTCGAAGAGAGCGCGATGTACTACCTGTTCTTCGGAATCCATCTGCTGATCTCGTTCCTGATCGTCGTGGTCGTCCTGTTGCAGCGCTCCAAGGGCGGGGGGCTGTCGGGTGCCTTCGGTGGCGTGGGAGCGGGGGACGCCGCGTTCGGAAGCGTGGGAGTCACCACCTTCCTGCACAAGACCACGATCTACCTGGCCATCGGCTTCATGATCACGAGCCTGTCGCTCGCCTACATGACGGCCATGCGCAGTGAGGCCGTGCCGACGGGCCCGACCGGTGGCGCCGGCGAGACCGTGCTCCCGGTGGGCGACACGCCGGTCATGCCCGAGCAGCCCGCGGGCGCGGCCGGTGACAGCCTGATCCTCGACGACGAGATCGTTCCCCAGGGCGACGAGACCGTCGTTCCGCCGGCCGACGCCGACACGTCGATCGTGCCGGAGGGCGGTTCGCCGGGACAGGGCGGAGGCCGGTAGGCCGCGAACGCGCGAAGACGATTCGTGCTCGGGTGGTGGAATTGGTAGACACGCTATCTTGAGGGGGTAGTGGCGAAAGCCGTGCGGGTTCAAATCCCGCCCCGAGCACCAACGACGACACGGCCCGGATCCTCGCGATCCGGGCCGTCGTGGTTTCCACCGCGAGCACGCTCGCGGACGATCGGCCTCCGCGATCGGATCGCACCGCGAGAAATCAGTCCTCTTCGGGATTTTTTTTGTTTGACAGCCGTTCACACGCTTCGAATAATGCCGCCGGCTGAGCCGAGTGGAACGCCGATTGCTCCGCCGTGCGCGGAATCTTCGTGCGAACCCACGAAGCTCCCATCGCGGGCATCTGCCCACGATCCAAGGCTGCAAGATAAAGCGAGGCTGACGATGGAAGACGGAATCATGCTGGCTGCGGCGAAGAAGAAGTCGACCGCCAAGAAGAAGAAGGCGACCGCCAAGAAGAAGAAGACGACGGCGCGGAAGAAGAAGACGGCCGCCCGCAAGAAGAAGACCACCGCCCGCAAGA
Source organism: uncultured bacterium (assembly GCA_964593155.1). Classification (GTDB taxonomy): domain Bacteria; phylum Krumholzibacteriota; class Krumholzibacteriia; order JAJRXK01; family JAJRXK01; genus JAJRXK01. Next base: position 2,326 of record CAZQHE010000040.1, read on the forward strand.
AGAAGACCGCGGCGAAGAAGAAGAAGACGACCGCGCGCAAGAAGAAGACCACCGCCCGCAAGAAGAAGACCGCGGCG
>CAZQHE010000040.1:2502-27602 GCA_964593155.1 uncultured bacterium
GAAGACGACCGCGCGCAAGAAGAAGACCACCGCCCGCAAGAAGAAGACCGCGGCGCGGAAGAAGCGCTAGACCCAGGGTCGAGCGCCACGAACACGGGCGGCGAGGTCATCCTCGCCGCCCGTTCGCGTTCCGGCAGGTCTCTTGCGGAGGCGGGCCCGATCAGCGCCCGGCGGTGGTCTCGTCGGCGTCCTCGAACACCTCGTCGGGCACGTCGTAGCGCCAGGTCAGACCCGCGGTGACCGACGGGAAGAGCAGCGTCGAGTCGAGCGAGACTTCGTCGGTCTCCCAGGTGTAGAGCCTCATGTCGGCCGACACGAAGCCACGCAGCGCCCCGGCGACGGGGAAGCCGTAGCCGGCGCCCGCGGTGAAGAAGAGCGCACCGACGTCGTCGGTGTCGGAGAACTGGTTGAGGATACCGCCGAAGCCGAGCTGGACGAAGGGCCGCCTGGGGTTCCGCCGCTCGCGGCCGAGGTGGTAGACGACCTTGCCGCCGCCCGCGAAGGTGGTCATGGTGGCGCGGTCGATCTCGGTGACCTCGTCGACGATCTCGGTCTCGATGACGCGTCGCCCCCGGAACACCGTGTCGGCCTGACCGAACTCCCCGTACAGCTGCATGCCGAAGTTCTCGTTCAGGAAGAAGGTCACACGCCCGCCGACCATGTAGCCCGTCTCGATCTCCTTCTCGGGAGCCTGGACGGGCGGATCGGGCACCTCGCCGCTGAAGTCCAGGATGTCGTCGCGGGCGGTGTCGTTGGTGAGTTCGGTCAACGGTGCCGGCAACGACAGATAGGTTTCGCCGCCCATCAAGCCACCGTACAACGACATCTCGATGCGCCGGACGCGCAGCAGGGGTTCTTCTTCCTCCTCCTCCTCGCTCTGGGCCAGCACCGGCTGACCGCTCAGGACGAGGAGGACGAACAGCAGCCCTGCGCTCACCGCTCGTGCCGATCGAAGTCCCTGCTCCCGGCGCAGGGGCCGCGGCGCCGACTCCGTCGTCGCCCGGGTGCCGTCAAACAGAAGAGCGTCCATGATTCCCTGGATCGAAGGCCCGACCACGACACCGGGCCCGGCGAGGCCGCGGCGCCACGGGAGGGGGCGCGGATCGGTTTCGGGGCTCCGCAGGGAACCCCCGTGCAATCGACCCGGAGAGTCGCAGCGGGGTCTCCGGCAGACCCGCCCGGGCGAGCACGACAGCGGCTCAATGTAGGGGAGCGGAGAGGCGTATGTCAAAGGCGGAACCGAAGTTTCCGCCGGGCGTCGGATCACGGAACACGGTGCGCCCACCGCGTTGACACCCCTCTCGGCGCGGTGCTAACTTGGCCGATCCGGGCCTCTGCGCCCGGAATCCGTCGCTCGCGGCCGCGACCGCGCCTGCCCGGGCCGCCGATCCCGTCCACCCAGACCCTCGTCCATGGGGAGCCGTCGACTTGAAGTCCTACGCACCGCAAGACATCCGCAATCTCGCCCTCGTCGCCCACCAGGGCGCCGGCAAGACCACGCTGGCCGAGGCGATCCTGTTCAAGACGGGCGCGATCGCGCGCATGGGGAGCGTCGACGAGGGGACGAGCAACCTGGACTACCACCAGAGCGAGATCGACCACAAGACCAGCATCTTCTCGGCCGTGGGCTCGTGCGAGCACGAGAGCACCAAGTTCAATCTGGTGGACACCCCGGGCTTCGAGGATTTCCGGGGCGAGGCCATCGCCGCGATGCAGGTGGTGGAGAGCGCGATGGTGGTGCTGCGGGCCGACGGCGGGGTCGAGGTCGGGACCGAGGCGGTCTGGAACCTGGTCGAGCGGAGTGGTCTGCCGGCGATCCTGACCGTGACCAAGATGGACAAGGAGAACGCCGACTTCCAGCAGACCTACGACCAGATCCGCGAGCGGTTGAGCGGCAAGGCGATCCCGGTGCAGTTGCCCATCGGTCAGGGTCCCGATTTCAAGGGCCTGATCGACGTGGCCACGGGCAAGGCCTACCTGTACGACGCGCAGGGCAACTCGCAGGAGACCGAGATACCCGAGGACATGCGCGACGCCTACGAGACGGCGCGCGAGGAGCTGTTCAACGCCGCGGCCGAGCACGACGACGCGCTCGTCGAGAAGTTCCTGGAGGAGGGCGAGCTGACGACCGAGGAGATCACGCAGGGCATCCGGATCGGCGTCCGCGAGCGGACCTTCTTCCCGGTCTGCGCGGTGAGCGCGGTCGACGGCGGCATCGGCATGCGTCCGTTGCTGCACTGCATCAAGGAATACCTCCCGCCGAGCGACGTGCGGCCGTCCCTGGGCGCCGTCGATTCCTCCGGCGCCGAGATCGAGCTGCCGACCGGGGCCGACGCCCCGACCTTCGCCCGCGTGTTCAAGGTGTCGATCGAGAAGGACGCCGGCGAGTTCTCGCTGATGCGCTGCTTCGCCGGTGCGATCGAGGCGGGCAACGAGTACAAGAACTCCACGCACGACCGTACCGAGCGCGTGACCCAGCTCTTCAGCCTCGAGGGCAAGAACCGCGAGAAGATCGAGCGCATCGGCTGCGGGGACTTCGGCGCCGCGGTCAAGCTCAAGGACACCCACTGCGGCGATACCCTGGCCGACAAGAGCGTCGACGCCCACCTGCCGCCGATCGAGTACCCCGAGCCCACGTCCCGCGTCGCGCTGCGGCCGGTGAAGGATGGCGAGGACGACAAGGTGGCCCAGGGACTGGCCCGGATCCACGAGGAGGATCCGACCTTCAAGTTCGGCCAGGACCCCGAGACCCATCAGATGGTGCTCGAGGGCATGGGCGAGATGCACTTCGACATCATCCTCGAGCGCCTGGCCCGTCGCTACGGTGCCGAGGTCACGCGCCACGAACCGCGGATTCCCTACCGCGAGACCCTGAAGGCCCCGATCGAGGTCCACGCGCGCCACAAGAAGCAGTCGGGCGGCCGCGGACAGTTCGCCGACGTCCACATCCGCTTCGAGCCCCTGGCCCGCGGGGAGGACTTCGAGTTCGTCGACGCCATCGTGGGCGGTGTGGTGCCGGGCAAGTTCATCCCGGCGGTCGAGAAGGGCATTCGCGAGACCATGCAGAAGGGCGCTCTGGCCGGCTACCGGGTCGTCGACATCAAGGCGACCCTGTTCGACGGGCAGTACCACGCGGTCGACTCGAGCGAGGCCGCGTTCAAGACGGCGGCCTGGCAGGCCATGCGCAAGGCCTTCAACGACGGACAAGCCACGATCCTCGAGCCCGTCTACGAGGTCGAGATCAAGGTCCCCGATTCGGTCATGGGCGACGTCATGGGCGACCTGAGTTCGCGCCGCGGCCGCATCCTGGGCAGCGAGAGCTCCGGTCACATGGCGATCGTGCGGGCCCACGTGCCGCTGGCCGAACTCTACCGCTACAGCACCGACCTGCGGTCCATGAGCCAGGGCCGGGCGACGCACACGCGGAAGTTCCACCAGTACGAAGAAGTCCCGGGCGACGTCCTCAAGAAGATCGTGGAGGAGTCGACCCTCGAGGCCGAAGAGGCCTGAGCCGAATCACCCGGGCGTGCCCGCCGAGCCGTGGGCACGCTCGCCGTCGCAGGAGAGAGACGTGTCCGGCCATTCCAAGTGGGCGACGATCAAGCGGAAGAAGGGCGCCAACGACGCGAAGCGTGGCAAGCTCTTCACACGCCTGGCCAAGGAGATCACCATCGCCGCCCGAGACGGCGGCGGCGATCCCGAGATGAACGCCGGACTGCGCACGGCGATCAACAACGCCAAGGCGCAGAACATGCCCAACGACAACATCGACCGTGCCATCAAACGCGGCACCGGTGAGGTCGAGGGTGTCAGCTACGAAGAGAAGACCTTCGCCGGATTCTACGGCGGAGTGGCGATCCTGGTGAACACGGTGACCGACAACAACAACCGGACCACGGCCGAGGTCCGGCACGTGTTCAGCAAGCACAACGGCAAGATGGTCGACACCGGATCGGCCTCGATCTACTTCGAGCGCAAGGGCATCGTCACCGTCTCCGCGTCGGAGACCGACGAGGAAAAGGTGATGGAGGTCGTCATCGACGCCGGCGCGGAGGACGTCGAGACGGAGGACGACGTGATCACGGTGACCACTCCGCGCGAGGGATTCCACGCGGTCGTCAAGGCGCTCGAGTCGGCCGGGATCCAGCCGCAGAGTGCCGAGCTGCAGGACGTACCGACCAATACGGTGGCCATCAGCGGCAGCGACGCCGAGGGTCTGATGAAGCTCCTGAACGTGCTCGACGACCTCGACGACACGAGTTCGGTCGCCGCGAACTACGACATTCCCGACGACGAAATGGCCAAGCTCCAGGAACAGTTCGGATGACCCGCCTGCTGGGGCTCGATCCCGGCAGCCGACGCCTGGGATGGGGCGCCATCGAGGTCGACGGATCGCGGATCGTCCACCTCGGACACGGAACCATCCTCGCGCCCGAGCGCCGACCCCTCCCCGAGAGGTTGGTGCTGTTGCACGACGAACTCGAGGGTGTGCTCGGCCGGGTGCAGCCGGTGTCGATCGGACTCGAACAGGTCTACACGGGACGCAACCCGAAGTCGGCGCTGACCCTGGGGCAGGCGCGCGGAGTGGTCATGCTGTGCGTCGGTCGCCGCGGTCTCGAACTGGCCGAGTACGCTCCGGCCGAGATCAAGGTCGCCGTCACCGGCAACGGCCGGTCGGCCAAGTCGCAGATCGCGCGCATGCTCGAGCGATTGCTCGCCGTCGACCTCGCCGACGCGAGCGAGGACAGCACCGATGCCCTCGCCGTGGCCGTGTGCCACGCGCACGGGCGTCAGCGGCGACGCCTAATCGAACGCGCCCGCTCCACGCGAGCCTGAGGGAACGTCCGTGTACGCCTTCGTCGAGGGAGAGATCGACTCGCTGGGGCCGCCGGTGGTGGTGTCGGTCGCCGGTCTCGGTTACGAGGTCTGGGTACCCGAGCGGCACCGCCGCGAGCTGGCCGCGCATGTCGGCCCGGTGCGTCTGTACACGCACCTGCAGGTGCGCGAGGACGACATGACGCTCTACGGTTTCCCCAGCCCGGCCCAGCGCGAGATCTTCCGGGCGCTGATCTCGGTCAACGGGGTGGGGCCGAAGGTGGCGCTGGCGGTCCTGGGAGACGAGTCGGCCGACGAGGTCCTGCTCGGGATCCGGCGCGGAGATCACAAGCCCCTGCAGTCGGTGAAGGGCATCGGCAAGAAGACGGCCGAGCGCATCGTCATCGATCTGCAGGAGCGCGCATCCGCGTGGGTCGACGGCGGCACGGCGCCCGAGCCGGAACCCGAGGTCCCGGGCGAGGTCGACGACCCGCTGGCGGCCGAGGCGCTGCTGGCGCTGCAGGCCCTGGGGGTCCCGCCCGATCGCGCCAGTGCGGCGATCGTGGCGGCGCTGCACGGCGACGAGCGGCCGGATGACGTAGAGGCACTGTTGCGCCAGGCCCTGCGTCGCCTGCACCCGGCCGGTTGATCGCCGTGCCCGATCCGAACGAGGAGTTCCGACCCGTGAACGAACCGCAGCCACGCTGGACCGACCCACGGCCGCAGGAGGCCGAGCGCGGCGACGAGACCTCGTTGCGTCCGCAGCGTCTCGAGCACTTCATCGGCCAGGAGCGCGTGAAGGGTCAGCTCTCGCTCTTCCTGCGCGCCGCCCGCGAACGCGGCGAGATGCTCGACCACGTGCTCTTCTACGGTCCGCCGGGTCTGGGCAAGACCACGCTCGCCGGCATCGTGGCCCGCGAGATGGACTGCGAACTGCGGGTGACCAGCGGCCCCGCCTTCCAGAACGCGGCCGAGCTCGCGAGCGTGCTCACCAGCGAGGAGGGCCGCCACTGTCTGTTCATCGACGAGATCCACCGGCTCGGGCGCGTGGTCGAGGAACACCTGTACCCGGCCATGGAGGACTTCACGGTGGAGCTCGTGGTCGACAAGGGGCCGGCGGCGCGTCGCTACCAGTTGCCGCTGTCGCCCTTCACTCTCGTCGGTGCGACCACGCGCGCGGGGATGATCACCCCGGCCATGCGCAGTCGTTTCGGCATCGTCCTGCACCTCGACTTCTATCCACCCGAGGAACTCGCGGTGATCGTGCGTCGCAGCTCGGGGATCCTGGGCGTGGACCTCGACGACGACGGCGCCGACGAGATCGCCCGCCGCAGTCGCGGCACCCCGCGCGTGGCCAACCGGCTGCTGCGCCGTGTGCGCGACGTGGCGCAGGTGGAAGGGGCGCCGCGGATCGATCGCGACGTCGCCCACCGCGCGCTCACCCTGCTCGAGGTCGACACGCTCGGACTGGAGACGCTCGACCGGAACTATCTCGAGTGCCTGGTCCGCACGTTCGAGGGCGGACCGGTCGGACTGTCCACGCTGTCGGTGAGCCTGGGCGAGGAGTCCGACACGCTCGAAGACGTGGTCGAGCCCTTCCTGATCCAGCGAGGGCTCGTGCAACGCACTCCGCGTGGCCGCGCGGCCACGTCGCGGGCCTTCGAACACCTGGGCCTGCGCCCGAGGCGATCGGTCGAGGATCCCCTGCTGTGAGCCGGCCGCCGCGTCTCGACGACGTCGACTACCACCTGCCGTCCGAGCGCATCGCCCAGCGCCCGGCCGAGCGGCGGACACAGTCACGCCTGCTGTGCTGGCATGCCGACGGTTCGCTCGAGCACCGTCGCTTCGAGCAGGTCGTCGAACTGCTGCGCGAGGGCGATCTGCTCGTGCTCAACGATACCCGGGTGTTCCCGGCGCGTCTGTTCGGCCGCAAGCGGGCCGGGACGGCGTCGGTCGAGATGCTGCTCGTGCGTCCGCGTGAGGACGTGGGCCCGACCATCTGGGAAGCGATGCTGCGCCCGGCGCGGCGACTGCCCCCGGGAACGGACGTCGACCTCGACGGCGGGCTCGGGGCACGGGTGACCGGGCGTACCGGAGACGGCACCTCGCTCGTCGAGCTCGAGCGGCCCGATGCTGTGATCGCTTACTGCCGTGACCACGGGCACGTGCCCCTGCCGCCGTACATCGAGCGCGCCGACGACGCCGCCGATCAGGAGCGCTACCAGACGGTGTTCGCGCGGCGCGACGGCTCGATCGCCGCGCCGACGGCCGGACTGCACTTCGACGACCATTTGCTCGCGCGGGTGGAGGCAGCCGGCATCGAGCGCACCGACGTGACCCTGCACGTGGGTCCGGGTACCTTCCGCCCACTCGACGAGGAAGAGGCGGCCGGCGACCATCTGCACGCCGAATGGTGCGAGGTGGGCGAGGCGACGGTCGACGCCCTGCGCCGCACCCGCGCCCGCGGTGGCCGTATCGTGGCCGTGGGAACCACCGCCTGCCGCAGTCTGGAGTCGCTCGACGACACGCCGCATCCGTACCGCGGGACGACCGAGCTGTTCGTCAAACCCGGTCATCGCTTCCGCTGGGTCGACGTCCTGATCACCAACTTCCACCTGCCCCGCAGTTCGCTGCTCTTGCTGGTGGCCGCCCTCGCACCAGGGCGGTGGCGCGCGGCGTACGAGGAGGCCATCGCCGCGGGCTACCGCTTCTACAGCTACGGCGACGCCAACTGGATCGAGAGGACCTCGTGAGCGGATTCGGCTTCGAGTGCACGCACACCGACGGCCGCGCGCGGCGTGGGCGTCTGCACACCGGTCACGGGACGATCGAAACGCCCGTGTTCATGCCGGTGGGCACACAGGCCACCGTGAAGGGCCTGATGCCCGAGCAGATCCGGGCGACCGGGTCCTCGATGATCCTCGCGAACACCTACCACCTTTACCTGCGCCCGGGCCACGAGCGGATCGCGCGACTGGGCGGGTTGCACCGCTTCAGCACGTGGGACGGCGCGATGCTCACCGACAGTGGTGGCTTCCAGGTCTTCAGCCTGGGCGACCTGCGGAAGATCGACGACGACGGGGTGTCGTTCCGCAGCCACCTCGACGGCAGTCCGCACCGCTTCACCCCCGAGCACGCCATGGACGTGCAGGCGGCGCTCGGTGCGGACGTGGTGATGGCCTTCGACGAGTGCCCGGCGCTGCCAGCCACCGACGACGAGGTCGTCGCCGCCGTCGATCGCACGGTGGCGTGGGCGCGCCGCTGCCGTGACCACTTCGGCCCGCGTCGCCGTCACGAGGCCGGGCACGAGCAGGCGTTGTTCGGCATCGTCCAGGGTGGTCTGCTCGAGTCCGAGCGTGCCCGGTGCGCCGAGGCACTCCTCGCACTCGACCTACCCGGCTACGCCATCGGCGGGTTGTCGGTGGGCGAGTCCAAGGAGGACATGCACCGCACGAGTCGCAGCACCGCCGCCCTGCTGCCGGCCGACCGGCCGCGCTACCTCATGGGTGTCGGATATCCCGAGGACATCGTGGCCGCGGTGGCCGGTGGGGTGGACATGTTCGACTGCGTGCTGCCCACGCGCCTGGCGCGCCACGGCACGCTGCTGACCGAGGCCGGCCGGATCCACCTGCGCAACGCCCGCTTCGCCGACGACCAGCGCCCGCCCGATCCGGAGTGCGATTGTCCGGTGTGTCGGCGTTTCGGCCGGGCCTACCTGCGACACCTCGTGATCGCCGGCGAACTGCTCGGTATGATCCTGGGCACGATCCACAACGTGACGCACTACCAGTGTCTGATGGGCAGCGTCCGCGATGCGATCGAGGCCGGCCGTTTCGAGGAACTGGCGGCCCGGATCGCGGCACGACCCGCGCGGGCGCCCGACGATCGCTAGTCCGTCCCCGGTCCGGTCGTCGCTTGCCGCCTCCGGGGGCGCGACCTAGACTCCCCTCGTCGAGGTCGCCCGTCGGCCCGCCCTCACTCGTGACCCGTGAAAGGTCCTCTCCATGGCATTGTCGCTCTCTTCCGCCCTGTTGGCGGCCGCTCCGTCGGCGCCCCTGGCCTTCGCTCCCTCGCCCGAGGGCGAGGGCGGCAACCCCCTGATCGGCCTGCTCCCGCTGGTCCTGATCATGGTGATCTTCTACCTGCTGGTCATCCGTCCGCAGCAGAAGCGCTACAAGGACCACCAGAAGATGGTGCAGGCCCTGGGCCGCGGAGACCGGATCCTGACCAACGGCGGTCTCTACGCCACGGTGCAGGACGTCAAGGACGACATGCTCGTCTGCCAGATCGCCGACGGCGTGAAGGTCGAGGTCGCGAAGAACTCCGTATCGTCGCGCGTGGCGGCCAAGGGCGCGAAGAAGGACGACGACGGGAAGTCGGGCAAGTCGTCGAAGAAGTAGACCATGCGCGAAGAAGAGCTCGAGGTCCTGCTGTACGGTCACCCCGATCTGCGCGTGAAGTGCGATCCGGTCGAGACCTTCGACGACGAGCTGAAGTCGCTCGCGCGTCGCATGGAGAAGACCATGCTCGCCGAGCGGGGCATCGGCCTGGCGGCCCCGCAGGTCGGCGTCACGCAGCGTCTGTTCCTGGCCGAGGACGAGCGCGAGGGGATCCCGCGTACGCTCGCGCTGGTGAACCCCGAGATCACCTTCCTCTCGGAGGAGCGTGACAAGTTCGGCGAGGGCTGCCTGAGCTTCCCCGACGTCTTCGCCGACGTGAACCGTCCGGTGCGCGTGCGGGTGCGCTACCAGGACCTCGAGGGCGCCGAGCACGAACTCGAGGACGACGGTCTGCTCGCGCGCGTGATCCAGCACGAGCACGACCACCTCGAGGGCAAGCTGTTCGTCGATCACCTGCCGATGATCAAGCGCAAGCTGCTGGCACGGAAGCTCAAGGACCTGCAGCGCCGGGCCCGCGAACAGCAGCAGACCGGTCGCTGATCCGATGCGGGCCGTCTTCTGCGGAAGCCCCGACTTCGCCGTGCCCGCGCTCGACGCCGTGGTCGACGCGGGCTTCGACCTTCCGTTGGTGGTGAGCCAGCCCGACCGCGCGCGCGGCCGCAGGGCGGCACCGACGCCCACGCCCGTGCGGGCGCGGGCGCTCCAACGCGAACTCGACACCGCCGTGCTCGAGCGCGGCAAGGCCAACCGTGTCGCCCTCTACGACCGCATCCTCGCGCTCGAGCCCGACATCGTCCTGGTGGTCGCCTTCGGACACATCGTGCGCGAACCGCTGCTGAGTGGACCACGGCTCGGTTGCCTGAACGTGCACGCCTCGCTGTTGCCGCGCTGGCGTGGTCCTGCTCCGATCCACACGGCGATCGTGGCCGGTGACGACGAGACGGGCGTGTGCACCATGGAACTCGCCGCCGGAGTCGACACCGGCGACGTGTACGACGTCGCCCGCGCGCCGATCGAACCGAACCTCACCGCGGGCGGGTTGCACGACCGTCTGGCCCGGCTCGGGGCCGAACTCCTCGTCACGACTCTGCGTCGCCTCGAGGCGGGCGACCTCCACCGGACCCCGCAGCCCGAGGACGGCGTCACGCACGCGCCGATGCTGTCGAAGCACGAGGGTAGCGTCGACTTCCACGCGCCCTGCCGCCGCGTGCACGATCGCGTGCGCGGCTTCGACCCCTGGCCCGGGGTGACCGTGCGCACCGGGGGCCTGCACCTGAAGCTCGGCGAGACGCGTGTCCTGTCGCTGCCCGCGCGCGAGGCCCCGGGAACCATCGAGGCGATCGACGACGACGGCATGCTCGTGGCCTGCACCGACGACCTCCTGCTGGTCGGACGGGTGCAGCCCGCCGGGCGCCGGGCGATGCGGCCGATCGAGTGTGCGCGGGGAAACGGCCTCGAGGTGGGCGCCGCCCTGGGACCGATCGAGGGCTACGAACCGGTGGAGCCGCGGCGTTGAGCGCGAAACGGCGCGGGCGACGTCCACGTCGGGTGGACCCGGTCCGGCGGGCGGCGGTGGAGATCCTGGAGTCCTGGCGACAGGGACACCTTCACGTCGAAGACCTGGTCGAGGCCCTCGAGCGTCGCTCCGGGCCGGACGGTGCCGCCGACTGGGCGTACGTGGAGCGGCGGCGACTGCGCGAGATCGTCTACGGCACGGTGCGGCTGCACACGCGCTACGACCACCTGGTCGCCGCGCTCAGCGACGGGACGAAGTCGCCGCCTCCGCGTCTGCAGGCGCTGTTCCGGGTCGCCCTGCACGAACTCGTCGAGATGCGCTCGCCCGACCACGCGGTGGTGAGCGAGGCGGTCGAACTGGCGCACGCGCTCCGGCTTCCGTGGGCGGCCGGCTGGGTGAACGCGCTGTTGCGCCGGGCGGCGCGGGAAGACCTGTCGGCGTACTTCCCGTCGGCCGACGTCGACCCGATCGCCCACGCCATCACCTGGCACAGTCATCCGCGCTGGCTCGTGGAGCGCTGGCACGCACTGCTCGGGGCGGCCGAGATGCTCGCCCTGTGCGCCGCCGACAACGAGCGACCCGCCGTCCACCTGCGGGCGGCACCCGGTCACCGGGATGCCCTGGCCGCCGCCCTGCAGGGCTTCGAGTGGGAGACCCGTCCGCTCGACGGCATTCCCGACGCCCTCGAACTGCAGACGCGGGTCCCCCCCGCCGTGCTGCTGGAGTCGGTCGAGGAGAGCTGCACGATCCAGGACGCCGCCGCCCAGCTCGTGGCTCCGATCCTGGCCGGAGCGGTGGGCAGCTCGGCACGCGTTCTCGATGCATGCGCTGCGCCCGGTGGGAAGACGTTGCACCTCGCCGACCTGCTCGACGACGAGGCGCGCATCGTGGCGGTGGACGCCCGGACCGGGCGGTTGGCGCGCGTGGGGCAGGCTCTGGGGCGTTCGGGTGCGGCCGATCGCGTGCGGCTGGTCGTGGCCGACGGCGAGGCCCTTCCCTTCGACGGCTCGCTCTTCGACGGCGTCCTCGTCGACGTGCCGTGCACGGGCACCGGCGTGCTCGCGCGGCGTCACGACGCGCGCTGGCTGCGCCGTCCCGACGACCTGGTCGAACTGCCGAAGCTGCAGACCCGGCTGCTCGAGGCGGCGATCGACGCCACCCGTCCCGGCGGCGTGGTCGTCTACGCGACGTGTTCGCTCGAGCCCGAGGAGAACGACGAAGTGGTGGACACCGTCCTCGCCCGTCGCGAGGATGTCGAGGAAGTCGGGGTGGAACACGCCGTCGACGCGCGGTTCCGGCGCGGATCCCGGTTGCAGACCTGGCCGCACCGCCACGGGATCGACGGCGCCTTCGCCGCGTGCGTGCGGCGCACCACGGACGAGGTCGTGTCGTGAGTCTCGGTCGACTGCTCGTGACGCTGTTGCTGGTCGTCGTCATCGGGGTGGCCCTGGTCGGCGTCGCCGACCTGTGGCTGTTGCCGTGGATCGTCCACCAGCAGACCGAGGTCCTCGTCCCGGATCTCGCCGGGCAGTCCCTCGCAACGGCCGAGCAGGATCTCGCCGACCTCGGTCTGCGGATGATCACCGGCGAGGAGGTCTACGATCCGGGGGCGGCACCGGGAACGGTGCTCGAACAGCATCCTCCTGCGCTGCGCGCGGTGCGGCGTGGTCGCCCCGTCACCGTGGTCGTCGCCGCGGGAGAACCCCTGGCGCGGGTGCCCGACCTCGTCGGCCTGAGCCAGCGGCAGTGCGAGATCGAACTCGGGCGGGTCGGGCTGCGACTCGGGCGCGTGGCCCGCAGCTTCGATCCCGACGGACCGCTCGGAGTGGTGGCGCAGCGCCCGCACGCCGGTTCCGAGGTGCAGCGGGGGACGGCGATCTCCGTGCTGGTGCGCGAGGGGCACGAGCGCTCGTGGCACCGCATGCCGAATCTGGTCGGCAATCCCCTCGGGCGCGTGCGCGAGGAACTCGGACGCGCCGGCTTCGACATCCGGCGGGTCACCTATCGTTCCGATGCCGAGCAGTTGCCGGGCACGGTCCTCGACCAGTGGCCCCCCGCGGGGTCGCGCATTCCCACCGGAGGATCCATTGAGCTGGTGGCAGCGAGCCGGGGCTGAGCCCGGATCCGTGGCCGTGGCGCCGTCGATCCTGGCCGCCGACGCGGCCCGGCTCGGCGACGAGGTCGAGGCGGTCGACGCCGCCGGCGCCGACGTGATCCATGTCGACGTCATGGACGGGCACTTCGTCGACAACATCACCCTCGGTCCGCACGTCGCCGCGGCGTTGCGCGAGCGCACGCGTCTGCCGCTCGACTGCCACCTGATGGTGACCGACCCGGCCGAGTACGCGCCGCGTTTCGCCGACGCCGGCGCCGATGCCGTGAGCTTCCACTGGGAACTCGAGATCGACCACGTGGCGATCGCCCGCCGCCTGCGCGCGTCGGGCTGCCGCGCCGGGCTCGTGGTCAACCCACGGACCGACATCGGCCCGAAGATGCGGGCCGTGCTCGGGCACTTCGACCTGGTGCTGGTCATGTCCGTGCACCCGGGCTTCGGGGGGCAGGCCTTCGACCCGAGCGTCCTGCCGAAGCTGCAGGACCTGGTGCGGTGGCGCGACGAGGACGGACTCGACCTGGTCCTCGAGATCGACGGCGGCATCGATCCCGAGACGGCGCCACGAGCGCGGGCGGCCGGGGCCGAGATCCTGGTGGCCGGATCGGCCGTGTTCCGGGCCGCCGACTACGCGGAAGCGATCGCCGCGCTGCGCCCGGGCGGCTGAGAGCCGCGAGGACGCCAGTTGCGGCCGTTGTCGCCGTTTGCTACCGTTCTACGCTGTGCTCGAAACCCGGGGGCGCCGGCTCCACGGTGGCACACCGAAACGCAGCGCCGGCCCGCGCGCCGGCCAAGGCACGGAACCGGGCCCAGGCCCGGTTCTTCGTCCCGGTCCCCGACACGAGCGACCGGGCTGGATCCCCGCAGAGAAGACGACGTCGGGAGAGGATCGTGTTCGGCGATCTGCAGGAAAGACTCGAAGGTGTGTTCCGCGGCCTGACCGGCGCGGGCAAGCTGCGCGAGGAAGACGTCGCCGACGCGATGCGCGAGATCCGTCGTGCGCTGCTCTCCGCCGACGTCGAGGTCGGCGTGGCGCGCGCCTTCGTCAAGCGGGTCAAGGAACGCGCCGTCGGGGCCGAGGTCCTCGACAGCGTCACGCCCGGCCAGCAGGTCGTGAAGATCGTCCACGACGAGATGGTGAAGCTGCTCGGAGCCGAGGCTTCACCGCTGGCGCTCGACGGCGGCAAGCCGCCGATCCCCATCCTGATCATGGGGCTGCAGGGCAGCGGGAAGACCAGCTTCTGCAGCAAGCTTGCCCTGCACCTGAAGAAGTCGGGCCGTCGGCCGCTGCTCGCCGCGTGCGATCTGCAGCGCCCGGCCGCGATCGATCAGCTCGAGGTGCTCGCCGGCGAGATCGACGTGCCGGTGCACACGCAGCGCGACACGAAGGACGTGGTCGAGGTCGCCGAGGCCGCGCGCGCCGTCGCGCGCGAGAAGCTGTGCGATGTCCTGATCGTCGACACCGCCGGGCGCCTGCAGGTCGACGAAGACCTCATGCAACAGCTCGCGGCGCTGGAGAAGGCCCTGGAGCCGGCCGAACGCCTGCTCGTGCTCGACGCGATGACCGGTCAGGAGGCCGTGGCCATCGCTCAGACCTTCGACGAGCGCATCGGGACCACGGGTTCGGTGCTCACCAAGCTCGACGGCGACGCGCGGGGTGGCGCCGCGCTGTCGCTGGTCGAAGTCACGGGCAAGCCGATCAAGTTCGTCGGTGTGGGCGAGAAGCCCAAGGACCTCGACGTCTTCCACCCCGATCGCATCGCCGGCCGGATCCTCGGCATGGGCGACATCCTGTCGTTGGTGGAGAAGGCGCAGGCCGACATCGACGAGGACAAGGCGGCGCGCATGGAAGAGCGCATGCGCAAGGCCGAGTTCACCTTCGACGACTTCCTCGACCAGCTGCGTCAGTTGAGGAAGATGGGCAGCCTGAAGTCCGTCCTGGGCATGATGCCCGGCATGAACTCGAAGGCGCTCAAGGACGCCAACGTCGACGAGTCGGCGCTGACGCGCACCGAGGCCATCATCTGCTCGATGACCAGCAAGGAGCGCGCGCGACCCGACATCATCAACGGTAGTCGTCGCAAGCGCATCGCTCGCGGGAGCGGAGTCCAGGTCTCCGACGTGAACAAGCTGCTCAAGCAGTACCGCGACATGAAGAAGATGATGAAGATGATGAAGAAGGCCGGGAACCTGGACAAGCTCGGCAAACAGATGCTCGGAGGAGCGGCGCCGTCGCGTTTCCCCTGAGTCGACCCGAAGCGGGCGCCGCCGCGTCCGCGTGCACAGAGCAAGGAGGGCCGCATGGCCACGACCATTCGCCTCACCCGGATGGGGCGGAAGCAGGCGCCGTTCTACCGCATCGTCGTGTGCGACTCGCGCACACGACGAGACGGCGACTACATCGACAACCTGGGCTTCTACAACCCGATGCCCGACGCCTTCGAACTGCAGGTCGACCACGACCGCGCGGTCGAGTGGCTGCAGAAGGGCGCGCAGCCCACGGGCACCGCGGGCAGCCTGCTGCGCAACGAGGGCGTCATGTACCGCTGGCACCTCATGAAGGAAGGCGCCTCGATCGAGGAGATCGAGTCGAAGGTCGAGGAGTTCCGAACGCGCCGGTCGCAACAGGCCGAGAAGGTTCGTCAGGAGAGCGCGGCGCGTCTGAGCAAGTGGCACGAGGAGCGCGAGAAGTCGGCCGAGGAGAAGCGCAAGGCCGCCGAGGCCGAGGCGAAGAAGGCCGAGGCGCCCGTGGGCGACCAGGCCACCGACGAGAGTGCCGCCGGGGGTGAAGAGGCGGCCGAGGAGACCTCCGAGTCGTGAGAGCCGTGGTCGAAACCGTGGTGCGACACCTCGTCGATCATCCCGACGACGTGCAGATCGAGGAGATCGACGAAGGCCGCCACCTGACCTTCGAGGTACGGGTGCACGAGGACGATCGGGGCAACCTCATCGGCCGCGGCGGCGGTACGGCACAGGCGCTGCGCACACTGCTCAACGGGTTGGGGCAGCGCAGGCGCCTGAGGGTGGACCTCGAGATCCTGGACTGAGGCACCGCAGCCGTGTTCGTCGAGATGGGCGAGGTCGTCAACGCCGTGGGACTGCGGGGCGAACTCAAGCTCGTGGTCACCGGCAATCTCGACGAGGACGTGCTGCGCAGCGAGTTCCTGCGCATGCGCCCCCCGGGCGGTCCGGACCGCCGCGTGGAGTGCACGCAGCACCGCTGGAAGGGCCGAGCGTTGATCGTCCGACTCCGCGGAGTCGACGATCGGAACGAGGCCGAGGAACTGAAGGGGCAGCTGCTGGGCTTCGGGTCGGAGGACTACGACGCTCCGGGCTTTCCCAGGGGTGAGGAACTGCCGGCCTTCGTCTACCACGACCTCGAGGTCGTGACGACGGAGGGAGAGAGGATCGGACGCGTCGACGACGTGTGGATGCTCCCCGCCAACCGCGTGTTGCGGGTGCTCACCTTCGACGACGAGCGCGAGATCCTCGTCCCGGTGATCGACGACTTCGTGCGCGAGGTCGACCGGTCGGCCGGACGCGTGGTGATCGAGCCCGTGCCCGGGCTGCTCGACTGAGCGCCGGCGCGGGAGAACGGGGAGAGCGCGCTGCGCATCGACCTGCTGACCCTCTTCCCACGGCTCTGCCGGCGCGTGCTGGCCGAGGGCGTGGTGGGACGAGCACTGCAGCGTGGCACCGTGCGTTGCGTGGTGACGGACTTCCGGCAGTTCGCCGCGGATCGTCACGGAACCGTCGACGACACGCCCTACGGGGGTGGACCGGGCATGGTGATCCGGCCCGAACCCGTGGTGGAAGCGGTCGAGTCGGTGCGGATCGGTCGGGCGCCGGTGGTGTTGCTGACACCGCAGGGCCGGCGCTTCGACCAGGAACGGGCCGAGCGTTGGGCGGACATGCTCCAGCGCCCGGCGGGTGAGGGCGCGGGGCAGTTGATCCTGCTCTGCGGACGCTACAAGGGTTTCGACGAGCGCGTCCGCGAGCTCGTGGTGACCGACGAGATCTCCCTCGGCGACTTCGTGTTGTCGGGGGGCGAACTGGCCGCCCTGGCGGTCATCGACGCGGTGGTGCGGCGCGTCCCCGGAGTGCTGGGTCGGCAGGAATCGGCCGACACCGACAGCTTCGGGCCGGCGCGCGACGGCCGCCTCGACTGCGGATGGTACACGCGTCCGCCGGAGTACCGCGGGTTGGCCGTGCCGGCCCCGCTGCTCTCGGGCGACCACGCCGCGATCGAGAAGTTCCGACAGCGGGATTCCGAGGCGCGCACGCGCGCACGGCGTTCCGACCTGAGCGACGACGCCTGATCCGGCCACCCCGGGCGGGCGCAGACCCGACCCGCGGCGCGCCGCCGGGTACAGCCTCGGTCCCCGGACGGGGACCGGACAGGAGCCGACGATGAACATCCTCGATTCCATCCGTCACGACGGCATGAAGCAGGACGTGCCCGACTTCCGTGTCGGCGACACCGTGAAGATCCAGGTGAAGGTGCGCGAGGGGAACAAGACGCGTCTGCAGATGTTCCAGGGCGTCGTCATCGACCGGAAGGGCTCGGCCATCGAGGAGTGCTTCACGGTGCGCAAGCTCAGCTCGGGCGTGGCCGTCGAGCGCGTGTTCCCGGTGCACTCGCCGAACATCGAGAGCATCGAGGTGGCCCGCCGCGGCAAGGTCCGCCGGGCACGCCTCAACTACCTGCGCGGGCGCAGCGGCAAGGGCGCGCGGATCGCCGAGCGCCGGGAAGACACCAAGGCCAAGAACTAGGTCCGGGCCTTGCCCGGGCTCGACCGACGCCATCGCCTCGACCGGCGCCTCGCGCGCCGGGTCGAGGTGGGCCTCGTCGCGGGTGTCGACGAGGCGGGTCGCGGCTGTCTGGCCGGGCCCGTGGTCGTGGCCGCCGTCGTGCTCCCCGCCGACGCCGAACTCCCCGGCGTGCGCGACTCCAAACTCATGACACCCGAGGCGCGCGAGCACGCCTACGCGCGCATCCGCGCCTGCGGCGCCCGGTTCGCCGCCCTCGCCGTCTCCCCGCGCGAGGTCGATCGTCTCAACGTGTTGCACGCCAGCGAACGTGGGATGGAGCGCGCGGTCGAACGGCTCGAACGTCGTCGGCGTCTGCGCATCGGTGCCGTGCTCGTCGACGGTCACCGCGTACCCGCCGCGCTCGCCGATCGCGGTGTGGGCCTGGTCAAGGGCGACGATCGCAGTCTGAGCATCGCCGCGGCCAGCGTGCTGGCCAAGGTCCTGCGCGATCGTCTCATGCGAGCGTGGGGGCGGCGGTATCCCGTGTACGGCTTCGAGCGCCACGTCGGCTATCCGACGCCCGAGCACCTCGAGGCCCTGCGGTGCCACGGTCCCTGTCCGTTGCACCGCTTCTCCTTCGCCCCGGTGGCGGCGGCCGCGCAGCCCCGGCTCGACGGCGATCTCGCGGCCGAGTGAAACGTCCGACCCGTCTCCCGCGGGTGGTCATCCTTCGTGTCCGATCTCGATCCCCTGCGTGGGGCCGTCGAGCGCGGCCGCGCCGGCGAGGACGTCGCCGCGGTCTACCTGCGTCTGCAGGGCTTCTCGATCCTCGATCGCAACCGTCGGGGCGACGGTGGCGAGATCGACCTCGTGGCCCGCGACGGCTCGAGTCTGGTGTTCGTCGAGGTGCGGCTCCGGCGGGCCGGCGCGTGGGTCGGTGCCGCGGCGTCGGTCTCGCCCGGCAAGCGTCGTCGATTGCGGGCGGCGGCGTCCCGTCTGATGCGTGCACGCGACGATCTGACCTGGCCCGGACGCACGGTCCGTTTCGACGTGGTCACGCTCGAGCTCGACACCCACGAACTGCGGGTTCGGCACCTGAGGGCGGTGCGGGTGTGAACCGTCGCGTTGACCCGGGTGTCGGGCGCTCACTACCTTGGGGCACGACGTCCCCCGTGGTCCGGCAGGTGCCCGTGCGCACGCGAACGACCGTCCTCCTCCTCGTGATCGTCCTCGCTGGTGCCGGTGCGGCCGATGCCGACGACGTCCCCCGGATCGATCTGGATCGCGATGCGTTGCGCTCGGTCGAGGGCCCCACGCGTGTCCGGTGGTTCCTGGACGTCGACGGGGTCGATCCGTCGACACTCGAGCGTCGGGCCGGCGACGACGGGGTCGAACTGGTCGCGCGGCTCGATCGCTTCGGCGGGACATGGGTCCTGGAGGCCGACGCCGACCGCGCCGCGGCGATCGAGTCCACGTGGGCGGACCTGGGCACCCTGCGCCGCGACGTGTCGGGAACGCCGGCGCTCGCCGGGTCGACGGCCCTGGTCGGCGTCCGGCCCTTCGTCTGGGACGAGTTCGAGTACCAGGGCGATCCGGTGTCGACGGTGGCCATCCTCGACAGCGGCTGCGACACCGCCCACGACGACCTGGGCGATCCGCGCGACGACGACGTCGACGATCCGCCGGCCGCCGGGGACGCCGGCGACTGGTCGGACGTGCAGGCGTCGTTCCCCTCCGACCTGCGGCTGCGCGTGGTGGGCTGGCACGACGTGACCGACGACCTGCCGGAAGCCGTGGGACCCTGGGACTACCACTTCCACGGCACCGCCCTGGCGAGCGCCGGTTTCGGCGGGGGGCGCGTGGACGACGGGGGACGGGGCGTCGCCCCGCAGGGGCGTCTGGCCATCGTGAAGACCTGGAACTTCGAGGACCGATGGGAGGTGTGGGCCAGCGACCTGCTGCTGGGCTTCGACTGGGTTCTGGCCAACGCCGACCGCCTGCGCATCCGGGCCTGCCTGGTGGGCGCGACCTGGGACGAGGACCCCGGCTTCCAGCCGGCGATCGACGCACTCGCCGAGCGCGGGATCGTGGTCGTGGCCCCGGCCGGGAACGAGCCGGCGGCGCCCATGGGTCATCCCGCCCGCCTGCCCGGGGTGATCGGCGTGGGCGCGGTCGACGTCGAGGGCGCGGTGGCGACCTACTCGTCGCAGGCACCCTGGGGCGAGGACGTGGCCACACTCGACCTCGTGGCTCCGGGGGGCAGTCGGATCGATCCCGACGCACGTCTGCGCGTCGCCGACAACGAGCCGCAGGACGCCTACGCCTTCCGGTTCGGGACGTCACTCGCCGCGGCCCACGTCGCCGGGGCGATCAGCATCGTGTCGGAGTCCATGGCCTCGGTGTCGCGTCCGTGGCGTGCCGATCCCTCGCAGGTGTCCTGGGTCACCGATCTGTTGCGGGCCACGGCCGCCGAGGTCGCCGCGGCGGAGTCGAGTGCGGTGTTCGAGCCGCCTCTCGACCGCACCGGACCCGACCGCTTCTCCGGCCACGGACTGCTGCAGGTGCGCGCCGCGGTCGACGCGGTGCGCAACGTGGTGTGGCCGGGTGACGAGGTGGTCCTCTCGCTCGACGCCCCGACCGAGGGCGACGCGGTTTGGGCCGCGCGGATGCCCATGACCGCGCCGCGGCCGCTCGGGGTGGTGCTCGAGGTCGGCGACACGGCCGACTACGACCTCGTCGTGTACCGCGAGACCGACGCCGGCCTCGATCGCGTGGGGGCGAGCGTGGCGGCCGGTCTCGGCGTCGACGAGAGCGTGGAGGTCAGGCCTTCGTGGACGGGTTGGGCCGTGGTCGTCGTGCGCCGCATCGAGGGCAGCGGCGCGGCGAGGGTGAGGATCGAGAACCGCGGCCCCGTGCTCGGAGGCTGGCCGCTGGAACTGAGCGCGCGCCAGGTCACGAGTCCCACCAGCACCGACTTCGGAGCGGACGGCGCGCCCGAGATCGTGACCGTGAACAATCTGCAGGCCTTTCCGGACGGGCACGCCTTCCACGTGGTGACCCCGGCGGCCGAGGACGTGGGTATCTTCCCGGAGCAGTTCTTCACGCCCGGTCGCGCGGGGGAACTCACCGCACCGGTGGTGGGACGCCTCGGCGGCGTCGAGGCCATGGTGTCGGGCAGCGAATTCGGTCAGGTGCTCGCGGTCGACGCCACGGGTGACCTGCTCTGGATCCGGACGGTGTCGTCGTTCGCGACGACCGCCCCGGTCCTGCTCGACGAGGGCCCGGACGCCCGCGTCGCGGTGGGCACCTCGACGGGGCTGGTCGTCCTGGATCCCTCGGGCGACGTCGTCGAGGAGATCCCGATCGGCGGTCCGGTGGAGGTCCCGCCGGCGGCGGGCGATCTCGACGGGGACGGACGCGACGAAGTCGTGGTGTCCGACGTGGTCGGCAACGTGACCGCCGTCGAGACCGACGGCACCGTACTGCCGGGCTGGCCCCTGACCGTGGAGGGCCGGCCGACGGCTCCGGTGCTGCTCGGCACCGGCACCGGGACGCAGGTCGACGAGGTGGCGCTGGTCGAACTCGACGGCGGCGGGGCCTGGCTGCACCGGTGGCGGCCCGACGCCACGCGGATCGGTCCGACGCCCATCACGCTCGACACCGACGCCCTGCCGGTGGTCGGTCTGTCGCCGCTGGTGGTGGCACGCCTCGAGCGCGATCGCGCGCCCAGCTACGTGAGCGCGACGGTGTCCGGGGCCGAGGAGGCGCCGATCGAAGCACGCGTGCACGTGGTCGAACTCGACGGCTCGCAGCGGGTGTGGTCCCGGCGCCACGCGACGCCCCGGTTCGTCGACGGCCGTCTGGACGTGTACCGCGCCCTGCTCGGCGAGCCCCGGGTCACCAACGTCACGGGGACGGCCGAGCGCGAGATCGTCGTGCCGTCGATCGTCGGCTGGGGCGAGAGCGTGCGGGGAGTCGAGATCCGCTACGGTCTCGCCTCCGACCTCGTGCGGTGGGACACCGCGGGGACCATGGTGCCGATCGCGGTCGAGTTGCCGCGCGAGCGTTTTCCCGATCGCCGCGTGGTCGCTCCGCTGGTCCAGGACCTCGACGCCGACGGACGTGCCGAGTGGATCACCGCGCGGGGCAACGCGTTGACGCTGATCGGCAGCGGAACCGTCGACGGGCCGCGCGGAGCGTGGGCCGACGGACGCGGAGG
This sequence comes from uncultured bacterium, assembly GCA_964593155.1. Classification (GTDB taxonomy): domain Bacteria; phylum Krumholzibacteriota; class Krumholzibacteriia; order JAJRXK01; family JAJRXK01; genus JAJRXK01. The sequence continues at coordinate 24,315 of CAZQHE010000040.1, forward strand.
GCCCGACCGCCGGGCGTGCTTCGAGTGCCGTGAGCGGGTTCCGGTGGACGTACCGAACACCGCCGCCCCGTCACGTCTGGAGCTCGCGGTGCACCCGAACCCGTTCAACCCCACGACGACGATCCGTGCACGGGTGCCCGCGGCGGGAACGGTACGCTGGTCGGTCTTCGATGCCCGCGGGCGGCGCGTGCGCGAGCACGTCGTCCGCGCTGCCGAGGCAGGCGGAGTCGAGTGGCGGTTCGACGGCGACGACGACGCGGGTCGCTCTCTGGCGAGCGGCGTCTACCACGTGATGGTGCGCTGGAAGGCGAGCACGGCCCACGCCCGGATGGTCCTGGTGCGCTGATCCTCAGGCGGTACGTCGGCGCGCGTCGGTCCACCATCCGAGTAACCGGCCGCGGATACGGTCGGGCCACGACATCGGTTCCGGTCCGCGCTCGAGGGCCTCACGGATGCTCGGAACCGCGGCCGCTCCGGCGCGGCGCCCCGCCTCGATCAGTTCCTCGTACCGCTTCAGGTCGAAGGAGTGGAAGCCTCGCAGGTCGGGCTCGATGAGGACGTCGGCCAGTGGTGCGGCCTCGTGCGCGTTGCGCACCGCGACGATCCCGATGGTGCGCATGATCATGGCGAGCAGGTGACCGGGCCGCGGCGTGAAGTCGGCGAAGGCGCCGAGGTGTACGCCGACCGCCGTGGTGCAGCCGACGTCGCGCAGGGTGGGCAGGGGCAGGTACTCGAGGAAGCCGCCGTCGGCGTACAGGCCGTCGTCGATCTCGACCGGACTGAAGATCTGGGGGATCGAACAACTCGCCTGCACGGCGGGGGCGACGGGTCCGTGGCTGAACACGGCCTTCTGCCCGCTCAACAGATCGGTGGTCACCACGTGGGTGGGGATATGGAGATCCTCGAAGGTCAGGTCGCCGACCGTGTCGCGGACGAGTTCGGCGACGCCCTGGTTCGAGAAGAGTCCCAGGCGGGGGATCCGCACGCGGGCCAGGCGTCTCCAGTTCACGCGGCCGGCCATCTCGATCATGCGATCGGTTCCGACGCCCGAGGCGTAGACCACGGCGATCAGGCTTCCGCCGCTGGTCCCGGCGATCACGTCGGGGCGCAGGCCGGCGTCCTCCAGGGCCTCGAGCACGCCGATGTGGGCGATGCTCTTCGCGGTGCCCCCGGAGAGCGCGAGTCCCAGGGTCGGGCGCTCGGTGTCGCTCATCGATCGGGACCTCCCGTCCACGGTCGGGGAGTCTCCGTCACGATCGGCCGGGGTGGGCGCGTGCCTCAGGACGCGTGCACGTGCACGGCGCGCTCGATCGCGGCGTTGCGACTCGACTCCAGCTGAAAGTACTCGGTGAGGCGGGTCATCTCCAAGACCTTCATCACCGCGGCGTCGACGTTGCACAGCACCAGCGAGCCACGGACCCGTTCGAGCGCGGTGGCCACGCTCACCAGGGCCGACAGGCCCGAGCTGTCCACGTAGCGCACGGCGTGCAGATCGAGCACGAGAGCGCGGGCTCCCTGTTCGACCTGCTTCAGCATGTTCTCGCGCAGGTCCACGCTGTTGGTGATGTCCACGGCCCCTTCGGGCTCGTGCACGGGGACGTTCGACAGGGTGTCATCGATCGGTACGTTCACGGTCTCGTTCTCCTGATCGGGATTCGGAAGCCTCGACGTCGGCGGTCCGTCGGACCACGATCAACGTCGTGTCGTCGTGACGTGGGGTCGGACCGCAGTGCTCGTCGATCGCGGCGAGGATGCGATCGCGCAGGCCGGGGGCGTCGACTCCGTGGCCCCGGTCGAGGACGCGGTGAAGACGATCGACCCCGAACTGCTCGCGTACGTGGTCCATGGCCTCGCTCACGCCGTCGGTGTACAGCACCATGACGTCGTCGACGGCCAGCTCGAAGGTCTGCACCGCGTAGTCGGCACCCGGGCGCAGGCCGAGTGGCAGCGCGGGAAGGGGGAAGCTGTCGATGAGGCCGGTGGCCGCGCGCCGGATCGATGGTGCGTCGTGGCCCGCCGTCGAGTAGCGCACGGTTCCCGTCCGCGGATCGAGGGCCGCGAACACCGCGGTCACGAACCGCGTTCCGAAGCCCTCGGCACACAGCAGCCGGTTCACCTCGCCCAGGATCGCGGCCGGATCGGAGTGACGCGTGGCGGTCGCGCGGAACAGGGCGCGGGTCGCGGTCATGATCAGTCCCGCGGGAACGCCCTTGCCCGACACGTCGGCCACCACGAGGCCGAGCCGGCCGTCGGGCAGGTCGAAGTAGTCGAAGTAGTCCCCGCCGATCATGGTGGCCGAGACCGATGACCCGTCGATCTCCAGACCGGGACGGTCGGGCGGTTCGGACGGCAGGAGCTGGCTCTGGATCTGGTGGCCGACCTTCAGTTGCTCCTGTTCACGCTCGCGCGACAGCTTGATCTCGATCAACAGGGCGTTCTCGACCGCCGTGGCGGCCAGGCCGACTCCCGACCGGATCGACGCCAGCCGCGGACTGTCGAGGTCGGTCACGTACTGCGGCGTCACCAGATTGATGCAGCCCCAGAACACGTCATTCGTGCACAGGGGAAGCAGCAGGAGCCGGTCGAACTGGTACCGACCGTGGTCGTCCGCCCGCAGTTCGTCGTCGCTCAGCAGCAGTGGCTCGCGTGAGGTGACCACCTCGTCGATCACGCGCCGTCCGTCGGTGCGTTCGAGGGTGGTCAACGCCTCGTGCGGAAGACCCCAGTCGACCGCGGTCACCAGTTCGTCCTGGTGCATGAGGGTGATCGAACCGATGTCGGAGCCGAGATGCGCGGACGTGAGCTCGAGGATGTTCACCAGCAGCATGTCCAGGTCGAGCTGTCCGATCAGCTTGCCCATCTCGTCGAGATAGAACAGCTGCTCGCGCATACGATCGTTGTCGGCGAGGACGTCGTCGAGATAGAGCGACCGGAAGATCGCCGGCGAGAAATCCGTCTGCAGGATCGACGGCAGGGCCGGATCGTCGGGCATGCGGTGGAAGAGGATCGCGCCCAGGGGCCGGTCGCGGAACGAGAAGCGGACGGCCGGCGATGGGGGCTCCGTTCCGGGGAACGAGCGTGGTGCCGCCCGATCGTGGGGACACCGGTCCTCGAGGTGGAGGTCGCCTTCCTGGTCGAAGACGTACAGACCGCGGGCCGTGCCGTCCAACGACACGAACAGCGCCTCGGTCACCTCCTCCGGGGTCACCGCCGAGGCCAGTCGTTCGCTCAGGGCCTCGCGATCGATGGACAATGCGGTCGTCAACCGAAACTCCCCGCGATGGACGA
>CAZQHE010000040.1:27612-29689 GCA_964593155.1 uncultured bacterium
TCGACCGATACGATCACGTCGTCGACGACGTCGGTCTCGGTGCCGAGGGCTCGACACAGGGTCTCGACCCGGCCGCTGGCGTTCGGGTTGCGGCAGGTACGCGCGTAGCCGTGCTGGTCGAGGGTGGCGTCGACCACGGCCACGCCGAGGACGATCGGGTCGTCGGCGATCGCCTCGACCGGTTCGTGGTGCCGGGTGATCGCGCCGAGCAGCTCGACGGGCAGTCCCCAGCGCTCGTGGACCAGGCTGCCCACCTGCTGGTGGTCGATTCCGAGCAGGCGGTGTTCGGAGACCGGTTCGAGGGCCGAGGCCGCGCTCGCCTCGATCTCGCGCTTCACGCGCGGGTAGAACTCACTCATCGCGATGCGACCCACGTCGTGCAGGAGTCCGGCCACGAACATCTCGTCGGCCACGTCGCGCAGCGCGGCGACTTTCCGCGGCAGCCGCGCGCAGGCCAGACCGCTGGCCAGACTGAAGATGAACACGCCGTTGCGTTCGAAGGTCGGGACCGCGAGCGACGGGCCCATCGTGTTCCGCAGTCCGGCCGCCATGACGAGGTTGGCGACGGTGCGGAAGCCCAGCGTCATCACCGCGCGGCCCACGTCGACCACCTCGCCCGAGCGCACGTAGAAGGGGCTGTTGGCCATCTTCAGGACACGCGTGGTCAGGCTGGCATCGCTCGAGATGCGCTCCTCGAGGTGTTTGATGTCGGCATCGGCGTCGCGCAGCTCGCGCATCAGCTCGTGCAGGAGCGCGGGCAGGGCGGGTAGACGGCGGATCGCGGCGTCGACCTCGGCGGTGGACGGGCGCGCGTCCGCGACTCCGGTGTGGGAGCCGGCCGCGGCTCCCGGGGAGCGCCGGGAATCGCGCGAGACGTAGTCGTCGTATCGGAGTTTCGCCATGGTCTCCTGGTCCCTTCGGACCCCGGGTTCTCGGGTTGGCGTCGCTTCGGGCCTGCGCTAATGTCCGCTCGTTCGACCGGGAACCATCCGTCGTTCCGCGCACCGGTTCCGGCGGGACAGGCCTCACCCTTCAGGACCGGGGCATCGATCGTGCCCGAACGACCCCGCCGCCGCCCATGAGCTACCTCCGAGCGCTCGACGCGGCGCGATCGCACCTCGATCGCGGCGACCTCCTGGCAGCCGAGACGGAACTCGAGCGCGCCCACGAAGAGTGGAAGCGGTCCCGTGTCCGGGCTCCACTCGTGGAGCGTGGACTCGAGCCCGCCCTGCGCCGTGTCGGCGGCTGGTTCGGGAGGAAGTCGACGTCCCCCGTCCTCCCCGTCTTCGGCCACCGTGCGGCGAGACTGGAGGACGATCTCCGGGCCCTGGCGAAATTGCTCCGCGACGAGGCGCTGCGGACCACCGCCCGCGACCCCGCCGAGCTGGTCGAGTCCGACCGTCAGCTGCTGGAGCGTGCCCTGCGCCTGGACCGTCGCAGCCGGGTCTTCGCCTTCGAGCGCGGCGAGCGCTGGGACGTGCTGCACGGGTACCTGGAGGCCTGCCGGCGGCTCGCGCGCGGCGTCGACGAGGCGTTGCTGCCCACCGACGTCGCCGGCGCCGACCACGAGGACTGGCTCGGGCGCTGGGCCGAGGCCGTGCTGACGGGCAGCGGCGTGGTCTCGGCCCCCCTGCTGCGCTGGCTGGAGCGCCAGGCGGCGGCCGTGGCCCGATTGGAAGGCCCGCAGGCGGCGAGATGGAGCTGGGTCGCCGCCCGGGGCGCCCTGCGGGATCCCGAGGGTGGCGAGCGCGCGCTGGCGCACGTGGAACGGGCACTGCGGGGGGGGCTGGATGCCGCGCCGTACGCGGCGGCCCGGCGCGCCCTGGCCGGGCTGCTCGTGAACGAGACCGTGCTCGCGGTGCCCGGGGCCGATGTCCGAGCGTCCCTGCAGCACTGGACTCCGACCGGGGGCGGCGTCCCCTGGCCACCGACCGAGATCGAGGACCTGTTGCGGGCGCGTGCGGCCGAGGTCGAGGAGCGACCGGTGGCCACCGTGGCCTGGAGCGGCGACGCCGGCAACCTGGTCGTGGTCCTGCACCGCGGCGGCACCCCGCTGGACGCGCTGGCCGTCTCACCC
>CAZQHE010000041.1:0-4302 GCA_964593155.1 uncultured bacterium
GGGCCCGGTTGCTCAGCGCCTTCAGGCTGATGGCCGACCAGATGTGGAGGATCACCGCCAGCAGGAGGATCCCCCGGACCAGCCACAGGAACTGGTACTCACCGAAGAAGGGCTCGCCGAAGGTGCGGAGCGCGTGGCCGTAGTGGTCCAGCGCGTAGTCTCCGTGGTGGGGCTCCATGTAGAGCTTGAGGTTGCCGATCATGTGTCCCAGCACGAACCCGACCAGCAGGATTCCCGTGACGGCCATCACGATCTTCTTGCCGATGGTGGTGCTGTAGAGCGTCAGAACGCGGCGCATGTTCACTCCCGCTCGAGACGTAGGGGTCCGTTCGATGCTCCGGGGGCTGCTCCGGGGGGCTGCCCGGGGGACGGAGGAGGGCCGGACGGGTCCGTCCGCGCACCGAGCCGTGCAACTATCTAATGAAGTTGCACGGACTTGCCCGTTCCGGGAGCGGCCGACCGAACAGCCTCCCACCGAACTCCCGTGATGTCAACAACTTGTGTCATCGTGCGGTCCGGGCGACGAGCGCCGACCGAGGCGTGACAGCCCCGGCGGCCCGTGGTTTGCTGCCGACCACGAACGGTCGACGCCTCCGGCGCACCCCCTCCGGGACCCTCCTCCGATGCCACGGATCCTTCCCGCACTGTTGTTGTCCCTCGTCGTGCTGGCCGGCTGCGCGCCACCGCCGCGCGGCACGGTCGCGCCCGTTCCGCGACCCGCTTCCGGACCAGCGAAGGGGAGCGCCCCGGCCCAGGTCCCCGAGCTCGGCCGGGTGGTGGTCGAGAGCGCCCGGACCTTCCTCGGCGTCCCCTATCGCTTCGGCGGCGACGACGCGGACGGGATCGACTGCTCCGGTCTGGTGGTCCGGTCGTTCGGCGAGGCCGGTATCTCCCTTCCCCGGACCGCCGCGTCCCAGGCGGCGGCCGGTTACCACGTGGGTCGACCCGAGCTGCGGCCCGGCGACCTGGTCCTCTTCGCGGACTCGGGCGGTGGTGTGGGGCACGTCGGGATCTGGATCGGCGACGGCCGCTTCATCCACGCCAGCTCGAGCCGGGGCGTCGTGGTCGAGCAACTGGCCACGCGATGGTTCGCCAACCGTTTCGTGGGCGGCCGACGCGTTCTGCAGCACTGACTCGCGAGACGCTGCATCGGTACCGTCCGATTCGCGCATCGCCACACCACGTGCCGCGGTGGGACCGGGGCTCCGCGTGTCCGGCCGTTCCCCGTGCTTCCCTCGCGATTCCGTGCCTGCGATGGGCACGGCCTCTGCTGTCCCGGGAGCGAGACTCGCCTCGGGAGGCCCCGACAGATGGAAGCCATGTTCCGCCGCCTGCGCGCCCTGGTGATCGACGACCGCACCGGTTTCAGCGTCGTGGAGATGCTCATCGTCTTCACGATCGTCGGTATCGCCATGATCCCGATGGCGGCGATCCAGTTCTCTTCGCGTCGCGAGGTGGCGCAGGCCGACCGGATGTCGCAGGCGACCGAGCTCGCCTTGTCGCAGCTCGAGCTGATCAAGCTCGAGGGATTCGCCGCCGCCGTCCCGGACACGGCCGAGATCGACGACTACATGCTCATCACGTCGGTGGTGCCCGACAGCACGAACCCCTTCCTGCGAGAAGTGGCCGTGCGGGTCGAGTGGCCGGCCCCCGACGGGATCCGCGACGTGACCATGGCCACCATGCAGTCGGCCCTGCGCTGAGAGGAAGCGGACGATGAAGACCCAGCTCCCACGTTCCGATTCCGGGTTCACCCTGACCGAACTGCTCGTCGGGTTGACGCTCTCGTCGATCGCCGCGGCGATCGTGTTCAACGTCTTCTTCTCGACCCAGAACAGTTTCTACGACACCCGCAACGCGGTCGACAGTCAGGCCGAGTCGCGGGTCGCGCTCAACCTGATGGCCCAGGACATCCGCGGGGCGGGAGCGAGTCCGGTCGAGCTGCCCTTCGAGAGGATCGCCGTCGCCGAGTCCGACACCATTCGCGTGCTCTCCGACCTCGATGGCAATGGCATGATCGACGCCGGAACCGAGCCGCCGGAGGACGTCACGTGGTACTGGAACCGCGACGACGAGGAACTCGTGCGTCGCACCGCCACCGGGGAGTTCCCCATCGCCCGGGACATCACCTTCTTCGGCATGAACTACCTCGATGCCGACGGCGCCGAGCTCGACACCTTTCCGCTCGACCGTGACGATCGCTCGGCCGTTCGCGCCGTGCAGCTGTTCGTGAACGTGCGCATCGACGACGGCGTCGAGCGCGATCGCTTCGTGACCATTCTCCTACGCAACGACGACCCCGGAGTCTGACTCCCCGAGGAAGAGAGCGCCCATGACGACGCGCACGCACCGCGAGGACGGAGGGTTCAGTCTCGTCGCCACGATGCTGGCACTGAGCCTGTTGGCCTTGTTCGGAATGATCGCGGCGAGCATCGCCGTGAACGAGCGACGAACGACTTTCAACGAACTGGTCCACAACAACTCCCTCATGGCCGCGGACTCGGGCACCGAGGCAGCCACCGCCTGGCTGCTCACACTCGATCGGTCGCCGAAGGATCTCGGCGGTGGGGACTACGTGGTCCGAGCCGAGAACGACGGGGGCTTCGTGAACGATTCGGGCCAGTCCTTCGAGTTCACCGTTCAGCACATGGAAGACCCCGCGAATCCGGGCCGGCGGTGGGTCCGCCCCCGTCCCGGATACAGCGTCGGTGGTTATCAGGATCACGTCTACCAGGTCGATGCCGACGGTGAGGCCGGTGTCGAGGGACGCGGATCGGTCAGCGTCATCGCGCACCGTCTCTTCCGGAGCAGTTACTAGGAGGACATCATGAGAATCCGTTGCGCCCTCGTCGTTCTCCTGACCCTTGCCGTGGTGTCGACACTTCGTGCCGACCGCGCCGGTGCCGTGGGATGCGACATCCCGATGATCGCCCAGCAGGTGGCCGTGCCGCCCAACGTCATGATCATCGTCGACAACTCGGGTTCGATGAACGAGGTCATGTGGCACGAGGACTACGACGCGAGTCAGGTGTACGCCGACAATTTCGAGCCGACCAACGTGTACTACGTCAGCAGCGAGGGCTGGTACTCGTTCAACGGGAACTCGGCCTACCTCGTGGACGGACTCCACGGCCAGAACGGCCGGTACATGGGCAACTACCTGAACTGGTTGTTCTACCATGCCACCGACGAGCAGAGGGCGGAGGCACCCCGGGTGACCCGCCAGATGGTCGCGAACACCGCGGTCAAGCAGGTGATCAACGCGGCCAGCGGGCTCCGGTACGGGATCGCGCGCTTCAACTACACCAACGGTGGCCGGATCGACGCGGAGTGCGGTGCCGACGTGGCCACCCTGGAGCTCGAGGTCGACACCATGGCCGCCGACTCCTGGACACCGTCGGCCGAGACGCTCGTCACGGTCATGGAGTACTTCCAGGACCCGTCCGGCCCGATCCGGTACGAGTGCCAGAAGAACTTCGTGATCTTCGTCACCGACGGGATCCCGACCAAGGACACCGATGTCCCGGCCTTCATCGGAGATCAGGACGGAGACGGCAACGAGCCCGGGACCTGCGCGTCGGTGGGTGCTCCGCACATGGGCAACGCCGACTGCACGGACTACCTCGACGACGTGGCCCACTACATGGCCCACAACGACATGCGATCCGACCTCGAGGGTGAGCAGATCGTGAACACCTACACGATCGGCTTCGGCGTCGACGCGCCGCTGCTCGCGGACACGGCCGAGAACGGGGACGGCCTCTACCGTCTTGCCTGGAATCTCGACACGTTGATCCAGGAGCTCGGAACCGTGGTCGGCGACATCGTCAACCGCATTTCGTCGGGCGCCGCCGTGGCCGTGGTGTCGACGGAAACCGGCACCGACGATCGCCTCTACCGCGGCAAGTTCCTGCCCGGGCAGTGGCACGGCTATCTCGAGGCCTTCGACCTGCCCTACGACGACGGGGACGAGCCGGTGTGGGAGGCCGGGCGCAAGCTGCGTGATCGCCCTTCCCACTCGCGGATCCTCTTCACGCAGTTCGACGACACTCTCGTCGAATTCTCCACCGGCGTCGGTGCGGATCTGGGTTACTTCATCGCACCGGATGGCCCCGGCTCGGGGTGGGACCGTCACGACGGATACGGTGTCGACGACGACGCCGACTTCGACGACGACGACCGCGTGTACGGCCCGAACTACGACCAGGCCTACGTGGACGACGTCTTCGAGTACGTCGGCGGCGAGGAGGTCTCGGGGCTGCGTGATCGGAACCGGTGGAAGCTCGGCGATCTCGTATACTC
>CAZQHE010000041.1:4312-29272 GCA_964593155.1 uncultured bacterium
TGGGGCCCCCGGTCGGCTACGACCCGGACCTGGACTACCACTCCTTCGCGACCGACAACGAGAACCGCACACCGGTGGTCTACGTGGGCGCGAACGACGGCATGCTGCACGCCTTCCATGCCGAGACCGGCGCGGAGATGTGGTCATTCCTGCCGCAGGCCACCCTGCACAAGCTCGAGCAGCTCGCCGATCCCGACTACTGTCACCAGTCGTACGTGGATCTCAGCCCTCGTGCCTACGACGTGTACGTGGGCGGGCAATGGAGAACGGTCCTGTTCGGAGGTCAGCGTACGGGCGGCGACAGCTACTTCGCGCTCGACGTCACCCAGCCCTGGGCTCCCGACGTGCTGTGGGAGACCCGGATTCCGAGCATGCAGTCGTCGTTCACCGAGCCCGTTCTCGTGCACACGAACGCCGGCCCGGTGCTCTGGGCAGGCAGTGGGCCCGACAGCGGAGGTGGCGCGCGCTTCTCGGTGATCGATCTCGCGACGGGCGACGTCGTCTGGGACGAAGAACTGAGTTCGACGGGCTCCATCAACGCCGCCACGGCTCCCGCGGCCTTCGACGCCGACTTCGACGGCTACGCCGACGTCGTCTACCAGGGTGACCTGGCGGGGAACCTGTGGCGCTTCGACATCTCACAGGCCGGCTCGTGGAGCCGGTCGAAGATCTACGACGGCAGCGAGCCGATCATGGCCCGGCCGATCGTCGTGATCGACGAGGAACAGGTCGTGAACGTGATGTTCGGGACCGGCCGCTTCGTCGACGTGGTGGACTTCTCGACCACCGACTCCCAGCGCTTCGTCGCAGTGAAGGACGACGGTTCCGGGAGCACGCTCACGCCCTCCTCGCTGGAGGATCGCACGAGCGACGTCGACGAGGCAGAGATCACGCACGGCTGGTACCTGTGGCTGGAGAACGGCAGCGGCGAGCGCGTGACCGAGCCCGCCGTCGCCCTCGAGGGCGTGGTCTACTTCACGAGCTTCGCTCCGAGCACCGAGCCGTGCGACGCCGGTGGCAACAGCTGGTTGTACCGGGTCGACATGCGCGGCGGAGAGCCGATCGACGAGGACGAGGACGGAGACCTCGACGACGAGTCGCGCTCCGAAAGCCTCGGAACCGGTGTGGCCTCGCGCCCGGTCGTCAACCTGGCGGGTGAGGAGCTGATCGTACAGACCAGTGACGCCCGTCTGACCATCGAGGAACTGTCGGCCGCACCGCAGAAGGTACTGGTCCGAGCCTGGCGCGAGCGCTACGACGCCGCGCTCCAGCCGCAGCCGCAGACCGGAGGGGATGACTGATGAACACCCGCACGTTGAACGCCCTCACCATCGGATTCGCGGCGCTGCTGCTGGCCCTGCCGGTCGGTGCGTCGGCCCAGGGACGCCACCCGGAGGGCGGTGAACGCTCGGTGCAGAAGCTGCAACGCGATCGCAAGGCGCCCCGTCCGAACGCGGTCCGCCTGCAGGGCGAGGTCCAGCACTCCCGGAACGGATACACCCTCGGCGGCCAGGACCTGGTGTTCACCTCTCGGTCCAGCTTCTTCCCCGGTGTCAGCGATCGGAGCCGAGCGCTCGAGCCGTCCAGCCTCCGCAACCGGACGGCGACGGTCTACGGGCGGCGGACGCCGCGGGGCGTCGAGGTGACGCTGATGATCCTGACCGGCGAGGACCCCGCGGTCGACGACCGCCTCGACCTGGACTCGTTGCTCGACGAGCCGCGGCCCGACCCCGAGCAGTTCCAGATCCCCAGCAACGAGCACCCGGGCTTCGGCGTCCTGACCGGGGACGCCCCGAGCTAGGCGCCCGGAGCCGCGCCCTGGCCGCTCCCGCTTCCCGCGGCCAGGGCGCGAAGATCCGAGCCACTCGGCTCCTGGAACACGCGCAGGTCGAAGAGCGGGATCACCGCGATCACGTGGTCGAAGATGTCGGCCTGGATCGCCTCGTAATTGGCCCAGGCCTGATCCCGACTGAACACGTAGATCTCGATCGGTAGACCCTGCGGCGTGGGCGCGAGTTGGCGCACGAGGAACGTGAGTCCGGGGTGCACCATGGGGTGCTCGCGCAGGTAGTGCTCGAGGTAGGCCCGGAAGGTCCCAACGTTGGTGATGCGACGTCCGTTGGCGGGACTGCTCTCGTCGATGCCGTGTTCCCGGTTGTAGGCGCGGATCTCCTCCAGCTTCTGGTCGAGGTACTCGCGCAGGAACTGCACCTGCCGCATCCGCTCCATGAGGTCGTCGTCGACGAAACGCACGCTCGACATGTCGACGTGGATCGCGCGCTTGATGCGCCGTCCGCCGGACTCGTGCATGCCCCGCCAGTTCTTGAAGGTGTCGGTGAGCAGCGAATAGGTGGGGATCGACGAGATGGTCTTGTCCCAGTTCTGGACGCTGACCGTGGTCAACGACACGTCGGTCACGTCGCCGTCGGCGCCGTACTTCGGAACGCTGATCCAGTCGCCCTTGCGCACCATGTTGTTGCTGATCAGCTGGATGCCGGCGGCCAGGCCCAGGATGGGATCGCGGAAGACCAGCAGCAGCACGGCGGTGAATGCCCCGAGCCCGGACAACAACACGGCCGGCGACTTGCCGATCAGGGTGGCGATGGCGCTGATGATCAGCGCGAACACCACCAGGCCCTTGACCACCTGCACGAAGGGCTTGATCGGGACCCGGCGCGAGAGCTGGGTACGCCCGTAGATGTCGAGGATCGCGTCGAGGGCCGCGTTGATCGCGAAGACGGCGACGAGGCCCATGTACAGCAGGGCGACCGTCTCGACCACGTCGACGACCACCGGATAGGCTCCGAAGGCGGCGGGCGCGACCACGTTCACGAAGATCGCCGGCACCAGACGGGAGACCCAGTGGAACACGCGACGATCGTAGAAGGCGTCGTCCCAGGTCCCGCGCGTCTTCTTCACCACGCGCTCGATCGCGTTCAGGATCACGCGTCGGGCGATGCGGTCGACGAAGACCGCCACCAGGATCACCACCACCGCCGCGATCGCCGTCGCGACCAGGGGCACGTAGGCCGGGTCGAGGCCGCGGGCACCGAGCCAGTCGGCGAGCATCTCCATCATCGAATTCGGTCCTCTTCGGCGGCGCCGGAGCGTCGTTCGGTGTGACCGCGGCACGTCCGCACCGGCAGCCGGGGATAGCGGGAGTACGCGGGATCGGTCTTCGCCCGTTCACAGAGCACGAATTCCGAGCCCCGTCCGCTGACCACGCGGCGGCGGTACGCGCAGGTGGCGCAGAGTCCGTGGTCGACGGGTGGGTTCAACGCGTCCCGTCCCGGAGCTTCTCGATCGCCCACTCGAGCATGTCCTCGACGTCCTCGACCTCGTCTCGCAGGTCCCGCAGGTGCGGCACGAGGTCGGGGTCGCCGACGTCCTCGACGAAGAACTCGGCCACGCGGTCGAGGGCGTGGGCTTCGCGGAAGCCGTGGGCCTCGGCGCGTACGGTGTCGAGCATGGCCTGCACGGCCAGCTCCGGATCGATCGGATACAGGCGTTCTGCGGCCAGGAGCCGCACCTCGAGGCCCTCGTCGTCGACGTGGGCCGCGGCGAGTTCACGGGTCCGGTGGGGTTGGCGGTCCAGTAGGTTGCAGAGCGCCTCGAGGCGCACGCCGTCGGCCCGGTCGTCGAGGGCCTCCTCGAGCAGGGTGAGGACACGCGGATCGTCGATCGACTCGAGCATCTCGAGCAGCAGGACGCGCAGGGCCCCCTGCACGTCGCGGCGGTACAGCGTGATCCAGCCATCGAGGTCGGCGGTCACCGTCTTCGGATCGAGCTGGCCCGCCCGCAGCGCCTTGCGCACCGCATCGACCCGTCGCGGTCCGGGCAGGTTCCGGACGTCGTCGGGGCGCAGGGGTGACGGGCCGGGTGCGGAGCCGTTGGCGTGCACGGGATCTCCTCGGGAACGGGGACGGGGGCCGCCGGTGCGCCGGAGCATAGCGACAGCCATCGGCCGCGGCCAGACCTTCAGGCGTCGTCGTGTCCAGCGTCCTCGCGTCGTGCCCGGCGACGGGCCCGGCGGCGTGAGATCGACCCGATCATCCCGCCCACGAGCGTTCCGCCGACGAGGAGGGCGACCACGACGCGGCGGCTGTTGATGTAGTCCGACGCGCGGCGGTCGAGTTCCTCCGGAGGCGGGGCCTTCTTGTAGTCTTCGGCGGCGACCGGAGGGGCGAGCAGCAGGAGGATCGCCCCGAGAATGGCCAACGTGCTCGCGCGAAGGCGTCGTCCGCAGCGCATGGCAGGTCCTCGATGCTCAGGTTTCAGGCGCGCGCCCGCCCGGCCAGCCGTCCGGAGAGCTTGTCCACGGCGCGCAGCACGGAGCAGTCGGTCCCCAGCCGCTCGACGTGGTCGAGGGGGACGAAGCGCACCGCGTCCACACCGTCTCCGGCGGCGACCCCGCAGTGACCCGCCACGAAGGCGAAGCGCAGGTCGAGGTGCAGGTGCGCCGGTTCGTCCCCGAGTGCGGGAATCTGGTGTACGTCGACGTCCAGCAGGCCGGGCCGCAGCGGCAGGAGCCGGTCGAGGCCCGTCTCCTCGAGCACCTCGCGCCGGGCGGCGGCCAGCGGATCGGAGTCCGTGGACTCGACGTGTCCCCCGGGTTGCAGCCAGCGGCGCAACCTGGAGTGGTGGACGAGCAGCAGCGAGTCCTGCGCCGGCGACACCACGAAGGCACTGGCCGTGAAGTGGCCGGGATCGAACCAGGACCGCGTACACACCGCGCCCCCGTTGGCGTCGAGGGCCTTTCGCATGGTGTCGAGATGCCGCGCCTCGAGGTCGTCGGCGGGGGAGTGATCGTCGATCAGTCCGCGGATGGAATCGAGCACGGAGGCCTCCTCGTGGGATGATGCGGCATCTTCGCCCCGCTCGCCGGACTCGTAAAGGATCGAAGTCGATCGTCGCCCGGCGGCGGGTCGGCCCCGAGGGGGAAGAAAGATCGGCGCTTGAACTGATGCAACTGCATCATCTACGGTCCTCCCTTCGCCGTCCGATCCGGCTCGCGCCCGCCTCTCGTCCCCAGCGGAACGGAAGAAAACGAAACCCTCACCGACGGAGGCTCTCGCCAATGCTCCGACGGGTCCGTTTCGGTGTCGTGGCACTCGTGCTGCTCGCGACGTCCGTTTCCCCTGTTCTCGCCATGCCCCCGGCCGTCGACTTCGACGAGGCCGGCGAACCCATCCATCCGATCTGTCCGACCGAGGACATCTGGCAGCAGCGTCGGGCCGAGCTCGGCATGGACGATCCCCTGTTCCGGGCCACGTGCCCGACCGAGGGCGTCTGCGACGACCCGGCCATCCGGGACGCCGCCGACACGCAGACCAAGACCATCAGCGTGATCGTGCACGTGATCACCGACAGCAACGGCAACACGCCGAGCGGTCTGACCCAGGCCGACATCGACGCGCAGATGGCAGAGATCAACGCCGACTACTCGCAGTCGAACTTCCAGTTCCAGCTGACGGCAACGCGGTACCACGCCGACGACAACTACACCTGCATCTCTCGCTACTCGCCCTTCAACAGCGGCTGGTACAGCGAGATCCTGAACATGAAGTCGCTGTACGCGGAGGATCCCGCGAACAACCTGAACGTGTTCATCACGTGCCAGGACCAGTCGCGCTGGGGGACCCTGCTCGGCATCGCGACCTTCCCGTGGGATCCGGCCGCGCTCACGGCCACCGGTGGCCTGTGGCTCAACGCCGACTTCACCGGCGCGGGCAACAAGACCGCGAGCCACGAGATCGGTCACTGCCTGGGCCTGTGGCACACCCACCACGGCGTCGACGAGACCAGCGGGTGCAGCGACGACTGCTACGAGAACACCCATGCGATCGGTGATCCCGCGGCCGACCTGGTCGGGGACTTCTGCTCGGACACGCCGCCCACACCGACCAACTACACCTGCTCGGCGCCCGACGGCACCGACTGCAACGGCGTGAGCTGGGGTGCCACGCAGCCCGAGAACATCATGGGCTACGGCCCGGACAGCTGCATCAACCTGTTCACGACCAACCAGTCCAGCCGCATGCACTGCTGGACCGACGACGTGCTCGCCGGCTGGCTGGTCGACGACGGGACCACGTGTGACGTGGCCGTGCCGACCGCTCCCTCCGGTCTGACCGTCATCACCCTGAACGACTCGCAGGTGCAACTCGACTGGTCCGACGACTCCGCCGACGAGGACGGCTTCGTCATCTCGCGCGACGGCGTGGACATCGCCAACGTCGGCGCCGACGTGGTGACCTTCACCGACGGCGGCCTGGACTGCGAGACCAGCTACACCTACGCCGTGCGCGCGCAGAATTGCGCGGGTGAGAGCAGCGCGAGCAGCGCCACCGGGACCACCGGGATCTGCCCGGCCGGCCCGACGCTGAGCGTCGCCTCGATCGACCTGGGTCTCCGTTCGCGCGGCCCCTGGACCAACGCCGAGGGCAGCGTGCTCGTCGTCGATCAGAACGGCAGCCCGGTCGGCGGGGCCTCGGTCACGGCCACCTGGAGCGGGACCGCATCGGGAACGCAGAGCGCGATCACCGGCTCCGACGGTCGTGCGCTCTTCGAGTCCGACCGCACGCGTTCGGGAAGCTACTGCTTCACGCTGACCGTCGACGGCGTCAGCCTGAGCGGGGCCACCTACGACGCCACCGGCAACGTCGAGACCAGCGACAGCGCCGGCAACGCCTGCAGCAGCCGCGTGCAGGTCGCCCGCGACGAGGTGCCGACGCGCGCGACGATCACCGGTGTGCGTCCGAACCCGTTCAACCCGCGCACGGAGATCTTCTACTTCGTGCCGGCGACGACCACGGTCGAGCTCGCGGTGTACGACGTCTCCGGACGTCGCGTGGCCACGCTCGTGCAGGGCACCCGGCCCGCCGGCGAGGCCTCGGTGACCTGGAACGGCAAGGACGCCGTCGGCCGCTCCGTGGCCTCGGGCGTGTACCTGGCCAGGATGGTCGCCGGCGGCGAGACGATCACCCAGCGCATGACGCTGCTCAAGTGATCGCTCGCTGATCCGCGATCGCGTGCACGAAGGAGGGGGACTCGCCGCCGCGGGTCCCCCTCGATCGTCTCGGTCGTGGTGCCGGTGCCGACTAGGCGTGGAACTTCTTGAACTTCACGCGGTGCGGGCGGTCGGCCTCGTCGCCGAGTTCTTCCTTCCGCGCCTTCTCGTAGTCCTGGAAGTTGCCCTCGAACAAGCGGACCCGGCTGTCCCCCTCGAAGGCCAGGATGTGCGTGGCGATGCGGTCGAGGAACCAGCGATCGTGGCTGATGCAGACGACGCAGCCCGCGAAGTTCTCGAGCGCGTTCTCGAGGGCGCGAAGGGTGTCGACGTCGAGGTCGTTGGTGGGCTCGTCGAGCAGCAGGACGTTGCCGCCGGTCTGCAGCATCTTGGCCAGCTGGAGTCGGTTGCGCTCGCCGCCCGAGAGCTTGCCGACCTTCTTCTGCTGGTCGTTGCCCTTGAAGCCGAAGCTGGCGACGTAGGCCCGGCTCTTCAGCTTGCGATCGCCGAGCTGGATCTCGTCGTGGCCGCCGCTGATCTCCTCCCACACGGTCTTCTCGGGGTCGAGACTCTCGCGGCTCTGGTCCACGTAGGACAGCTCGACGGTGTCGCCGAGCTGCAGACGACCCTCGTCGGGGTGCTCCTGACCCACGACCATGCGGAACAGCGTGGTCTTGCCCACGCCGTTGGCGCCGATCACGCCGATGATGGCGTTGGGCGGGATCTTCATGTCGAGCCCGTCGATCAGCAGACGGTCGTCGTAGCCCTTGGTCAGGTTCTCGGAGTCGATCACCACGTCGCCCAGGCGCGGGCCGGGCGGGATGTGGATCTCGACCTTCTGCCGCGGGCCACCGCCGCGCTGTTCCTCGAGCATCTCCTGGTAGCGGCGGATGCGTGCCTTGCTCTTGGTCTGCCGCGCCTTCGGGGTCATGCGGATCCACTCGAGTTCCTGCTTGAGCGTGCGCTGACGGGCCGACTCCTCCTTCTCCTCGGCGTCGAGGCGGGCGAGCTTCTGGTCGAGCCAGCTCGAGTAGTTGCCCTGCCAGGGGTAGTACTTGCCGCGGTCGAGTTCGAGGATCCAGCCGGTGACGTTGTCGAGGAAGTAGCGGTCGTGCGTGACCACCAGGACCATGCCCGCGTAGTCGCGCAGGTAGCCCTCCAGCCAGGCGACCGACTCGGCGTCGAGGTGGTTGGTGGGCTCGTCGAGCAGCAGGATGTCGGGTTTCTCGAGCAGGAGCCGGCACAGGGCCACGCGACGGCGCTCGCCACCCGAGAGCTTGCTCACGTCCGCGTCGGGCGGAGGCAGGCGCAGCGAGTCCATGGCCACCTCGACCGTGCGGTCGATGTTCCAGGCGTCGGTGGCGTCGATCCTGTCCTGCAGCTCGCCCTGTTCGGCGAGCAGCTCGTTCATCTCGTCGTCGCCCATGGGCTCGGCGAACTTCGCGCTGATCTCTTCGAAGCGTTCGAGCAGGCCCTTGATCGGGGCCACGCCGTCCATGACGTTGCCGAGCACGTCCTTCGACTCGTCGAGTTCGGGTTCCTGCGCGAGGTAGCCCACGCTCTGGCTCTCGTCGCGGATCATCTCGCCCTGGTACTCGGTGTCGATGCCGGCCATGATCTTCAGCAGTGTCGACTTGCCGGCCCCGTTGTGGCCGATGATGCCGATCTTCGCGCCCGGCAGGAAGCTCAGGCTGATGCCGTCGAGGATCACCTTGTCGGGCGGGGCGATCTTCCGCAGGTCGTGCAGCGTGTAGACGTACTGTTGCGCCAAGACTCGACTCCTGTCGTGTTCGGGAAGGCGAGGCAGCAGTGTAGGGACAAGCCCCGGGGGCGGCAATCGGAGGCCGACCTAAGCACCGGACGCAGCGTCGCCCTGCCGGTCCGCGCGCTCGACGGCCGGGGAGCGACCCACGAGCCAGTCCGCGCAGGCTTGCAGCACGCCGCTGTCACGGAGCACCTGGCGGTGTCCCAGGCCCTCGGTCCGCAGCGTGTCGACCGGACCGTTCCAGGCCCGGATCCAACGCTCGGCGTGCTCGGCAGGGGCGTCGTGGTCGTCGCGGTCGTAGACGACCAGGGCCGGCACCGGTCGGTCCGGTGGCAGGTGTTCGGCGCTGATCTCGGGCCAGCGCACGTCGTGGGTCCGCTCGAAGTACCGCACCATGCCGGCGTGTGCGCGTTCGCCGAAGCCCATCGCCCGGGCGAAGAGTTCGGAGTAGACCGCCAGTTCGGCGGGAGGGCACAGCAGGACGGCCTGGTCGACCTCGCGCCGGGCCAGCACGCGGGCGGTGACCATGGCTCCCATGCTGTGGCCGATCATCGCTCGGACCTCGCCCAGGTGATCGACCCACGCCAGCGCGTCGGTGACCATGGCCACGAACGACGAACTGCGTCCGCCACTCGACCCGTGGCCGCGCGCGTCGAGGGCGACGGCGGTGAAGCCGGCGGTGACGAGCGGATCCACGAAAGCGGTCATCTGGGCGGCATTGCCGCTCCAGCCGTGGTGGAGGAGCACGATCGGGCCCCGGCCCCAGGCGTGGGCGACCAGCCGTCGCCGCACCGACGGCAACTCCAGGCGGCGGGCGCGCGCCAGGATCTCGCGTTCGGCCGGGCGGATGCGCCGCGGGCGCGTGCGGCAGAAGAGCTCGGCGGCCAGGCGTGCCGCCAGCGGTGGGGCCACGCCGCTCAGTGCCTGGCACGCCACGCGTACGGCACGCGGGGCCACGTGCTGGGGCTTCGGACGACGGGACGTCAGGGCAGGCCTCCCGGACCGGGGTCGCCGTTCACGGCGGGCGATGCACCCGGCCAGGATGCGAACTCCGGGGTGGATCCGCAGGTGTGGAATCGAGATCGCCCGGATCAGCGGTCGCCCGTCGACGGCTTCCACGGCCAGGGGCCACGCGTCTCGACGACGTCGCCGTTGCGCAGCCCCTCGATCGACCACCAGCGCAGATCGGGGTGTGCGCTCGCGTCCACGAGCACGGAGTTGTCGGGGGTCTTCAGGCGGTCGAGTTCCTCGAGCCGTGCGTCGAGCAGCACGACGACGTAGCGCTCGGCGTCGGCGATCGTCTCCCAGCGGGCGCGCACGCGGTCGTCGGCCAGGGCCTCGAGCCGACCCGTCGTCGCCTCGGTCTCCGCGCCGCGCAGCACGCCGGTGACCTCGGGTTCGGGCTCGCGAAGACCGTCGGCCATCAACCAGGCGCCGCCGACCACCAGCGCCAGGGCGGCGGCCAGCGCGGGCATGCGGGGAATCGGTCGCGCCCGCGGGCGGGACGCGTGGCGGTGGCCGCGTCGCGCGCTGGCCATCTCCTCTTGCAGCCGGGTCGCCAGGCGGGCGCGGGCCTCGGCGGCCTCGGAACCCTCGACGGCTCCGGTGCGCTCGAATTCCTCGGCCAGCCGGGCGAGTGCCCGGTTCGCCGGGTCCCGCTCCCACTCCACGCGGACGGGATCCTCGGGATCGCGGGCCAACATGGCCGCGAGCTCCTCGTCGTGTCGGTCGTCACTCATGTCCGCTCTCCGTTCACGAGATCCCGTCTCGTCGTTCCAGCGCCGCGCGCAGCTTGCGTCGGGCCTTCTGCAGCAGCGCGCGGGCACCGCTGCGGTTGTCCAGTCCGAGGATCACGGTGATCTCCTCGACCGGGACGCGCTCGAAGCAGCGCAGGGCCAGGGCCTGCTGCTCGTCGGGCTCGAGCACCTCGGCGATCAGGCGGCGCAGGGCCGCCTCGTCCTGGCGCTCGACCAGCTCCTCGTCGACGCCGCGCCGCGGATCGACCACCTCGTCGAGGTCGGCCTCCGGGTCGCGCACCAGACTCACGGGCCGCAGCGCGCTCAGGCATCGATTGCGCACGATCACGAACAGCCACGACGTGAACTTCGACCGCCGCTCGAAGCGCTCGAGGTGGCGCCAGGCCTGGATCTGCGCCTCCTGGGCCACGTCGAGCGCGCGTTCGGGATCGCGCAGCATGCGACGACACCACGCGTGGATGCGGTCTGCGTGACGGCCGAAGAGTTCGGCGGCCGCGGCCTCGCCGCGGGGCGTGCCTCGCTCGGCGACGGCCAGGGCCACCAGGTCCTCGTCCGGGAGTTCGCTCGGCGAGCGTGGTCGGTCGTCGTTCATGGGATGGGACGCTGGGAGCGAAGGGTCGTCACAGGAGAAGGGGCGGATCACGAGGTCGAACCCGTCGGGTCGCGCGATCGAACACCGACGGCGGCTCGGGAACCAGAGAGTGCAACGTCGGGGCCGTTTCGTACACTCTCCCGTCATGTGGATCGTGCTCACCACACTGCTCGCGATGGCGCCCGCGGACTCGACCGGTCCGTCGCTGGAGTCGAGGATCGAGTCGCTGTTCGCGTCCACCGCGGATCTGCTCGCGGCGGGGCGGGCCGACTCGGTGCTGGCCGAGGTCGATCGGCTCGAGACCGAGGCCCGCGCGGCACGCGACTCGACCGCGCTGATCTCCCTGCAGACGCATCGGGGTCGCACGCTGGTGCGTTCGAGTCGGTTCGCCGACGGCGAGCGCGCGCTGCGGGTGGCGCTGGCCACGGCCGAGGCGCACGGAGACTCCACGCATCTTCTCGAGCCCCTGTTCCGCCTGGTCCAGGCGATCGACGCCCAGGGGCGTCCGGAGCGGGTCGTGCCCTCGATGCAACGCCTGTTGGCGCGCAGCCGCGAGCTCGGCGACACGCCCTACGAGGGCCGGGTTCGCGCCCTGCTCGCGCGGCGAGCCATGGGCGAGGGGCGTCTGGAGGAGGCGGAGAGCCACCTCGAGCGGGCCGCGTCGATCTTCGCGGCCGATCCCGCGCTCGCATCGGACCTGCCGAGCGTGCTGTTGCTGCGGGGACTGGTCCACGCCAATCGGGGCGACCTCGAAGAGGCCCGGCGTGTGTGGCGGGCCTGCGCCGATTCGAGCCGGTCGCTGGACTTCGCGTACATGGAAGCGAACGCGCTGACCAACCTCGGCATCCTCGAGGGCATGGTGGGCGACCCGGCCGCCGCCGCGCGGGTACTCGAGCGCGCGCACGAGGTCCTGGTGGCCGGGGGCCGTCGACGCGCGGCCATTCCTCCCGCGATCAACTCGGCGCGCGCGCTCGCGGCCCTCGGTCGCTTCGACCGCGCGCTCGAACGTCTCGACGCCACGGTCGCCGTGGTGCGGGAAGAGGGGCTGGTCGATCTGGAGTCGGGGATCCGACGCACCCGTGCCGGTGTGCACGCCCGCCGCGGTGCCCGTGGTGCCGCCGTCGCGGAAGCGCGCGCTGCTCTCCGCGCGGCGGTGGAGCACGGACTGGACGAGGACCGCGTGGCGAGTACGGTCGTGCTCGCGCGTCATCTCTCCGCCCGGGACAGCACGGAGAAGGCCCTGGACGTGCTCGACGGTGTGATGCGGGCGGGACTCGCCGACGTCGGGGCGATCCCACGGGTGCGCCTTCGGCGCCTGCGCTCCGAGCTGCAGTTGCGGAGTGGAGCGGTGCGGGAGGCCCTGGCCAGGGTCCGGGTCGTGCGAGTCGCGGCCGATTCCCTCGGGCTGGCCGACGAGAGGATTCCCCTGGCCGTGCTCGAGGTCGAAGCGCTGCTCGCACTCGGACGTCGCGACGAGGCGAAGGTCGCCGCGGACGCTGCCATCGATCTCTGGGAGCAGCGCCGGCTCGTGACCACCGACCCGCAGTGGCGCGAGGTGATCGGGCGGTGGAGCCCGCGCCTGGCCGAGGCCGCCCTTCGCAGCCGGGCGGGCGGGCCCGAGGAAGCGGCTGCGACCTGGGCGGTCCTGCAGAGGTTGCGTACCCGCACGCTCCTGGAGCGCATGGCCGGGCCCCAGGCCGCCGACTCGACCCTCGCGCGTCGCGGGGCCGGCCGGATTCCGACCCTCGACGATCTCGGCGAGAAGCTCGACGGTCGCACCTGGATCGAAGTCTTCTGGGGCGATCGCGCCGTGTGGGTGTGGACGCACGACGCCACGTCGATCCGCGTGCGGCGACTGCGGTCTCCCTCCGCGCTGGCGGCGCGGATCGAGCGTCTGGAGAACCTGGCCCGGGGAACCGGAGGCCCCGTCGACGTCGAAGCGACCGTGGCGGCCGGCCGCGCGCTCGGTCGCGAACTCTTCGGAGACACCGTCGACGGGTCCGCCTGGCTGGTCGCCGATGGGCCTCTGCTGGGCCTGCCGCCGTCGCTGCTGCGGACCGGCACGACGGCGCTCGTCCCCTCGGCCGCAGTCCTCGTGGGTCGCGCGGTCGGTCCCTCGGAAGCCCGTGAAGGTGGGCTCCTCGCCGTCGCGGGAGACCGCGCGTCGGACGGGCAGAACCTGCAGGCCGTCGACGACGAAGTCGATTGGCTAGCCGCGCGCGCCGGGGCCCGCCGGGGCGGTCACGAGGCGCTCGGCACGCTCGACGGGGTCGGTGTGCTGCACGTGGCCGCCCACGCCGAAATCGACGACCAGGCGCCCTGGCGGTCGGGCATCCTCGTGCGAGAGGGAGCGACCGAGCGGTGGTGGAGGGCCGAGACCATCGCCACCACCCCCGCTTCCGTGGATCTGGTGGTGTTGTCGGCCTGCCGCGGCGCCGACGGGCGCGTGATCGGCGGGGAGGGAATGATCGGCCTCACCCAGGCCTTCCTGGTGGCAGGAGCGCGTGCGGTGGTCGCGACCGCGTGGCCCGTCGACGACGGCGTGGCGGCCGCCTTCACGCGTGCCTTCTACGACGCGATCGACCGCGGTCTGGCCGCAGGCCAGGCCGTCCGGGCCGCCACCGATCACCTCCGCCAGCACGATGCGACCTCGGCGCCCGCGCACTGGGCCGCGTGGACGATCCACGGTGATCCGTCGGTGCGTCCACGGGTCTCCCTGGCCGGCTCCGTTCCCACGCGGGCCCTGTTCGGCCTGGCGTTGCTGATCGTGGGCGTCCTGTTCGTCGGCCGCGTCCTCCGCCGCTGACGCACCACGACGAACGGCCGGACCCACCGGGCCCGGCCGTCGACACACCAACGGTGCGATACTCTCGAGACCTACTCGGCGCCCATGTGCGGGTACCGGTAGTCCGTGGGCGGGACGAAGGTCTCCTTGATCGCGCGCGGCGACACCCAGCGCATGAGGTTCAGCGGGCTGCCGGCCTTGTCGTTGGTCCCGCTCGCGCGGCCGCCGCCGAAGGGCTGCTGACCCACGACCGAGCCAGTGGGCTTGTCGTTGATGTAGAAGTTGCCCGCCGTGTGGCGCAGACGATTCGTGAGGTCGGTGATGACCTCGCGGTCGCGCGCGAAGATCGCGCCGGTCAGCCCGTAGTCGCTGGCCTTGTCGCAGGCCTCCACGGTCTTGTCGAGATCGGCGTCGTCGTACTTGTACACCGTCAGCACGGGCCCGAAGATCTCCTCGACCATCAGCCTGGTGTCGGGACGGTCGGCCTCGACCACGGTCGGCTCGACGAAGTAGCCCTTGGTGTCGTCGTACTCGCCGCCGGCGACGATGCGGTGTTCGTCGTCCTTCTTGGCGAATTCGATGTACTCGACGTGATCGGCGAAGGCGTTCTTGTCGATCACCGCGCCCATGAAGTTGCGGAAGTCGAGCGGGCTGCCCATGTCGATGTCCTTGACCGTCGCCACGACCCTTTCCATGACGTCGTCGTAGAGCGACGCGGGGATGAACACGCGGCTGGCGGCCGAGCACTTCTGGCCCTGGTACTCGAAGGCACCGCGGACCATGGCCGTGGCCAGCTCGTCGACGTTGGCGGTGTTGTGCGCGAAGATGAAGTCCTTGCCGCCCGTCTCGCCGACGATGCGGGGGTAGTACTTGTACTTCTTGATGTTGTTGCCGATGGTCTGCCACATGCCCTTGAAGACCTCGGTGGAGCCGGTGAAGTGCACGCCGGCGAGCAACTCGCTGTCCATGGCCGGGCGACCGACGTCTCCGCCGCTGCCGGGCACGAAGTTGATCACTCCGGGCGGCAGACCGGCTTCCTGCAGGATCTCCATGACGTAGTGGGCCGACAGGACGGCGGTCGACGCCGGCTTCCACAGCACGACGTTGCCCATCATGGCCGGAGAGGTCGGTAGGTTGCCGGCGATCGCCGTGAAGTTGAAGGGCGTGACCGCGAACACGAAGCCCTCGAGCGGACGGTGCTCGAGGTAGTTCCACATGCCCGGCGAGCTCTCGGGCTGCTCGCCGTAGATCTGCTCCATGCCGCCCACGTTGAAGCGCAGGAAGTCGATCAGCTCGCAGGCGGCGTCGATCTCGGCCTGCTGGATCGTCTTGCCCTGGTTGAGCATGGTGGCGCCGTTGACGACGTCGCGGTACGGGCCGGCGAGCAGGTCTGCCGCCTTCAGGAACACCGAGGCACGCTGCTCCCACGGCAGCTCGCTCCATGTCCGGTAGGCCTCCTGCGAGGCCTCGATCGCCATCTGGACTTCCTTCGGACCCGCCTTGTGGTAGGTGGCGAGCACGTGGCCGTGATCGTGCGGGCAGACGCAGGTGGCCGTGTTGCCGGTCTTGATCTCCTCGCCACCGATGCGTAGCGGGATCTCGATCTGCTGGCCCATCATCTCGTTCAGCGTGGCCTTCAGCGACTCACGCTCGGAGGTTCCGGGCGGGTAGAACCGAACCGGTTCGTTCTCCGGCAGCGGGGGGTGGACTAGTCCGTTCGGCATGATCACGATCCTCCGGGATCAGTAGACGGGAATTGCGAAGCCGAGAATCAGCTCGAAGTTCGGCGCGTCGTCGTCGAGGCCCAGTGCGATGGCGCCCCGGAGATGTCCGCCGGGCGGAAGTTCGTAGTCGAGACCGCCGGTGAGCCGGGCCACGTCGGTCGCCGTGGACAGGTTCAACTCGGCGATGGTCGCCAGTTCCTCGGTGATCGGCACGATGGTGCCGCCGCCCAGGAAGAGGCCCAGTTCACGGTCGTTGCCGAACTCGACGCTCTCGAGGCCGGCGCTGCCGATGAGCGTGAGGTTGCCGTCGACGTCGTAACGCAGGGCGCCGAAGCCGCGGAAGTCGAAGTTCCCGGCCTCGACGTCCTCGCTGCCAACCGGCAGCGTGAAGGCCGCGCCGACGGCCGCGTCGAACTCGGCCTGCACCGGTAGGCGGTAACGGGCGTAGGCGCCGAGGTCGCGCAGACCGGTCTCGCCGTCGCCGTTCTCGGGGTCGATCGAGGCGAAGCCCCACTGACCACCGGCCTCGAGGTCGTCGCTCGCCCAGACGGCCGCGCGGGCGCCGGCGATCAGCACACTGGCGCCGTCGAGGTCCTGGAAGCGAAGTTCGGGCTCGATGTCGACGCCGCGGGTGAAGGTGGCGTCGGTGATCCAGGCCTGGAAGGGACGGACGTCGCCGAGGTCGCTCGTCGACGTGTAGGCGGCGCTGGTCCGCTCCTGGGCCGCCGCAGGTGCTGCGACGACGAAGACCAGGCCGAGCAGCAGCGCGCTGCGAATCGGAAGACGGGGCACGGGAAGCCTCCTCGGGGGACGATTCGGCGGGCGGGGCGCGCAGAGCGGCCGTAGCCTACGGCATGGCCTCGGGCCCCGCAAGGCGACCCGCACGGCTTCGATACGACCGCATCGTCTTTTTTCTCCCCGTGTTCCGGAGGTCTTCCGTGATCCCGCGCCTCGCCCTCGTCCTGCTCGCCCTGCTGACCACGACGTCGGCCGCCGCCGACCGGCTCACGCTCGAATCGATCTACCTCGACGACACCCACGACGGCCCCGACCGGCCTTCGGCGCAGTGGATCGAGGAGGGGCGGGCGCTGCTCCGGAGTCATTCCGAGGACGGCAGCCTGGTCCTGACGCGGATCGACGCGCGCAACGGCGACGAGAGCGCGTGGCTGCGGATCGATCCCTGGGTGGATCCGGTCCACGGCGAGGTCGAGGCGAAGAGCGCCGAGGTGGCGCCGGGTGAACGCTACCTGCTCCTGAAGACGCGGACGGAGCAGCGCTGGCGCCGGTCGACCTTCGCCGACCACTGGGTGCTCGACCGCGACACGGGCGAGCGGTTCCGCCTGAGTTCCGAGGGCCACGAACTGCACGCGGAGTTCGCGCCCGACGGCGAACGCGTGGGCTTCGTGCAGGGGTCGCAGCTCCGACTGCTCGACCTCGACGCGCGCGAGGTCGTGACGATCGGTCCGGCCCACGACGACCAGGTGACCCACGGCGATCCCGACTGGGTGTACGAGGAGGAGTTCGACTTCCACGAGGCCTGGTGGTGGTCGCCCGACTCCGAACACGTCGCCCTGCTGCGTTTCGATCGCACCGGCGTGTCCCGGTTCCCCATGGTGGTGACCGGGAACGACCCCATGCCCCGCTACGAGCCCTTCGACTACCCCAAGGCCGGTTCGCGCAACAGCCGGGTGTCGCTGCTCCTGCACCCCTGGGGTGGGACCGGCGCGCAGCGCGTGGTCGCCACGGTCGACACCGACCAGGGCTACCTCGTGCGGGCCGACTTCACGCCCGACGGGCACACGCTGACCTACCAGATCCTCGACCGCGACCAGCGCCGGCTCCGCCTGTTCGCCCTCGACCTCACCGACCTCGACGCGATGCCACGGCTCGTGCTCGAGGAAGCGGCCGACGCGTGGGTCGAGGTGGACGGCGATCTCCACCTGCTCGACGACGGGTCCTTCCTCTGGACGAGCCGCCGCAGCGGCTTCCGCCACGTGTGGCGTGGCCACCTCGACGGCGGTGCGCTCGAGCCGGTGACCGAGGGCGACTTCGAGGTCCGTTCCGTCGCCGGCGCGAACACCGACCACGCGATCGTGCTCACCCAGCGGACGCGGCCGGTCGACAGCAATCTCGAACGCCTCGACCTCGACGACGGCGCGCTCACCCGCCTGAGCGACGAACGCGGATGGAGTTCGGCGAAGGTCGCACCCGATGCCGAGGCCGTGGTCCACACGTGGTCGACCGCCGAGCAGCGGCCGCAGATGGAGTTGATCGACCCACGGGGCCGTCGTCTGGCAATGCTGCACGAGGATCCGATGGACGATCTGGCGGAGCTCGATCCGGTGGAGATCGAGATGCGGACGATCGACGTCGAGGGTGCGCCGGAGATGTGGGGGCGTATCACGCGCCGGGCGGACTTCGATCCGACACGGCCGCACCCGGTGCTGATCTACGTCTACGGAGGGCCGGCGGCGCAGGCCGCACGCGACGGCTGGGGCGGGTCGCGTGGGCTGTTCCACCGCATGCTGGTCGAGCGCGGCTGGGTGGTGGTCACCGCCGACGGACGCGGCAGCGCCGGCCGTGGCGTGGAGTACGAGACGGCCACCTACCTGCAGCTCGGCACCCTCGAGATCGACGACCAGGTGCGCCTGGTCGACTGGCTGCGCACGCAGGACTGGGTCGACCCCGACGCCATCGCCATCCACGGTGGGAGCTACGGGGGCTACGTGAGTATCGGCGCGCTGATCCGGGCCGAGGGCCGGCTCGCCGCCGGCATCGCGGCCGCGCCCGTGACCGACTGGCGCTTCTACGACACCGGCTACACCGAGCGCTACATGCTCACCCCGCAGCTCAATCCGGAGGGCTACGCGCAGGGATCGTGGCTGGACGTCGTCGACGACCTGCAGGGTGCGTTGCTGGTGTTGCACGGAACGGGAGACGACAACGTGCACGACCAGAACACGCATCGGCTGATCTCGGCGCTGGTCGAGGCGCACCAGCCCTTCGACCTGATGATCTATCCCGACAAGAACCACTCCCTGCCGGGCGAGGCCACGCGCTACGACGTCTACCGTCGTCACGCCGAACACCTCGATCGGCACGTGGCGCCGGTCCCCGACTTCGCGGGCACACCCGAGTGATCCCGGGGGCCGCCCGCGCGCCCGATGTCCGTCCGGCGGGTCCCGGGAGCGATTCCCGGGCCCGCCCCGGGCGCCCGGGCAGCGGTCGTCGTGGGAGTCTCTTGCCCTGAGGCCACGGGCCGCATACGGTGCTCGGTGGGAACCGGACGGCGGGTGTCACGTATGCTCACGGTCTTCGGTCCCGACGGCCTTCCTCCCGATCCGTTCGAACGCAGGAGGTCGAACCCCCATGAATCCCACGACGCGCCCCCGGGCCGTCACGAACACGTCGCAGTCCCGATTCGTCACCACCGTCCGCCTGCCTTCGGGACCGCGTCTCAGAGAACTCCCAGGACAGGCGGTGACCATGCCCGACTACACCGCCCATCCCTTCCTCGATCCCGATCTGTTCCGCCGCGACCGCTACGCACTGCGCTATTTCCAGCGACTCTTCCGCGATTCGCTCCGCAACGACTGGCAGTACTCCCGTCTCCTGAATCGCCTGTTGCACCCGATGGGCGACGAGTCGGCCCTCGAGGTCGACGAGCGCGTGCTCGCGAGCTACTTCGACGACGCCTCGCGCTACGTGTCGGAGCTGTTGAACCTCGTCGCTCCCGACGATCGCGAGCGCTACGAGCCCCTGCCCGAAGTGGCCGAGTGCAACGATCTGCGCGAGCTCGGCGAACTGCTGTTCGCACGTGACCAGGGCGACCCGGAGCGGGCACGGCGAATCCGCTTCGAGGCCCAACGCAAGCTCTACCTGACCAAGCTGCTCATCCAGATCGAGCACACGCGCGTGGTGCAGGACGGTCCGCGTCATCGCCGCTACCTGATCGAGTTGCTCGACCGCGAACTGTGGGCCTTCGCCACCGACACCCGTGACGAGGTCGCCGCGTACACCCTCGATCCCGAACAGGACGTCTCGCGGGAGGGCGACGACCTCGAGTCGTGGAACTTCCGCGTCCGCCGCGTGCAGCGCGCGATCCCGGGCGGTGAGATCGACGTCGACGTCTACCACTTCGACACGCGCTTCAAGCGGGAGAGTGCGGGCTACGACTACAGCCCGGGCGCGACCGAGTACCGGGTGGCCGAGCGCACCCGCTACGCACAGATGAAGCGCAACCGTTCGGCTTCGATCCTGTCGAAGATGCTGCGCAAGGGGATCAACGACCCCAACTCGATCACCGACATGCTCGGCGCGAAGTTCATCGTGGCGTCCGAGCGCGACGTCCAGCGGCTGGCCGAGCTGCTGCACCACGTGCTCGGCGGAATCTTCCTGTTCCGCAACCAGGTCGATCTGTTCCGCCGCCCCGAGGACCACGGCCGCCTGAACCCGTTCAGCGCGCCCGACTTCAAGACCTTCAAGGAAGACGTGGACATCCTGTATCGTCCCACCGAACAGGAGAACGGCCGGGCCTATCTGTTCAGCGTGGAGTTGCAGATCTTCACCGTGGAGAGTTTCCTGCAGACCGTCCACAGCCGCGCCTACACCTCGCACCGCGAGTACAAGCGCCGGCAGTTCCTGCAGGGCGTGATGCCCTACCTGTTCCCGGCCAGTCTGTACGGCGCTCCCTCGCCCTCGCGGGAGCGCGGATCCCTCGACGGAGAAGCTGCCTGATGCCCATTCGATTCCAGGACGAGACCCGGCGCGGCGTGCGCGTGGTCCATCTCAGTGGATCGTGGACCGCCGGTCCCGACGACGACCCCCTGCGCAAGCAGTACCGACAGTGGATCGAGAAGGGCGAGCGCGCCTTCGTCATGGACCTGTCGGGTCTCGACCTGCTCAACTCGATCGGCCTGGGCAAGCTGGTGAGCTACTACACCACGCTCGCCCGTGAGGGTGGACGCGTGGCCCTGGCCGGACTCACCGAGCGCAACCGGCGCGCGGCCTACGTCGCGCGTATCCTCGATCTGTTCGACGAGTTCGAAGACGTCGACGCGGCCGTGGAGGCGGTCGCGCCGGCGTCGGACGACTGACCCTGCACCGTCCCGCATCCCGGAGCGAGACCATGAAGTACGGATACACCCGCGAGGTCGATCACCCCTTCGACCGCGCCGTCGAGCGCGTCACCGACGAGCTCGGCAAGGAGGGCTTCGGTGTCCTCACCACGATCGACGTCAAGGACACGCTCAAGAAGAAGCTCGACGAGGACCGCCCGCCCTACGTGATCCTGGGGGCGTGCAATCCGAACTTCGCCCACCAGGCGCTGGGCATGGAGGAGGACCTCGGACTGCTGCTGCCGTGCAACGCGGTGGTGTACGAGAACGAGCAGGGCCACGTCGTCGTGGGAGCGATCGATGCCCACGCGATGCTCGGCGTCGTCGAGAACGAAGACCTGAATCCGGTGGCCGACGAGGTCAACACGCGGCTCCGCCGCGCCATCGACGCCGTCTGAGACGCGACGACGGCTCAGCCGCTGCGCGGCCGCACGATCCCGAGCACGGTGGTGTAGCCGTGCACGTAGGTGTTGCCGCCCACCGGTCCGATCTCGCCGTTGGCGAAGAACCCGGCCACCGGCATGGGGCCGAGCGCCTCGTGCACCGACTCGACGTCGTGGTTCGCCGTCCCGAACAGATTGCGGCCGCGGCCGAGGCAGCTGAACTGCAGCACGGCGGCCGGCTCCGTGTCGGGCCGTCCCCCGACGTAGCGCTGCAACAGCAGTTCGAGGTCGGCGGCCGCGGTGCGGCCGTCGCGCACGTGGAACTGGACGGTCTGTCCCTGCCTCAGATCCGCGCCGACGGCGATCACGCCGGATTCGCGGTGCATGCCCAGGATGTTGCGCACGAGGAAGTCGCCACGCCCCATCTCCTCGCGCATCTCGTCGACGACCACCCCGAGGTGCAGGGCGTGCTGGGCGAGTTGCCGATCGTCGTCCTCGAGGGTCGAAAAGACCTCCTGCAGCACCTCGGTCGGCGGCCGGTCGTCGAGCGCCTGCAGGAGCTGGCCCTCGCACTCGGTGATCCGCGCCGGCGCCCCGATCGGGCGGCAGCCCTGCGCGACCACCGGATCGATCCGCACGTTGCCCCACAGCGCGAGCACGGTGGCTCCCTGGCGCTCGATTCCGTCACGTGTGAAGAGCGCCGTCGCTCCCGGGCCGCTGGCCCCACTGGCCAGCCCGCCCACGACCGTCGATCCCGGATAGGCGTAGTCGAGGCCCTGCAGCAGGTGCTGGTGGTCGATGCTGAAGGGATCGCACACCACCGCGAAGTCCGGCCGCAGCTGCGGATCGACGCCGACGAGATCGCGCCAGGGAGCGGGGCTGCCGTCGAGTGGTGGCAGGTCGACGGCCTCCACGGACGTGCAGCGGATCTCCACGCCGGGAAGATGGGCCGCGAGGACGGCCACGCCGGGCCGCTCCTCGAGTTCGAGGTGCGAACCGATGACCGCCGCGGCCGAGGCCCCGAGCACGGTGGGTCGTGCCCCGAAAGCCTCGCGCAGCCGCGGCACGACGCGGCCGAGATCGAACAGGTGCTGCTCGCTCGCATGGACGAAGAGCAGGTCCACGGGGTCGCCCCGCATGCCGCGCTCGACGTCATGGACCGCGGCGTCGAGCGCGCGGTCGATGTCGGCGTCGTCGCTGATGGCGCTGACCCAACGCACGATGGTCCTCCCTCCGCGATGGCCGGCGTCGCCAGGGTCGCCCCCGGCTCCTAGCTTGTCGCCCCCACGATTCGTATTCCCGCGTGACGGGCCGGTCGTCGCGCCGCATCCTCGGGCGACCCGGCGCGTGTCGGTCCCCGGCACTCTAGGCCCATCGGTGGTTGGATTCCAGCAGAGCACCCCATGACGATCCCGTTCCGGCGCCTCGCCTCGTTCCTTCCGAGCCTCCTGCTGGTCGTCGCCTGTGGTGGCGCCCCGGAGGCGCACGATGCCCGTGCGGTGGCCCCGGAGCGCGCCATTCTGTTCGGGCCGAACCTCACCCAGGCCGCGCTGCGCCTGGGCCACGCCGACCGGATCGCCGCGATCACCGACTACTGCCACTGGACCCATCCCTCGCCCGAGCCACCGCGCATCGGAGGGGCGCTCGACCCGGACCTGGAGACGATCGCCCGCATCGAGCCCGATCTGCTCGTCCTGCAGGGACGCAGCGAGACGCTGCGTTCCTTCGCCGAGGCCCAGGGCTTCGCGGTGGCCGACGTGAAGATGGACGACGACGTGGAGTCGATCCTGCGCGGCGTGGTGGTGGTCGACTCCCTGCTCGCGGGCGGTGACCCGGTGCGCGGCCGGGCGTTGGCCGACACCCTTCGCGCCGAACTCTCTCGCCTGCGGCGGCCGCTAAGCGCCGACGCGCCGACCGTCCTGCCGGTGATCTCGCGCGACCCCGACAGGGTGCGCAGCGTGCTCACGGCGGGCGCCGGGACCTTCGTCCACGAGTTGCTGCTGCACGTCGGTGCCCGCGCGTGGGCCCAGGGACGGGGCCGCGGCTACTTCGACGTGTCGCTCGAGGAACTGGTGGCCCGGCCACCCGATCTGGTGCTCGAGATCGCCGCGGCCGGGGCACCGACCGAGGCGGAACGCTGGCGCGATCCGTGGGTCGACCTGCTGGGCGACGGCGTGACCGTGCGGCGTCTCGACACTCCCGACGCCCTGATCCCGGGCCCGGGCATCGTGCGCACGGCCCGCGCCCTGTTGCGGTCGACCACCGGCGTCGAGCCGGACGGAGGCCGCCGATGAGTGCGGACGGCCTGAGGATCGAGGACCTGGGTTTCGGCTACGAGCCCGGCACGCGCGTCCTGTCGGGCGTCGACGTCGAGGTTCGACCGGGCGAGCTCGTGGTGCTGGTCGGAGCGAACGGCAGTGGCAAGAGCACGTTGCTGCGGCTGGCCGCCGGCCTTCGCCGCCCGGAACGGGGATCGGTGCGGCTCGACGGCCACGGCGTGACGGATCTGGAACCGCGCGAGCGGGCACGGGCCATCGCCTTCCTTCCGCAGGACGTCCACCCGGTGCACCGTCTGACCGCGCGCGAGGTCGTGGAACTCGGCCGCCATCCCCACCGCTCGGTGGCCTGGTCGTCGGCGGGTCCGACCGATCGCGCCGCCGTGGACGAGGCCATCGCCGTGTGCGACGTGACCTCTCTCCAGTCCAGGGCCTTCGACACGCTCAGCGGCGGCGAGCGCCAGCGCGTGTCGATCGCGGCCGCGATCGCGCAGAGTGGCCGGGTGCTGGTGCTCGACGAACCGACGGCGGCCCTCGATCTGCCGCACCAGGTGTCGGTCTTCGAGCTGCTGCACGCCCGGGCCCGGGCCGGCCTGGCCGTGCTGCTGGCGACGCACGACCTGAACCTCGCGGCGTCGTTCGGCGACCGGGTCGTGGTCCTGCACGAGGGCCGGGTGCTGGCCAGCGGTCCGGCGGCCGAGGTCGTCCGGGCCGAGGTGCTGGGACCGGTGCTCGGGCCCAGCAGTTGGATCGGCCCGCATCCCGCGACGGGTGGACCCTGCGTGCTCCCGCGGGCCGGAGGAGCGTCCCGGTGACGGTGGCGCGTTCCACGTCCGGTCGGTTCCGTTCGCGGGGTCGCGGTCTCGCGACCCTGGCCGTCCTGGCCCTGGTGGTGATCCTGGTGGCACCGTGGTGGGGCCGCGTGCCGATCGACCCGCTGCGCGGACTGGCCGAGTGGTGGAGTGGGGATCCCGGCACCGACGGTCGCATCGTCGCCCTGCGCCTGCCGCGCATCGTGGCCGGCTTCGTGGCCGGCGCCATGCTCGCCGCCGCGGGGGCGGGTTTCCAGACGCTGCTGCGCAACGCCCTGGCCACGCCCTACACCCTGGGGATCTCGTTCGCCGGAGCCTTCGGGGCCTTTCTCGCCCTGAGCGTGCCGGCCCTGTCGGTGGGTGTGGGGCCCCTGTCGACGGTCACGGTCTTCGCGCTGGCGTTCTCGCTGGTCAACGTGCTCACGCTCGAGCGCCTGGCGCGGCGGTCGTCCGGTCTGGGAGCGCACGAACTGCTTCTGGCCGGAGTCACGCTCAACTTCGTGTTCGGTGCGGCGATCCTGCTGGTTCGCTTCCTGTCCGACCCGCTGCGTCTGCGCGCCATGGACCGCTGGATGATGGGCGGTCTACAGATCGGTGCATGGGGCGAGCTGGCGGCGCTGCCGCTGCTGGTGATCCCGGCGCTGGTGGTGATCCTGCGGGCGGCCCCGGCGCTGGACCAGCTGGCCCTGGGCGAGGAGCTGGCGGCGGCCCGCGGCGTGGACGTGGCGCGCACCCAGAGG
>CAZQHE010000042.1:0-27021 GCA_964593155.1 uncultured bacterium
GTGCAGGAGCACGTTCGCGCCGATCTCGACGTCGGACCACTGGGTCCACTCGTCGGGGGCGTGGCTCACCCCGCCGACGCTCGGCACGAAGATCATGCCCGCCGGACAGGTCATGGCCAGGAACTGCGTGTCGTGGCCGGCACCGCTGGGCATGCGCAGCGGGTCGTGGCCCAGCTTCTTCGCCTGACGCTCGAAGGCCTCGATCACGCCGGGGTCGCAGGGCTGGGGATCGAGCCAGCTCAGCTGGTCGTACTCGAAGTACAGCTTGTGACGGCGTCCGATCGCCGACAGCACCTTGCGGCAACTGTTGGCCAGGTTGCGCATGACCTCGGCGTCGGCGTCGCGGCCCACGATCGAGAACTCGACCTCGCCCGGCACGGTGTGCGGGTAGCCGGGCTTGAGCGTCGCCATGCCCACGGTGATGCGGCTCGAGTCGCTGCCGTCCTCGTCGATGATCCGCTCGATCTCGTGGGCGAAGTCGGCCAGTCCCATGAAGGCGTCGCTGCGCATGTTCATGGGTGCGGTGCCCGCGTGATTGGCCTTGCCGATCAGGCGCACCAGCCACTTGAACACGCCGCTGATCCCGGTGACCACGCCCACGTGACGGCCCTCGGCCTCGAGCACCGGCCCCTGCTCGATGTGCAGCTCGAGGAAGGCGTGCAGCTCGTCGGGGTCGCGGGTGGCCCGGGTGGCCTGTTCCGGGTCGAGGCCGGCCTCGCGCATGGCGTCGACCAGGCGCACGCCCTGCACGCTGACGGCGTTGTGCACCCAGTCGGGGGTGACCTGTCCGCAGTAGGCCTGCGCGCCCAGCATGCCGCCGAAGCGGCCCTCTTCGTCGGCGAAGGCCACCAGCTCGATCGGGCGCTTCGGAGCGAGCCCCTGCTCGCGGAGGGTCCGCACGCACTCCAGGCCGGCCAGTACGCCCAGGGCGCCGTCGAACAGACCACCCGCCCGCACCGAGTCGACGTGCGAACCGAGCACCACCGCCGGCGCGTCGACGTCGTCGAACCAACGGCCGATGACGTTGCCGACCTCGTCCAGGCGCGCCGATCCACCGGCCTCCTCGATCCGTTGCATCAACCAGCGGCGGCCCTCCATGTCGGCCTCGGTGAAGGCCAGGCGGTGGACGCCGTGGTCCTCGTCGCTGCGGCCGATCTGGCCGAGGGCGAGCAGGTCCTTCTGCAGGCGGTCGAGATCGATCGTCGGATCGACGGTGGTGCGGACACCCATGCTGTTCCTCCGGGTCGCGGTCCTAGGGCAGCGGGGGCGGCGAACCGTCCCCGGCCACGAACAACTCGTGCAGAAGATGCAGTCCCAGGAGGTGATTGACGAGGATGTCGTTGCGCGTCGCCCGCGCCGGGTCGCCCTCGGTGCGCCACGATTGCAGGAAGCCCTCGATCCGGTCGACGTCGAACAGCCCGGCGTTGCGCACGTGGTCGGGCGTCATGTGCGAGGCGACCAGGTCTTCCACCGCCTTGCGCTTGCGCTCGTCGGTGTGCGCGGGGGGTGCCATGAAGGCGAACTTCTCGCGCTCGTACAGCACCTCGGGCAGCACGCCCTTCATCGCCTCGCGCAGCACCCACTTCTCGGTGCCCTCGTGGATGCGGTAGCGCGGCGGGATGCTCCGGGCCAGCTCGGCCACGTGGTGGTCGAGGAAGGCCGGCCGCGACTCCATGGAGTTGCCCATGTCGACGCGATCGCCGCCCCAGGTGAGGATCTGCCCCTCGAGCATGGTCTTGCTCCAGGTGTACTGGGCCCGGTCGAGGGGATGGCGGCCGGCGACCATCGACGGGTCGATGCGATCGGCGATGGCCGCCACGGGATCGTAGTCGCGCAGCTGCTCGAGCAGCGGATCGGCGAACAGCCCCCTTGCGTGGTCGTGGGTCAGGATCCACGGCTGGATCCAGCTCGGCGTGAAGCCGCAGAGTTCGTCCCACGCCGGATGCGAGGCCTGGGTCTCGGCCAGGATCGATCCCTGGAACACCCGGTTCACGTCGCTCAGCTCGCGCGGGGTCTGGTCGTCGCCGCCGTGCAGGAAGTGGTCGCGCTTGAGGAAGGGATAGCCGCTGAACAGCTCGTCGCTGCCCTCGCCGGTGACCACCACCTTGTAGCCCGACTCGCGCACGCGCCGGCTCATGTGCCACTTGGCCACGCCCAGCGTGTTGTAGAAGGTGCGCTCGGCGTGCCACAGGGTGCGCACGTAGCTGCGGCCGTAGAGGTTGGCCGCGTTCAGCTCCAGGACTTCCTGGTCGGCGCCCACGCTCTCGGCCATTTCGCGCGCGATCTTCGACTCGTCGAAGTCGGCATGGTCGAAGCTGATGGTGTAGGCCTTCACGGGAGACTGTTGCAGCGGCGTGGCCAGGCCGAGCATCGAGCAGCTGTCGATGCCGCCGCTCAGGTAGCAACCCACCGGCACGTCGGCCTCGAGCCGCACGCGCACGGCGTCGATCAATTCCTCGCGGACCCGATCGACCCAGTGCTGCGATGGCAGTTCGTCCTCGAACTCGTCGGCACGCGGGAACTCGAAGTCCCAGTAGCGGGTGCGCGTGACCTCGAAGCGGTCGCCGCGGCGCTCGACCACGACCATGTGGCCGGGCAGGACCTGCTCGACGCCCTCGAAGGCCGTGGTGCCCGGCACCATGGTGTGCATGAGCTGGTTCAGCGAGGCCTGCGGCGACAGCTCGCGCGGAACGCCGGGCTGGGCGAGCAGGGCCTTGACCTCGGAGCCCCACACCACGCGCCGGTCGTTCAGGTGCAGGTACAGCGGCTTGATGCCGAAGCGGTCGCGCACGAAGATCATGCGATCGCGCTCACGGTCGTAGAGCGCCACGGCGAACTCGCCGCGCAGGTCGTGCACGAAGTCCAGTCCGCGGCGCCGGTACAGGTGCAGGGCCACCTCGCTGTCGCTGCGCGATTCGAAGCGCAGGTTCTCGCACGCCAGGCGCGCGCGGATGGACTTGTAGTCGTAGAACTCCCCGTTGACCGTCAGCACCTGCTGCTGGTCGGGACCGATCATGGGCTGGGTCCCGGCGTCGAGTCCGATGATCGACAGACGGGTGTGGCCCATGGCCACGCCCCGGTCCTCGTCGATCCACTGGCCGCGACCGTCGGGTCCGCGGTGCTGCAGCAACTGCATTCCGCGTTCCAGACCTTCGCGACGGGCCTCGGACCAGGGCCCGAGCTCCCAGCTCCCCACGATTCCACACATGTCGTCGCTCCGTTCCGGTCAGCTCGAGAGGAAGATGATGCTGTCCGGCAGCGAGTCGATGCGTCCCAACACGCTCACCAGCAGCGCCTGGCGCATGAACACCGCACCGGCCGCTTCGGCGAAGTACAGGTTGTGCGGCGTTCGATCCAGGCTGGCGTCGAGCTCGTCACGACGGGCCAGCGGGTGCAGGATCGCCGCGTTCTCCTTCAGGTTGCTGTTCGCGTCGAGCGAGAACTCCTTGCCCAGCAACTCGTAGCTGCCCTCGAGCAGGGCGATCGAGTTCATGTAGATCACGTCGAACTCGTGCAGCACGCTCTGCATGTCGCTGCGGATCTCGACCTCGATCGGCGAGTTCTCCACGTCCTCGGCGAGCTCTCGACCCAGCGGCTGCTTCTGCTCGCTGACCACGGTGATCTTGCCGATGGCGTTGTCGAAGAGCATGGACATGCGCATGAAGCTCTTCACCGCGCGCATGTCGCGCGGCGTGCCCACGATGCCGATGTGGAACTTGTCGCCGGTGAAGTCCTCGGTGGCCAGGTCGGGCCGCCACTTCAACAGGGCGTACCAGTCGAGCAGGGCCTGCGTCGGGTGCTCGCCCGTTCCGTTGCCCGCGTTGATCAGCGGCAGGCGCAGGTTGCGGCGGATCTCCTCGACGGCCGTGGTCTCGGGATGCCGCATGATCACGAGGTCGCCGTACGTGTTGAACATCTCGCCGATGTCGGCGAGCGACTCGCCCTTGGCGATGCCGGTGACCTTGCCGTCGGGCACGCTCAGGACCCTGCCGTCGCAGCGCAGCGTGGCCGCCTCGAAGCTCAGGCGGGTGCGGGTGCTGGCCTCGAAGAACGAGGTGATGCAGATCTTGCCGTCGAGCGGGTGCGAGCTGGCGATCTCGGTCTGCTCGAGCAGGGCCGAGAACTTGGCCAGTTCCACCACCTCGCGCCGCACGAACTGCCGCGTGTTGAGGATCGACACGCCCTCGAACTTGCGCAGAAGGTCCCAGTCGAGCGCGTTCCGGTAGTGTTCGAGCAGATTGCGTGGGTCGAGCATGGCGCCCACGGAATTGCTCTGCGCGTTGGTCGTTCCCACGGGTTGTACCATGGCTACCACAGCCTCTTCTTGCGTGCGTCGCGCACGAACAGGACGGGAAGGAAGACGGCCGCGATCAGTGCGAGCGCGATCGCACCGAACACGGCCACGGTGAAGAATCCGAGCGAGAAGTTCATGCGGCCTCCTCGGAAGTGACCGTGTGCGGACCGGCGTCGAGCCGCTTCCAGTCGAAGGATTGCGGCGCGAAGCGCGTGGTGACGACGACCACGACCATCGAC
This sequence comes from uncultured bacterium, assembly GCA_964593155.1. Classification (GTDB taxonomy): domain Bacteria; phylum Krumholzibacteriota; class Krumholzibacteriia; order JAJRXK01; family JAJRXK01; genus JAJRXK01. Next base: position 4,534 of record CAZQHE010000042.1, read on the forward strand.
ACCGCGGTCCCGATGAGCGAAGCCGCGTACCAGCCCACGGCGAAGTAGGTGATCAGACCGCCGACGGAGCCCAGCAGCATGGCGGCCACGGCTCCGTGACGGTTGGTGTGCTGCCAGTACAGACCGGCGATGATCGGCCAGATCGCGCTGCCCACCAGCGGGCCGGCGAAGAACAGCACACTGGCCAGCGTGCCCACCCGCGGCACGCAGATCAGCCATGTCACCAGCCCGATGCCGATGATCACGGCCATGCCCCAGCGGCGGAGCTGGGCGTCGGTGGCATCGCGGGCGAACATCTGCTTCACGAAGTCGTTCAACACCAGGTCGCTCATGGCGGCCAACAGACTGTCGATACTCGACGCCAACGACGCGAAGACCACCACGAACACGAGCACCGCGCCGAAGGTGCCGAGCACGGTGCCCGCCACCACGGGGCCCACCATGTCGGGGCGCGCGATGTTGATGTCCATGGCCGGCGCGGCCAGGCCCAGGAAGCCGGCCACGATCGGGATCGGCAGCCACACCAGTCCGGCCAGGCCGTAGGCCTTGCGCCCCACGCCCTCGCGCATGGCGAAGGCGCGGCTCCACCACACGTTGCTGTGGAAGATCTCGCCCAGGCCGAACAGCATGTTGTTGAACACGGCCATGATCGCGGCGGGGAAGAGCACGTCGAGCAGGGCGGGCCGGTTGCGCTCGAGGTTGGCGTAGATCTCGTCGATCGACACCGTCGAGAGCACCGCGATCGCCACCACGCACACGCCCACCAGGATGATCCAGCTCTGGATGAAGTCGGTCCCGATCACCGCGAACAATCCGCCGAACAGCGTGTACAGCACGCACACCAGCAGGATGGCCGTCATTCCGTACACGTAGGGAATGCCGGCCAGGGCTTCCATCAGGATTCCGCCGGCCATGCCCATGCTGATCATCCAGGTGATGCCGTAGAACAGCGAGATCACCAGGAAGATGCCCCACGCGAAGTTGCCGTAGCGCAGACGCACGAACTCGGCGCTGGTGTAGCCGTTGGGCATGAGCGCGCGGATGCGTTCGGCCATGGGCGCGAACAGGAACAGGCCGAAGCTCGCGGTGCAGTAGGCCAGCATGCCCCACACCCCGAGCTGCAGCGCGAACTGCGGGGCGAGCATGGTGGTGTTCGACGTGATCCACGTGGCCACCGCCGTGGCCGTGCCCAGGGCCAGGCCCACGTTGCGCCCGGCCAGCATGAAGCCCTCGAGGTTCGAGGCCTTGCGGCCCCAGTACACGCCGAGGCCCACCCAGATCACCGAGAGCACCACGAGCAGGACCCAGCCGATCGTGGGATCGAGCAGTGCCGAGGCTTCGTTCATCGAGAACTCCTCGCGTGCGGGGTGGGATCGTTGCGGTGGACGATCAGGAAGGCGGCCGTGGCCAGGAACACCACCGCGCCGATCCCCATGAGCGTGAGCGCGAAGCTTCGGCTGTAGTGCTGCACCTCGATCTCGAGGGTCTGCGACCACTCGCTCCAGCCGTCGGGGCGGTCGGGGTGGCGGGCGCGCACGCGGAAGTAGCTGGTGCCGTCCTGCAGTCCCGACACGAAGGAGCTGTGCTGCGACCCTTCGTGGCGCAGGATCGTGTCCTCGAAACCGGGCAGGCGGCCTTCCTCGAGCTGGTAGACCCAGTGGACGCTGTCGTCCTCGACCGTCCAGCTGAGCTGGGCGTAGCCGTCCTTGCTCGACATGCGGGCGTCGTGGTCCCAGCGCGGGGTCGGCGGGACCTCGGCGCGGGCGGAGGACAGGGGAGCGAGAAGGGGGCCGAGGAGGACGATGCACCACGCAAGGTGCATCGCGCTCCGAACGGAACGGATGGGGCGCACGGTTCAGTTCTCCCGGATGAGATCCTGGTCTCCGCGGTCGTCGTCGTGGGAGTCGCGGAAGACCAGCGTGGAGTCGTCGGTGACGAGCATGGGCGAGGCCTCGAGGTCCTCGGCGTCCATCATGGTGGCGATGCGCTGGAGCACGCTCAGGATCATGCTCCGTTCCCATTCCTCGAGGTGGGCGAGCTGCTCGCGGAAGCGGTCCTGCAGCAGCGAGGGCGCTGCGGCCAGCGCCTTGCGGCCGTCGTCGGTGAGATCGACACGGACCGTCCGCCGGTCGCTCTCGCCGCGGGTGCGCACGATCAGGGCGCGCTTCTCGAGGCGGGTGAGGATTCCGCTCGTGGTGGCCGCGCTGATGCGCACCGACCGGGCGATTCCACCCGGCGTGGCCTGCTCCCTCTCCGCCACGGCCTGCAACACGGCGAGCTGCGGTCCGGTCAGCCCGAACTCGTCGACGAGGTGTCGCGAGTGCAGGTCGACCGCCCGCATGATCCGTCGGATCGATGCGACGATGCGGGTTTCGATGTCGAGATCGCGGCTCACGACCCCACCTCGTGGGAACGGGCGAAAGAGAAAGTTAGTGTACAAAATTTCGAACCGATCTCAACCTGACTCGGAATTCGGCTCAGGAGGCCAAGATTCCGGGCAGGGTGTCCCTTCCAACCGGACAGGAAGGGTCCGAATATGTTTCGTGTACGAACGATCGCCCCGACCACGGCGAGACGCCGCGCCCGCGATCGCCTAGGCTGCCCCGCATGAGCGCGCTGTCCTGCGAAGACCTCACCGTGACCTACGCCGGCGGCGTGCGGGCCCTGCGCGGGGTCTCGATCGCGGTGGCCGAGGGGGAGACGGTGGCCCTGGTCGGCGAGAGCGGCAGCGGCAAGACCACCCTGCTCAAGTGCTTCAACCGGATGGTCCGGCCCGGCCGGGGCCGCGTGGAGGTCGACGGCACGCCCGTCGACACGGTCGCGGTGGAGGGCCTGCGCCGGTCGATCGGCTACGTGCAGCAGGACGGCGGCCTGCTCCCGCACTGGAGCGTGCGCGCCAACGTCGAGCTGGTGCCGTGGCTGCTCGACTGGTCCCGGGAGCGACGGGCCGCCCGATCGGACGCGTTGCTCGCGCTCGTCGGCCTCGACCCCGCCACCTTCGCGGACCGGCGGCCGAGCGCGCTGTCGGGAGGCCAGCGGCAGCGCGTGGCCTTCGCCCGGGCCCTGGCCGCCGATCCCCGCGTGCTGTTGCTCGACGAGCCCTTCGGCGCCCTCGATCCCGTCCTGCGCACCGAACTGCAGGACGAGGTGGCGCGCTGGCAGCGCGATCTGCACAAGACCACGCTGCTCGTCACCCACGACATGGCCGAGGCCCTGCGCCTGGGCGATCGCGTGGTGGTGCTGCGCGAGGGCGAGGTCCAGCAGCAGGCCCCGCCCGACGAACTGCGCGACGCGCCGGCCAACGACTACGTGCGCGCGCTGCTGCGGGCCTCGGGGAGCGTGGCGTGAGGGTCGTGCTCGTGCTGACGTCGCTGCTGCTCGGCACGTCGCTGTTGCTCGGCGCACCGGTCGCCGCGCAGGAGCCGCCCACCGTGGTCGTCGGTTCGAAGAACTTCTCCGAGAGCCGCCTGCTCGCCGAGATCTTCGCGCAGACGCTCGAGGCCGGCGGCGCGTTCACCGTCGACCGCCGCTTCAACCTGGCCGGCACGTCGGTGTGCTTCCGCGCGCTGCGCAACGGCTCGATCGACGTCTACCCCGAGTACACGGGCACCGGCCTGGTCACCCTGCTCGGCGAACCGGCCCAGGGGTCCGAGGCCGAGGTGCTGGCGAAGGTGCGCCGGGCGTTCCGCGAACGCTGGGACCTGCGCTGGCTCGCACCACTCGGCTTCGAGAACGCCTACGAGGTCGCGGTGCGAAGGGCCGTGGCCACAGAGCGCGACCTGCGCACCATTGCCGATCTGGCCGCACGGGGCGACGACCTGCGCTACGCCTTCGGCTACGAGTTCCAGCAGCGGCGCGACGGGCTCGTCGGTCTGCGCGAGGTCTACGGTCTCGACCCACGGCGTCTGGTCGGCATGCAGCAGACGTTGAAGTACGCCGCGGCGGGCGACGGCGAGGTCGACGTGATCGACGTCTACACCACCGACGGGTTGATCCTCGTGCACGACCTGGTCGTGCTCGACGACCCGCGCGGCGTGTTCCCGCCCTACTCCGCCGCCCCGCTCGTGCACGGCCCGACGCTCGACGCCCATCCGCGGCTGGGCGTGCGTCTGCAACGCCTGTCGGACGTTCTCGACGAGGCCTCGATGCGCGCACTGAACCGCCGGGTGGAGGTCGAAGGCGAACCGATCGAACGCGTGGCCGCGGAGTTCCTGGAACAGCTCGGCGTGGTCAGCGACGCCGAGGCCGCGGCGGCGTCGGCGGCGGCGGGCGAAGGGGGACGTGATCGCAACGTCTTCGACGTGATGATCGACGAGCGCGGCGCGCTGCTGCAGCGCACGCTCGAACACCTGGGGCTGGTGTTCGGCGCGCTGTCGCTGAGCATCCTGGTCGCCGTACCCCTGGGCCTGGTGCTCGAACGCCACTCCGGCCGCGCCGAGAACGTGATCCGCGGCGTGGGGATCCTGCAGACCATCCCTTCGATCGCGCTGCTCGCCTTCATGATCCCCCTGCTGGGCGTGGGCGCGCAGCCGGCGATCGCGGCGCTGTTCCTGTACGGGCTCTACCCGATCGTGCGGAACACCTTCACCGGGGTGCGCGACGCGGGGCCGGCCGCCGCGCAGAGCGGTACCGCCCTGGGCATGACGCCGCGGCAGGTGCTCGTGCACGTCAAGCTGCCGCTGGCGGTGCCGGTGATCCTGGCCGGGATCCGCACGGCGGCGGTGATCTGTGTGGGAACGGCCACGCTGGCCGCGTTCATCGGCGCGGGTGGACTGGGCGAGCCGATCGTGGCCGGCCTGCAGCTCGACGACGCGGCGATCATCCTGAGCGGGGCGCTGCCGGCGGCGGTGCTGGCGCTGCTGGTCGACGGCCTGCTGGCGCTGGTGGAGTGGTCGCTGCGACCAAGGGTGTGAGCCCTGCCCCGGGTCCGGGTCCTACCAGGGATCGCTGCAGTCGGTGAAGAAGTGGCACCGCGGGCAGCGGCTCTTGCACTCCTTGTCCCAGAGTTCGGCGCCGCAGTTCGGGCAGGTGCGGCGGAAGTCGGTGGAGCACGAGCCCGCGGTCTTCGGCGCGAGCGGACGCGCGGTCGGTACGAAGCGCTGGTTCGATCCGGTCATGGCACGCACACGGGGGAGGACTCGCGGCGCAGCCTAGCGCGCGGGCGCGCCGGGGCCAAGATCAACCCTCGTCGTCGACGAAGTCGCCGTCCTCCTCGGCCTTCTCGGCCCAGTAGCGCTCGAATTCCTCCTCGAACACGAGCAGGGTCGGATCGTCGACCTTGTCGGTGTAGAGCACGCCGTCGAGGTGGTCGAACTCGTGCTGGGTGACCACGGCGTCGAAGTCCTCGAGCTCGAGGTCGACCTCGCGGCCCTTGCGGTCGAGGCCGGTGACGCGGATCCGTTCGGGGCGCGACACGCGGCCGCGCAGGCCGGGCACGCTCAGGCAGCCCTCCCAGATCGCGCGCAGGTCGTCGGTGAGCGGCGTGACCTCGGGGTTGATCAGCGCGGTCAGGGGTTCCCCATCGCCGTCGGTGAGTCCGGCGCCCTCGTGGAACACGACCACGCGCAGGCTCTTGTGCACCTGCGGGGCGGCCAGGCCGATGCCCGAGTACTCGTGCATGGTCAGCAGCATGGAGTCGACGAAGTCCTGGAACTCGCGGCTGGGAATGGCAGCGGGATCCACGGGCTCGGCCTTGCGGCGGAGCACCGGATTGCCCATGCGGGCCACCTTGAGGACGTGCTTCACGGGTTCCACCTCTCGTGGGCAGGACGGGGTTCAGTCCTCGCCGTCGTCGCCGATCGCCTCGACGGGGCACTCCTCGAGGGCCTCGCGGCAGGCGTCGTGCTCTTCGTCGGTCTCGGGCTGGCGGGCCAGGTACGAGAAGCCCTCGGCGTCGTTGCGCTCGAAGTTGGCCGGGGCGGCCTGACGGCACAGGTCGCAGTCGATGCACTGGCCGTCGACGTAGTAGGGGCCGGGAGCCTGGCCCGGGAGCTTGTCGTCGCGGTCGGCCATGACCGGGTCCTGGGCCGGGGGACCGGGGGAAAAGGCCGGAACGGGCCGTTCCGCGGTGTGTTTAGCGGGAACTTCACAGGCCCGCAAGTGCGTTGGCCCCCAGAGGGGCTATTCTTGTCCCTCACACCCATCCGGGGGAGTCCGGTCCCCCCCGGGGCATTCCGTACGGAGACACGACATGCGACTTCCGCTCCGCTCGACCACCTTCGCCGCGCTCGCCGTGAGCCTCACGCTGATCGCCTGCACCTCGAACAGCAGCAACGCCGACGAGGCCGCGCCCGAGGCCTCCGCGGTGCAACAGGAGCAGGCGTCCGATGCGGACAAGCCCATCCGTATCGCCCGGGGCCAGCGGACCGAGATCAAGAAGTACCTGGCCGAGGACAAGATCACCGTCTTCGACTTCATGAGCGACTACTGCCCTCCCTGCGTGCAGATCGCTCCCTGGCTCGATCGCCTGCACAAGGAGCGCGACGACGTCCACGTCGTGAAGGTCGACGTGAACCGCCCGGGCAAGGAGGGCATCGACTGGGGTTCGCCCGTGCTGCAGCAGTACGGCATCCGCTCGATCCCGCACTTCAAGATCTACGGTGCCGACGGTGAGCTGATGGACGAAGGCCGCCCGGCCTACGAGACGATCGTGTCCTGGCTGCGCGAGCTTCCCCAAGAGGAGACGTCCGGACGGTGAACGGACCTCCGGCGTCGCCCCACGACGACGCCCACGAGCGCGCCCAGCGGGTCCAGCCGGGGGAGTCGAAGCTCCCCTGGATCTGGGCCGCCATGATGCTGTCGATCGTGCTCTACGCGGTGCTGACCGCCACGGTCGTGCCCTCACGCACGCAGATCGTCGACCAGGAACTCGAGACCTGGCTGCTGATCTTCCTGGCCATGGGTTCGGGTCTGCACGTGCTCGTGGTGTTCCTGCTGCGGCAGATGATCGCCGCGCTCTCGCGCACCAGCTACGTGGTGTACTGCGTGTTGCGGTGGGCGCTGATGGAGGGCATCGGCGTCTACGGCCTGCTGCTGTCGATCCTGGGCGTCGATCTGGGCATCACGGCGATCTTCTACGCGGTCTCGCTGCTGCTGCTGGCGTCGTCGGGGCCCGGACGGCACGACCGGGCCGTGTTCGTGGCCCAGTTCCGCTGATCCCCGGCATCCGGCGCGCTCAGGCCGTGCGCCGTAGCACCATCAACGTGATGTCGTCCGAAGCCCGTTCGGCGTCGAGGTAGCTCTCGATCGCGGCCAGGATCGACTGCCGGATCGCCGAGACGTGATCCGTGGCGTGGGCACGCAGCGCGTCGTCCACACCCTGCAGGCCGAAGAAGTCGTCGCCGCTGCGCGTGGCCTCGGGGATGCCGTCGCTGAACACGGCGAGGGTGTCGCCCACCTCGAGGGTGCACTCGGACACGCCGAAGTCGCCGAAGGGGAGCATGGCCGTGGGACGCCCCGTCGACGGCAGTTCCTCGATCGCGTCGGTGCCCGGCCGGTGGATTCGCGGCGGCTCGTGGCCCGCGTTGAAGTAGCGCAGCCGTCCCGTCTCGTGATCGAGCTCGCCCACGAAGAGCGTCACGAACTGTTCCGGGGCCAGGCTCTCGCCCAGCTGCGCGTTGAGGTGCGGGGCCATGTCCTCGAGGCTCGTCCCCAGGTCGTTCAGCGAACGGATCAACACGATGGTCGCGGCCATGGCCAGCGACGCGGGCACGCCCTTGCCGGCCACGTCGCCGAGCACGAGCAGGGTGCGGCCGTCGGGCCGCGGCAGGCAGTGGTAGAGGTCGCCGCCGACCTCGCGGCACATGGTCAGGTGGCAGTCCAGCGACCAGCCCTCGGGCACGGGGAGGTCCTCGGGGAGCATGGCCATCTGGATCCGCGCCGCGGTGCGGATCTCCTTCTCGAGCGTCAGCGTGCGCAGCTTCACCGCGACGGCGTTGGCGGTGGCGGTGAGCACCTGCAGGTCCTCGGTGTCGTACTGCACCTGGGGCCGGCTGCAGTCCACGTACAGGATCCCGCGCACGCGCTGGTTGTCGAAGAGCGGTGCGGCCATGGCCGACTTCAGGTCGAGGTGCAGGATGCTGCCCTGGTCGGCGAAGCGCGGGTCGTTCAGGGTGTTCGCCACGAGCACCGACGACCGCTCGCTGAGCACCTGGCCGACCAGGGTGGTGCTCAGGCGCAGGCGTTCCTGGCTCTGGGTCGAGGCCTTGCCCTCGGACAGCCATTGGGCCTTCACGCTCAGCTCGGTGCCCTCGCCCTCGTCCTGGAGCAGGATCACCCGGTCGGTGTCGACGAAGCGCGACACGAAGCCGCAGGCCTGGCGCTCGAGTTCCTGCGAGTCGGCCTCGGACGCGACGAGCTCGAACAGGTTCGACAACATGTCGACGATTCGTGCCCGCGCGGACTCGCTGTAGTCCTCATCCGGACGATAAATCGTCGACGAACTCACTTCCTCGTCGCGCGAGAGGGTGGCCGTGGAGTCGTCGCCGCGGACGGTTCGCCACAGGGGAACGCCGGCGAAGCGCACCGTGGCGTGCTTGCCGGCCTCGATCTCCTCGTTCCCGACCTGTTTTCCGTCTATGTCGGTACCATTCGTGCTGCCGAGATCGCGGACGAACAGGGCGTCGCCCTCCACGCGCAGCACCGCGTGGTGCTTGCTGACGCTGGGGACGGAGATCGTGATGTCGGTGTCGGGGGCTCGACCGACCCGGTACAGCCCGTCCTCGAGCTGCAGGGGGGTGAGCTGGCCGTTGACGACGAGTTCGAGTTCGAGCACGAGGGAACGTCTCCGGGACCGGGGCGTTGGAAGAGGAGAGTAGCCCGCGGCGGGCCCGGGCACAATCGCCGTGGCGCATCACACCGTTGGACGATGCGGCGCGCTGTGAATCTGGTACGGTGTTCTGTGCCCCCCATGCCCTTCTCCGGAGGATCCCATGTCCATGCGTGGTCGCTTCCCGGCGTTCGTCCTGATCGCCGTGCTCGGTCTGTTCCTCGCGGCCCCCGCCTTCGCCCAGGGCGGCGACGTGCCGGCCGGACCGGTCGAGCGCACCGAGCAGGAGATCGCGGACATGTCGCTGTCCCTGCAGACGAAGTACATGAGTCCCTACTGCCCCGGGGCAAACCTGCGCGATTGCACCTCGGGCAAGGCCGCCGTGCTGCGCGAAGAGATCAAGGGCTGGGTCGCCGCCGGCTGGACCGAGTCGCAGATCACCGACGAACTGATCTCGCGTTACGGCGAGTCGATCCTCTCGGCGCCGCGCTTCAAGGGCTTCAACGTGCTCGTGTGGATCTTCCCGGTGCTCGCGGTGCTCGTGGGCCTGGGTGCCATCATGTGGTTCCTGCAGCGGCAGCACGCGCTGAAGCTCGACGAGTCGGTGCCCGCCCGCGAGGTCGAGCCGGACTACGACTCCGACCCCGATCTCGAGCGCCGCCTCGAGAGCGAACTCTCGGCCCGCTCGCGCTGAGGTCGTGGGCGCTCCCCGGTCGACCGATCGAGCTCTGCTGCGGACGGCCGCCGTGCTCGGTGCGATCGGGGTGGCCGCCGGCGCCTTCGGCGCGCACGGTCTGGCCGATCACGTTCCGCCCCGACGCCTCGACACCTTCGAGACCGGCGTGCGCCTGCTCATGGCGCACGTCCCGGCCATGCTGCTGGTGGCCGTACTGCACGACCGCTTCGACCCGACCCGCCTGCGGTGGGCCGGGTCGTTCTTCGTCGCGGGCACGGTGGTGTTCAGCGGCAGCCTGTTCGCGCTGGTCCTGCTCGACCAGCCGTGGCTGGGAGCGGTCACGCCGATCGGCGGGGTGTGCCTGATCGCCGGTTGGTCGTTGCTGGCCTGGGCCGTGGGCCGGGGTCGCGTCGACGATCAGTCCAGCGAATCGAGATGATGCCGCGCACGGCGGAACACCGCATGCCACATGCGGCGTGTGAGCCGGCCCGTGTTCGTGTTCTGACGGCTCGGATGGTAGCTCTGCAGGACGAGCGGGCTCCCCTCGATTTCCACGAAGCGGTCGTGCGCGAAGTCCGGGCGCGGTGAGGGGATCTCGACGTCGCGCTCGGCCAGCAACCGCAGCCACGCGTCCCAGGCGATGCGGCCGAGCACGATCACCAGTTCGGGATCCAGTTCGTCGAGCTCGCGGTGCAGCCAGTGGCGGCAGGTGTCCTGCTCCTCGCGCGTGGGCTTGTTCTGCGGCGGCGCGCAGTGGACGGCGGCCGACACCAGGCAGTCGTCGAGTACGAGGCCGTCGTCGGCCGCCACCGACTCGGCCTGGTTGGCGAAGCCGTAGTGGTGCAGGGCCTCGTAGAGCCAGTCCCCCGAACTGTCGCCGGTGAACATGCGGCCCGTGCGGTTGGCGCCGTGGGCGGCCGGCGCGAGACCGACGATCATCATCCGCGCGCGCGGGTCTCCGAAGGACGGTACCGGCCGCCCCCAGTACTCCTGATCGGCGTACTGCTTCTTGCGCTCGGCGGCGACCTTCGCGCAGTGGGCGCGTAGACGCGGGCAGCGGTCGCATTCGACGATCGCACGCTGGATCGCGCGGAAGTTCCGGATCGACATGGTTCGTTCCTGCTCCTCCTCGACACCACGAGGACGCACGCGCCCTCGCGCGTCGGCGCCCGGCGGGCGTCGGCGACGCCCGGTGGCCACGGGCGCCTCGCGGAGACCCGCACGCGATCGTGCAGCCTGCTCCGGTGCGAGCGCGGATCTCGCGGCCGGCGCGCGGGCACCGGTGGTGGAACGTACCGCGGTGTGCCGAGTCGTGCCACGCGATGTCGTGCTCCGGACATGGGCACACGCTGTGCTGTGGCGAGCCGTGCCGGGTGGCGGTCTCGACCGAGGCAACCAGCGAGGACGAGCACCATGGCCGTCACCCGGCACACCTCAGCTCTGCTTCCTCGTGCACGCTCGAACCACCGAAGGCGGTCATGGCCCAACTCGATCGCTTCCTCTCTGCACTGTCCGAGTACCAGGCCGAGTCGCTGATCCTCGAACAGGACCGCGCGCCGGCCTTTCGTTTCCTGTCGGGCACGAAGACCGTCAGCAAGGCGCTGCTCGACCAGACCAAGATCCTGGCGCTGGTCGCCGAACTCGCCGATCGCAACGTGATCGACACCTACCGCGAGGACGGTACCGCGAGCTTCGTCTACTCGGTGGGCGCCCTGACCTACACCGGCGTGCTCGAGGACGACCAGGGCGCGACGGTCGCCACGATCTGGGAGACCGCGAAGAACGGCTCCGCCGACGTGGCCGACAGTTCCTTCGCCGACGTGGCCCAGGAGATCGCACGCGAGACCCCGCCGCCGGAGGCCGACTCGGCCGCCGTCGCCGCAGTGCCGCCCGACGACTACCGCCCGAACGGCGGCGGTTCTCCGGCGCCGGATCCGGCGGCGCCCTGGCACGAGATGAGTGACGACGCCCAGACGGCGACGGCCGTGGCCGACGCCGTGACGTCGACCAACGGCGCACCGAGGTTCGACCCCAGTGCACTGCCCTCGCTCGACGACCACCAGGCCGACCTGCTGGTTCCCGACGACCTGCCGCCGAACTACCGCGCGTTGATCGACGAACTGCTGCGTGCCACGGTGGAGAAGCAGGCCAGCGACCTGCACCTGTGCTGCGAGCAGCCGCCGGTCTACCGGGTGGACGGCCACGTCGAACTCGACGCCGAGCGCGAGCCGCTCGAGGCCGACGAACTGTTCCGCATGCTCTTCGCGATCACGCCGCAGCGCAATCGCGATCAGTTCCTCAAGCACCACGACACCGACTTCGCCTACGCCATCGAGGGCGTCAGCCGCTTCCGCGCGAACCTGTACTTCGACCGTCGCGGTCCAGCGGCGGTGTTCCGGGCGATCCCCGACGACATCGTCCCGGCCGACGAGCTGGGGTTGTCGAAGGAAGTGCGCGATCTCGCACTGCTGAACAAGGGCCTGGTACTGGTCACCGGACCCACCGGCAGCGGGAAGTCCACGACCATCGCCTCGCTGATCGACCTGGTGAACGAACAGCGGCGCGAGCACATCATCACGATCGAAGATCCCGTGGAGTTCGTGCACCCGAACAAGCAGTGCCTGGTGAACCAGCGGCAGGTCGGCGTGCACACCGACAGCTTCAAGAGCGCGTTGCGAGCGGCCCTGCGCGAGGATCCCGACGTGATCCTGGTGGGCGAGCTGCGCGATCTCGAGACCATGGAGATGGCGATCGAGACGGCCGAGACCGGTCACCTGGTCTTCGGCACGTTGCACACCACCACGGCCTGCAGCACCGTCGACCGGATCATCGACCAGTTCCCCGCCGACCGGCAGGCGCAGATCCGCGTGATGCTGTCGGAGAGTCTGCGCGGAGTGATCTCGCAGACCCTGGTGCCGCGCAAGGGTGGCGGCCGGGTGGCCGCGCACGAGATCCTGCTGATGAACTCGTCGATCTCGAACCTGATCCGCGAGGGCAAGACCTTCCAGATCGAGAGCCAGCTGCAGACGGGCAAGAAGCAGGGCATGCGCACGCTCAACGACGACCTGCTACGCCTGATCCAGGAGGACCTGGTCGACGCGCACGACGCCTACCTGAAGGCGGTCGACAAGAAGTCGTTCCGCGAGCTCTGCGAGCGCAACGGCGTGGACGTGGGCTAGAGACCTCCGCCGCAGGCACTGCCGATCGGGCTGCCCGGCGGCATCTCCGGCGCGCGCCAGCCACTGGGCTCGCGCCATTCGCGCTGGTACAGGTAGCGATCCAGATCGCGCGCGAGCACCGCGTCGTGCGCGGCGTCGATGCCTCCGCCGCTGCCGCGGCGCACCAGACGGTTCTGCAGTCGCGCCAGCCGGCTCTCGACGACCACGCGCACCGCGCTGGGCGTGTCGGGATCGAAGGCGCGTTCCACCAGGCGATCGACGACCAGACGCTGCACCTCGCGTTGCAGCGCCCGCAGGCGCTCGGTCTCGGCCCGGCGGTCGAAGGTGCGCTCGATCAGGGCGTCGACGGTGTCGTCGAGGCCGAAGGGCACGACCATGCGGCGCTGCTGGTCGACCAGACGCATGCAGCGCTCCGGGGCCAGCAGCATGCGCACGGCGTGGTCGGCGGCGGTGGCCGCGGCGCTCATGGGATCGAAGACCGGATCGGTCGCGCCCTCGAAAAGTTCGCGGTTGGAGCCCTGGTGGCCGTACGGCCGCGGCATCAGCAGGGCGAGCGTCGAGTCGGGGATGTCGAGCATCGTGGGTTCGAGGCACTGCAGGACCGCCTCGAGCGCGTCGCGCTGCACGTCCTCGGGCAGCGGGCGCGCCAGGGGCTGGTCGTCGCCGGGCATCTTGTAGCGGTAGTCGACCCCGCCGACCAGCTTCACCGCGGCCTCGAGCTGGAATCGATGGTGCAGGTAGACCGGGACGAAGGTCTGCTGCAGCAGCCCCACCGGCTCTCCCTTCGGCAGGTTGTCCAGGCCGAAGCGCTCGAGGGCGATGCGTCGCACCTCGAGCTGCTCGCGCAGCATCGACACCGGATCGCGGCCGTTGTCCCACAGGTGCGCGGTCGGGTGCGCGCCGCCCACCGGACGGGCGTCGCCGTCGCTGATGAACTCCTCGCTGCGCTCCAGACTGGCGCGCAGGATCGAATCGAGGGCCGCGGCTTCGTCGGTCCCCGGCGGGAAGTCGGCGTAGGAGTACTGTACCGTGGTCTCGTCCCACGGGCCGATGCCCACGGCGTAGGCCTCGCTCACGTCGAGCGTGGCGTCGTCGCCCACCCGGATCAGCGGGGCGGGGTAGTCCATGACCGAGGCGCGGTCGCCCCAGGTACTGGCCGTGAAGTTGTGGGCGAAGCCGATCGTGTGGCCGACCTCGTGCGCGGACAGCTGACGGATGCGCGCGAGCGACAGCTCGATCGGGTCGTCGGCCGCACCGGTGCCGGTCTTCTGCGTGCCGAGCAGGCCCTCGAACAGGCGCCGGTCCTGGCGCACGCGCAACGAGCCCAGCGACACGTGTCCCTTGATCCGCTCGCCGGTGCGCGGGTCGACCACGCCGCCGCCGTAGCTCCAGCCGCGGGTCTGACGGTGCACCCACTGGATCACGTTGTAGCGCACGTCCAGCGGATGGGCGTCCTCGGGCAGCAGCTCCACGCGGAAGGCGTCGACGTAGCCGGCCGCCTCGAAGGCCTGGTTCCACCACCGCGCGCCCTCGATCAAGGCCTGGCGCACGGGCTCGGGTGCACCGCGGTCGACGTGGTAGACGATCGGCTCGACTGGCTCGGAGCGCTCGGCCGTCGGGTCCTTCTTCTGCAGGCGGTGGCGGACGATCCACTTGCGCTCGATCGGTGCGTCGAGCGGCGCTGCGTAGTCCTGGTAGCCGATCCACAGCGCGCCCGATCGCGGATCGAACGCGCGCGGTTCGTAGCCGTCGTCGGGCAGACGCACCAGCGAGTGGTGCTGCACCAGGGTCACGGAGTCGGGCGTCGGTGTGACCCTGCGCACCTCGGGCCCCGGCTCGTCGCTGCCGAAGGTGAGGATGGCCTCGAACTCGAGGTTGTCGGGAAAGGCGAGCACCTGGTTCGGGTCGAGCGTGCTGCGGTCGTCGTCGAGTTCGAACTTCCCCTGACCCGTGCGCTTCAACGTGCGGACCACGCCGTGGGCGTCGCGCACCACGAAGTCGGTGAAATCGACCACGAAGTCGCCCGTCGGAGCCTCGGCCACCACCGGGCCGGACCACAGGACCGAGCGCGCGAAGGCCTGCTCCACGGCGCGACGCTCGTCGGGATTGTCGCTGGTGGCGCGGAAGCCCAGGTTCGGTTGCACCAGGTAGAGTCTCCGCCCGATGCGGTGCAGCTCGACCACGCGCGTGCTCCCGATCCTGCCGCGGTCGAGACCCACCGGATTGCTGCCCAGTCCGTGCGCCAGTCCCTCGACGTACAGCACCTCGGCCACCAGACCGTCGGCGCCGGCGGGCGGGAACTCGAGCCAGACCCTGGCCGCGTCCCGGTCGAGGATCACGTCGAACAGACCCTCGAGGCGCTCCTTGCCCTCGACGAACTTCTCCAGCGGCCCGGGCTCCGGCTCGGGAGGCGGTGTCTGCGTGGCCGCGGGATCGGGAGTCGGCGGGGTCGGCGTGGTGGTCCCACAGCCGGCGATCAGGACGAGAGCGAAGACGAAGATCGAGCGGGCGGGTCGCACGGAGGCTCCTCGGGTCGGGGCCGGATGGGCGGAGATCGCCGAGACTATCGCCCGGACCGTGGGTCCACAAGGGGACTCGGCTTGTGAGGGGTGTGCGGTCGGCACTACCCTGATCGACCGGAGTGCGACGACGGGGACCATCGACGGGAGACGACGTGGCAGCGGCGGCCGACAAGAAGACGGTGATCAAGACCCTCGAACGCATCGCGGTGCTGCTCGAGCTGAGCGGTGCCAACCCGTTCAAGAGCCGCGCCTTCCAGAACGGCGCGCGGGCCCTGCAGTCGTACGAGGGCGACCTCGCGGCCGGACTCGAGAGCGGCGAGCTGAAGAAGATCAAGGGCGTGGGCAAGGGGATCCTGACCGAGGTCGAGGCCCTGCTCACCGACGGTACCAGCCCGGCGCTGGTGGAACTCGAAGCCGCCGTCCCGGCCGGCCTGCTCGAGATCGTCCGTGTGCCCGGCCTGGGGCCGAAGCGCGTGCGCATCCTGCACGAGAAGCTCGGGATCGAGACCCTGGGCGAGCTGGAATACGCCTGCAACGAGAACCGCCTGGTGCAGCTCGACGGCTTCGGCGCGAAGACCCAGCAGAAGACCCTGGCCGGAATCGAGACGATCCGCCGCTTCGGGGGCCGGCACCTGCTCAGCGACGCCTGGGCGGCGGCCGACCGGTTGATGGACTTCGTGCAGGGGATCGAGGGCGTCGAGCGCTACGAACTGGCCGGCTCGATCCGCCGCCGCCGCGAGACGATCAAGGACGTCGACATCCTCGTCAGCGCCGCCGACCCCGCCCGCGTGCACGAGGCCTTCACCGGCATGGACGGCGTGGCCGAGGTCATCGGCAGCGGCGACACCAAGACGAGCGTGCGGCTGGACACCGGCATCCAGGTCGACCTGCGCACGGTCACGCCACGGCAGTTCCCCTTCGCGTTGCACTACTTCACCGGCAGCAAGGACCACAACACGCGCATGCGGCAGCGCGCCAAGGACCGCGGCCTGAAGCTCAACGAGTACGGACTCTTCCCCACCGGCAGCGACGCCTCGCTCGAACTCGACAGCGAGGACGCGATCTTCGAGGCGCTCGACCTGCACCCCATCCCGCCCGAGCTGCGCGAGGACATGGGCGAGTTCGACGCGGCCGAGCAGGGCGACCTGCCGCCGCTGGTCGAGGAATCCGACATCCGCGGCGTGTTGCACAACCACACCACCTGGAGCGACGGCGCCCACTCGGTGCGCGAGATGGCCGAGGCCGCGCGGGCCATGGGCTACCAGTACCTGGGGCTGAGCGATCACAGCCAGAGCGCGTTCTACGCCCACGGCCTGAAGCCCGATGCAATCCTGCGCCAGCACGAGGAGATCGACGAGGTCAACGCGAGCTTCGACGACTTCGTCGTGTTGAAGGGGATCGAGAGCGACATCCTCCCCGACGGTTCGCTCGACTACGACGACGACATCCTCGAGCGCATGGACTTCGTGGTGGCCAGCGTGCACGGGCACTTCGGTCTGAAGCCCGAGGACCAGACGAAGCGCTGCATCCGCGCGGTGCAGAATCCCTTCACGAGCATCCTCGGGCACCCGACCGGCCGGTTGCTGCTGGCGCGAGACGGTTTCGAGATGGACCTGGAGGCCGTGATCGAGGCCGCGGTCGAGGTCGACTGCGCGCTGGAGCTGAACGCCAACCCGCAGCGGCTCGACCTGGACTGGCGCGAGCTGCGTCATGCCGCGAAGCTCGGCGCGCGGATCAGCATCGGCCCCGACGCGCACCGCACCGAGGGCCTGCAGGACGTGCGCTACGGCGTGGCCGTGGCGCGCAAGGGATGGCTGCGGGCGGAGAACGTGCTCAACGCCCTGCCGCTCGACGAACTGCGGGCCTGGTTGCGCGCGCGGCGCCCGTGAAACACGCACCCGGCGACGGGAGACTGACATGTTCCGCAAGAAGCATCCCGAACTCGGTGCCAAGCCCGGCTCGCTGGTCATCTCGCCCGATGCCGCACCGCCGCGGATCCGGTTGATCGACTACTCGCCCGACCACCACCAGACGTTCGACGATCTGCCGGTGGGCGAGGTCGGCCAGCACGTGCAGACGCCGTCGGTGTCGTGGATCGACGTCCGGGGTCTGGGAGATCGTCACGTCTTCGAGGAGCTGGCGCGTCAGCTGGACATCCACCCCCTGGCGATCGAGGACGCCGTCAACGTGCCGGTGCGACCGAAGAGCGAGCTCTACCCGCACTTCCACCTCGTCGTGCTCCGCATGATCCGCGGCCTGGACGACGGGCGGTTGGAGCGCTCGCAGGTCACGCTGTTCGTGGGCGAGCGGCTGCTGCTCACCGTGCAGGAGGGCCAGACCGACGTCTTCGACAAGGTGCGTCGACGCACCGAGATCGGTCCGCGCATGCGGGCCGCGGGCCCGGACTACCTGGCCTACGCCCTCATCGACCTGGTGATCGACGCCTACTTCCCGGTGATCGAGATGATCAGCCAGAGGATCGAGGACCTGGAGGAGGAGATCACGCTCGAGGCGCGACGCTCGCAGGTCGGGAAGATCCTCGACCTGCGTCGCGAGATGCAGGAGCTGCGTCGCGACATGGAGCCCATGCGCGATCTCGTGGCCGCCATGCTTCGCGAGGAGAGTCCCTACTTCGACGAAGACGTGCTCACCTACCTGCGCGACTGCCAGGACCACGCCGTGCAGCTGCTCGAGGTGATCCACGGCGGACTCGACTCGACCTCGCAACTGCTGTCGCTGCACGGGGCCATGATGTCGAACCGCATGAACGAGATCATGAAGGTGCTCACCATCATGAGCACGATCTTCATCCCGCTGTCGTTCTTCACCGGGCTCTACGGGATGAACTTCGTGAACATCCCGGAGTTGCAGGCCGAGAACGGGTACTTCGTCCTGCTCGGGGTGATGGGTGTGATCGTCGTGGCCCTCGTGTTCTTCTTCCGGCACAAGGGCTGGCTGCACGACGACTGACGCCTCAGAGCACGACCTCGAAGCCTTCGAAGCGCGGCGGACCGGCGAGCGTGCCCTCGGGCGAGCGGGCGCTCGCGTGGGCCTTGCGGAAGGCCTCGGACTCGGTCCAGGCCACGAACGACGCCTGGTCGTCCCACACCGAGTGCGAGGCGTAGAGGGTGACGCCGTCCTCGGTGGCACCGCGCAGCAGGTGGAACTCGCGGAAGCCCGGCACCTCGTCGAGATGGGTCTCGCGTTCGCGCCACTGCGTCTCGAAGGTGTCTTCGTGGCCCTCGTTGATCCGGAAGCGGTTCATGGCGATGTACACGGTCGATCGTCCTCGTGGGGGTTCAGGCGGGGCGGTGGACCAGCAGCACGACGTCGTCGGGCTTGGCCGGCCACGGTCCGTGGTCCTCGAACATACGCGCGTGGTTGTGTTCCACCAGGGTGCGGACGTCGTCCTCGAGCGCTCCCTTGCGGACGAGGTCGACGATCTCGTCGTCGCTCAGGTTGTCGAAGAGGCCGTCGGTGGCCAGCACCAGGGTATCGCGCGCGGCGAAGGGGACGGGACCGTCGGTCTCCCAGCCGACCTGCTCGGAGCCGAGGGCGTTGACGAGCAGGTGGCGCTCGTCGTGGGCGCGGGCCTCGTCGAGCGTCATGCGGCCGGCCGCGACCTCGAGCCCGGGGACGGTGTGGTCGGTGGTGCGCAGCTTGCGGCGTCCGCGCTGGCCGGTGAGCAGGATCGTCGAATCGCCGGCGTGCCAGGTGCGCAGTTCGTGTTCGTGGACCAGGGCCAGGGCGACGGTGGTGATCGCCTCGTCGCCCAGGGCGGCCACGGCGTCGACGGCGTCGATCCGGGCCCGGCGGATGCGGTTGCGGACGTCGCCTTCGTCGGAGTCCAGCGCCTCGGCCATGGCGCGTACGGCCGCCTCCGACGCCTCGCCGCCGCGGGCGTGGCCACCGGCCCCGTCGGCCACGGCGAGCACCAGTGCGTTCTCGTCGAAGTGGACCAGCGCCGAGTCCTCGCTCGGCCGGTCGGCGCCGGGTCGACGTGCTCCCCACACGACCACCGGCCCGTGGGGTGTGTCGATCCGCTCCACGCCGTCGAGTTCGGCGCGGGGGAACATCAGGGTTCGTTCCGATGCACCCACGGGGGATCTCCCTCGTTGCCACGGGTCGCGCCTTCGTCCACGCTGATCGGGAAAAGACCACGACCGCAGTCCCGTTTCAAGTCTGCTTCCGTACGCTTCTCCGCACGCTCACGAAGAAGGGATCCGCCATGGAACTCGGAATGATCGGCCTCGGACGCATGGGCGCCAACATGGCCGACCGCCTGATCGAGGGTGGTCACGACGTCTGTGGCTTCGACCTGAGCCGCGACTCCCTCGAGCGCCTGGGCGACGCCGGGGGGCGCGCCTTCTCGACCATCGAGGACATGGTCGCTGCGTTGAAGACCCCGCGCACCGTCTGGCTCATGGTTCCCGCCGGCAAGCCCGTCGACGACACGATCGAGGAACTCGCGCCGCGTCTGGCCGAAGGGGACCTGATCGTCGACGGCGGCAACTCCAACTACAAGGACACGATGCGCCGGGCCGAGGATCTCGCAGCCCGCGGTCTGCGCTTCGTCGACGTCGGCACCAGTGGTGGCGTGTGGGGTCGTACCGAGGGCTACTCGATGATGGTCGGAGGGACCGAGGACGCGGTCGGAATACTGACTCCCGTCCTCGGGACGCTCGCCCCGGGCGAGGAACTCGGCTGGGGACACGTCGGACCCGCCGGCGCGGGCCACTTCGTGAAGATGATCCACAACGGCATCGAGTACGGCATGATGCAGGCGTACGCCGAGGGCTTCGCGCTCATGGAGCGCAAGAAGGACTTCGATCTCGACCTCGAGCAGGTCGCCCAGATCTGGCGCCACGGCAGCGTGGTGCGCAGTTGGTTGCTCGATCTGATCGCGCGCGCCCTGGAGGACAGCCCGCACCTCGAGGGGCTCGACGCCTGGGTCAGCGATTCGGGCGAGGGCCGGTGGACGATCCAGGAGGCCGTCGACCTGGCGTCGCCGGCACCGGTGATGACCATGGCGCTCATGGAGCGCTTCTCGTCGCGCGACGACGACTCCTACGCCCACCGGCTGCTGAACGCCCTGCGCAACCAGTTCGGCGGCCACGAGATCAAGAAGAAGGGTTCGTGATGTCCGACGGTCACGCGCCCGCGCATCTGTTCGTGCTGTTCGGCGCCACGGGCGACCTGGCGCGCCGCAAGCTCCTGCCCGCCATGTACCGCCTGAGCGAGGCGGGTCTGCTGGCCGGCCGCTGGGCGATCCTGGGCGTGGCGCGCAAGGCCGACATGGACGACGAGCGCTACCGCGCCTTCGTGCGCGAATCCCTGGCCGAGGCCGGTGTCGAGGGCGATCTCGATTCGTGGTGCAGCCACTGCGTGCACTACCAGAAGCTGGACGACGACACGCAGTTCCGCGACCTGGCGCAGCGCATCGACGACGTCGAGCGCGAGCACGGCCTGCCCGGCAACCGGCTCTTCTACCTGGCGTTGCCGCCGCAGGTCTTCGCCTCGACGGTGCAGGGTCTGGGCAAGGTCGGTCTGAACGAGAGCCGTGGCTTCACCCGCCTGGTCGTGGAGAAGCCGATCGGCCACGACCTCGCCAGTGCCGAGCAGCTGGAGAACGTGCTCCGTGGCACCTTCCGCGAGGACCAGATCTTCCGGATCGATCACTACCTGGGCAAGGAGACGGTCCAGAACCTCCTGGTGCTGCGCTTCGGCAACGCGATCTTCGAGTCGCTGTGGACGCGCGAGCGGATCGAGAACGTGCAGATCACCGTGGCCGAGGACCTGGGCGTGGAGGACCGCGCCGGCTACTACGACCAGAGCGGTGCGCTGCGCGACATGATCCAGAACCACCTGACGCAGCTGCTGGCGCTGATCGCCATGGAAGTTCCCGTGGCCTACGACGCCGAGGCCGTGCGCAGCGAGAAGATCAAGGTCCTGCGGTCGATCCGCGACATCGAGCCCGGCGACGTGGTGCGCGGTCAGTACACACGCAGTGGCGACGTGCCCGGCTACACCGAGGCCGAGGGTGTGCCCGACGAGTCGACCACCGACACCTTCGCCGCCGTGCGGCTGTTCGTGGACAACTGGCGCTGGTACGGCACGCCCTTCTACCTGCGCACGGGCAAGCGGCTACCCCGCAAGACCACACAGGTGGCGATCACCTTCCGCCGCCCGCCGGTGCAGTTGTTCCGGAGCATGCGCTGCTACGAGGTCTCGCACGACGCCCTCATCCTGCAGATGCAGCCGAACGAGGGTTTCGAGCTGTACTTCGACGTCAAACGACCCGGCGAGCCCATGCGTCTGGAGCGCGTGCCGCTCGGCTTCGAGTACGCCGAACGCTTCGAGGGCATTCCCGACGCCTACGTCACGCTGTTGCTCGATGCTCTGGAGGGCGACCAGACCCTGTTCGTGCACCACGACGAGGTGATGGCCTCGTGGCGGTTGTACGATCCGCTCGTGGAGGACCCGGCTCCGGCGCACCCGTACGAAGCGGGAACATGGGGCCCGCGCGATGCCGACGTGCTGTGCACGCGCCACGGACACGAATGGATGACACGATGAAGCCGCCACTGCGCATCGAGCCCGATCCCGCCACCCTCGCCGGCGCAGCGGCCGACCACGTGGTCGAGATCCTGCGCGCGGCGATCGACGCGCGCGGTCGCGCCTGGATCGCGCTGGCCGGCGGCTCGACCCCGCGTGCGACGTACGAGGTGCTCGCGCGTCGCGGTGATGTGCTCGACTGGAGCGCGGTCGAGTTCTTCTGGAGCGACGAGCGCGTGGTGCCGTCCGACCATTCGGACAGCAACGTGCGGATGGCCCGCGAGGCCCTTCTCGATCCCCTGGGCATCGACGCGGCGCAGGTCCACGCACCGCGGACCGAGCTGGGCGCCGACGACGCCGCGACCGCCTACGAGATCGAGCTCCGCACCCGCGCTCACGACGACGGCACGCCGCGCTTCGATCTGATCCTGCTGGGCATGGGCGACGACGGGCACACCGCGTCGTTGTTCCCCGGCGGGGCGGAACTCGAGGTCGAGAAGAACACCCTGGTGGTGGCATCGACCGCCCCCGTCGAACCGCGGGAACGCGTGACCTTCACGTTGCCGTTGATCGACGCGGCACGGTCGGTGCTTTTCGTGGTGAGCGGGGCGGCGAAGGCGCCGGCGCTACGCCGGATCTTCGACGGCGACCGCGACCTGCCCGCCGCCCGTGTCGCCCCGCGTTCCGGCGAACTGCTCTGGCTGGTCGACGCCGACGCGGCCGACGTCAGTCCGCGAGGGTGAAGCCGGCGCGGTCCACGGCGGCGCGCAGCGCGTCGTCGCCGGGGAA
>CAZQHE010000042.1:27121-29062 GCA_964593155.1 uncultured bacterium
CTCTTCACACACGGATCGGCGACCGGCGTTATACCTACCGGCATGGAGACGAACCCGAAGCGCTGCGATCTCCACGTCCACAGCAACAAGAGCTACGACGTCGCGGACCTGGAGAACCTCTCGCCCCGCGCTCTGTTCGAGCGCGCGATGGATGCCTCCGACCCCGACCGTCGCATGGACTTCTTCGTGCTGACGGATCACGACACGATGGAGGGCTACGAGGAGCTCGTCGGTGAGCTGCCCGAGGCCGACCGTCGGCTCGTGATCCCGGCCGTGGAGCACACCCTGCGCGACCCCGGCATCGGATTCACGATCCACGTCAACCTCTACGGCATCGATCCCGACACCTATCACCACGAGGTGCTCGGCCGGGTGGAGACGCTGGACGAGCTGCTCGAGGTCTGCGCGCGCGACGGCGTGCGGACCCTGTACAACCATCCCATCTGGTGGGAGCCGCACGAGGTCCGTGCCGGCGTGGTCGACACGACGAAGGTCCCCCGCATCGCGGATCGCTTCGACGTGATCGAGCTGAACGCCGGACGCTCGATCGGCATGAACCTCGTGGCCGCCGGCATCGCCCGCGAGAAGGGCAAGGCGCTGGTGTCGAACAGCGATTCGCACACCGGCGACGTCGGCCGCGCGTGCACGCTGGCCGCCGGCGACGACTGGCCGACCTTCCTCGACAACGTCTGGCGGGGCGAATCGCGGCAGCGGGTCGCTTCCCTCACCCGCGCGTCCGTGCAGAGCATGGCCGACGCCATGATCGACGCGGTGCTCGACGCCGACGAGTCCGTGCAGCTCGGCCGCAAGGTCACCCGCGTGCAGAGCCAGCTGCTGGAGAACGCCGTGAGTGCCGTCCTGCAGTCGAAGTTCGTGCGCGACTTCACGCCGGCGCGGGCGTCGCTGCGTGCCGTGCTGCGCCGCGTGAGTTCACGCGTGATCGGCCGCTGGATGGAGTACGAGAAGGGCCTCGAGCACCACGTGATGAGCGGCGAGCTGGGCAGCTACCTGCTGCTGAACGCGGCGCTTGGGCCGAAGGGACCGGCGGAGGACGGGTCCGGGCCCGAGGGGGTGCCGCCGACGGTGCGGACGGGTCAGGGCACGTCGACGTGCTGAAGCGCACCGTCGTGGTCGACGACGAACGGGCACGATCGAGATGGTGTCGCCCGATGCCGGGCGGGGGCGTCGTCGCGGAAGCGTCGCCGCGTGTTGTCGGCTGGTGAAACCATTCTTCGAAAAGCCGGGTTTCGGGTTGTCAGCCGGCAACGGATGACAACGGCGAATGTCAGCCCTCAGAGGCTGACGTTTCCATTTGTCAGCCCCAGCCGGCTGACGACCCTGAACCCAGGTTTTTCGAATGTCTTCGCACGCACTGCTTCGATGGGCGACCCCGGCAGCCGATGACGAAGTCGATGATCCGTGCCCCGACGGGTGTCGCTCGAGACGTGTCGATCCTGATCGTCGCGCCCACCGAGATCGTCGGCCGAATCAGCGCACTCGCTCAGTCGTAGTGACGCACGGTCGACCAGATCTCCCCGACCGGGTGCGACCGTCCGCGTAGGACGAAGACACCGTTCCCGTTCTCGTAGGGCATGCACAGGCCGCAGTCGGTCTCGGTCACGCGGTCCACGGAATCCCAGTTGCGGGCGTGGTCGGCCGCGTCGCCGCCGACGACGATCACCACGTCCACCGGGTGATCCGGCGGCCCCCACATCCAGTAGCTGTTGTGGCCGCTGAACGCAGGGGGCAGGTCGCGGCCGCGGCCGAGCCGCTCGAGCGCGCCGGCGACGCCGTAGTTGCCGGCGAAGACGATCGCCCGTTCGCGCTCGGCGGGGGTCAGGGTCGCCGCCGCTTCCTCGACCGCGTCGACGATGCGGTGCCAACCGTGCATGTCGGCGTAGAACTGCTTCAGCACGCCGACCTCCTTGCGCTCCTCGGTCG
>CAZQHE010000043.1:0-29056 GCA_964593155.1 uncultured bacterium
CCGCGGAAGTGACCGCCGCCGCCGAACCGACTTCCGCCGCGGAAGTGACCGCCGCCCACCAACCGACTTCCACCGCGGAACCGCCCACCGCCGACGAACCGACTTCCGCCGCGGAAGCGCCCACTCCCGCACCCAGCCCCACCCCGAACCCCCTCACGATCCGCCCCGACGACCCCACCGCCCCCGCCACGTCCACCCCCGCCTCACCCGCACCCACCACCCCCGCACCCGCCACCCCCACCTGGCGCCGCCTCACCGTCGCCGGCGCCTACGGCGGCCTGTACGGAGGCGCAGCGAAGATCGGCAGCCGCCTGGGTCTGGAGGACGAGTTCCGCGTCATGCGGCTCGAGTCGGCCTGGCTGATCGACGTCTTCGGCCACGTCTACGCCACCAAGCACACGGGGCTCCTGTTCACGCGGCTGCACCGGTGGGCGGGCGCCGACGACCGCACCGCGCGCGTGCACGGCGCGTGGTCGGCCGCCTTCGGCTCGCTGCTCTACATGGAGATCATCAACGGGTTCATGCCGGGCGTCCGCTTCGACTGGGTCGATCCCGTGGCGAACGCGGCGGGCGCGGCGCTGGTGAGCGAGGGTCCGGCCTGGCGCGAACGGCACCCCTGGCTACGCCGCTTCACGCTCGAGCTGGGTTACGACGACTGGAGCCTGCTCACCGAACCGGACGACCAGACGGGCCCCTTCACGCGGATCTGGCACGACTACCCGAACCAGCGCTGGGGGCTGGGCTACGCGATCGGTCCGGTCGAGCGCCCGTGGCTGCGGGTGTTCGGCACCTACGGGGTCACCAGCCTCGACATCGACGAACTGCGCCAGGAATGGGGCCTGGGGGTCGAGCTCAAGCCGCACCACTGGCTCGCGCCGTGGATCGAGCGGATCCCGGGCGGCGAGCAGGTGCTCGACGCGTTCGCCTTCGTCGACCGCAACCTCCTGCTGCCGGGCCTGTACCTGCACCTGGCGACCTTCGAGAGCGGTCCGCTGAGCGACCGCGAGCCCTTCGACGAGTAGCGGTGTCGTTGACCCCGGACGCGGGCGTGGCTAACGTCTCCGCTCCCGACCGATCCCTTCGCCCGAGCCGTCGCCGTCCATGAACGAATCGATGCCCGTGGCTCCGGCCCTCGTCGCCGCGATCCTCAGCATGCTGGCTGCGCAGGCGATGAAGCCGTTCTGGGTGATGCTCTCCGAGCGACGCCTCGACTGGCGCCGTGCCTTCGACACCGGGGGCATGCCCAGTAGCCACACGTCACTGGTCACGACATTGACCATCGCCATCGGCGTGCAGGAGGGCGTGCAGAGCAGCATGTTCGCGGTCGCGCTGGTGTTCAGCGGCTACTTCGTGTTCGAGGCCACGGGCCTGCGCCAGGAGGTGGGCCACCAGGCCCGCGTGCTCAACGAGATGATCGAGGAGTTCGTCAGCGAGCACGCCATGCACGTCGACGCGCAGCGACTGCGCGAACTGGTGGGCCATACGTGGTCGGAGGTGCTCGGCGGCGTGGTGGTGGGGGTCCTGGTCTTCCTGGCCTGCCGTCCGTGGTGGTCCTGAGCGCGCCTGGGGACGATGCGGGGACAGACCGGCGGGCGGCTGTGGACAAGCCTGGGTCGATCTGGGGACCGAATTCCGGGATCCTGGGGAGAACCAGTGTTCACTGGAATTCGATGTTGACACTGGTGGAACAGCGGGCGAAGGTGCCCTCGGATTCGAAGGCTTCCGACCGTGTGCGCTTCCGGAAGTGCCGATGAATCGACCGACGGGCCGCCGCTCCACCGGCCCGCAGCCCCACGTTCGTCCGCGCGCTCACGTGCGGAAGGGCGGCGGGTTCCCGCCGCCGGTCACGGGGCATGCCTCCCGCACTGCACCGCTGAGCCTCCTTGGTGACCCCTTCGGCCGAGTTTCTCGTCTCGGAACCCGGGAGGGCCCATGCGCATCGTGTCGGTGGCGAACCAGAAGGGGGGGTGCGGGAAGACCACGGTGACGGTCAACCTCGCCTCGTCCCTGGCCAACCTCGGAGCACGGGTGTTGGTGGTGGACAACGACCCGCAGGGTCATGCCACCATCGGAATGGGACTGACACCGTCGGAGTTCAGTCTCTCCACCCGCGATCTCTACCTCACCAGCGACGTTCTCGTCGAAGACGTTCGCCACGAGATCAAGGAGCAGCTCGACCTCGTCCCCACGGACGTGGCGTTGAGCACGGTCGAACAGGAGTTGTCGGGCGACGAGCGCCGCGTGCAGAGACTGGTCGAGGTCTTCGCTCGTAGCGAGATGCCCTACGACGTCGTGTTCGTCGACAACCCACCCAACGTGGGGTTGCTCACCTTCAACGCCCTGATGGCCAGCGCGGAGGTCCTGGTGCCCGTGGATCCGGGCCGTTTCACCATGGACGCGGTGGAGCGGCTGCGCGAGACACTGTGCCTGCTCGAGGACGAGCGCGGACACCGGGTGCGCATGCACATCCTGGCCAACGGCTTCGACCTGCGCACCCGCTTCGGCCGCGAGCTGCTCGAGCGCATGGCCATGAACTACCCCGGCTCGCTGCTCGACACGCAGATCCACCGCACGGTGCGTCTGCGCGAGGCCGCCGATCTGGGACGACCGGTGGACGACCACGACCGCCGTTGCCGCGCGGTGATGGACTTCCAGGCCCTGGCCGAGGAGTTCTGGGCGCTGCCGGTCGATCTCCGGGTCGAAGAGATCGACACCTGGGACACGCTGCTGCACGGTCCGCAGGCGCGGTCCACGGGCGTGAGCTTCGAGGTCGAGTTGCCGTCGGCGCGCGAGGTCGCCGTGACCGGCGATTTCACCGACTGGTCGGTCGAGGGTGTCCCTCTGGAGCGGTCCGAGGACGGGATGTGGCGGTTGGAGCTACCGCTCGAACCCGGCGTGTTCGAGTACAAGTACATCGTCGACGGAGTGTGGAAGGTCGATCCGGAGAACCCGGAGCGCGTGCGCAACAGCTACGGTCAGCTGAACTCGGTGCTCACGGTGCCGAGCATGGCGAGCGCCTGACATCGCACGCGCGGAGAAGGGAACGACGATGATCCAACGTGGCCGGCAGGGCCGGCTGGAAGCCGTCGCGCGCACGTATCTCGATGCCGACGCCCCGCGCTCGCGTCTGATCGTGGTGGCGGGCGAAGATCCGGGTTCGACCGCGTACGCGGCCCGGGCCGTGCAACAGGCGGCCTCGGACATGAACCTGCCGAGCGTGCTGCTCAGCCGCGGCACCGAGACGGTCGACCTCGAGCTGGGCCACGACCGCACGCCGCCCCTGGTGGTCTACCACCATGGTCCGGTGCGCGAGACGCAGCTCGCGCGTCTGCGTCCCGCCTCGTCCGACGAACCCGGACCGGACCTGCTGCTGTGGGACCTGCCCCGCCGCTCCGCGGTGGGGCTGCGGTCCACCTACCTGCTGGGGCTGCTGGCGTGGTCGTTGGGACCGCGCCAGGTCCGTTGCCTGCTGCCGCCGGCGGGCGACGGGGATCCCCCGCTGTCGGAACTCCGTGAGCACGCACGCGCGGGGTTCGACTCGGTCGACACGGCCCCGCGGCCGGAGCTGTTGCAGCGGCCGGGCACGTGGTCCGATCCGGACACGCGCGGTCTGCTCGGGCAGATCCTGCAGTCGATGCTGGCCGGCGCGCGGAGGGCGGGCCAGCGCCCGACCGCACGGCGCAACGGTCTGCGGGCACGGGCGGGGTCGTGGTTGCTCGCGCTCGGACTGTCGGTGGTGGCGAGCGGACCCGTGGCCGCGCAGGACACCACGGCCACCGACACGGCGCCGCCGGATCTCGTGACCGTCGAGGTCGACGGGATCGACCTCGACGACGCGCGCACCCATCGCCGCCCCGACGGCACCCGCCTGTCGTGGGCGGCCGACCACCTTCTGCGCCTGGAACCGGGCGTGGGCACGCGGTCGGAAGGGGCGGTCGGCCTGACCACGGAACGGGGCGCGCTCTTCGCGCGCGAGGGCGAGGCCCCGTTCGACTGGACGCCGCGCGAGGCTTCGATCGGCGATCCCCTCCTGCTCGACGCGCGCGAATTCACCCTGCTCGCGCGTTCGGGTGACTACGCCGTCACCGCCGACGGCATCGTGGTCACGCTGCCCGAGCGCTCCTCGGTGCTGCCCGGCCGGCAGGGTCTGCTCGTCACCGCGGTCCTGCTGGTGATGATCCTGCTGCTCTTCTGGCGCGCCTCGTCGGTGCGCCGCCGCCTCGATCGTCCCTACGAGTCGGTGCGCCGGCGCCGGCGTCGCGACGAGTGAGCCGCGAGCCCGGCGTCGACGGCGAGCGCCACCCGTGCTAGACATGCCGCGCCGCGGGCGGGGGGTCCGCGGTCCGACGGGAGACCGATGACACGGAGCCTGGAACGGTGGGCGCAGGCCGGCCTCGTGCTGGCCCCCTGGGCGGGCGTGGGTCTGGTGCAGACGACCACCGGTCACACCCTGGGTGCGGGCGTGCAACCGGCCTACCCGGTGCTGCTCGTGTTGATCGCGATGGCCGCCGTCGACGTGCTGCGAGAAGAGCGACCGGCGGCCGGTTGGCGCTTCTGGCTCGTCGCCGGAGCCCTCGCGTGGACGTTGGCGAGCACGGTGTCGCTGTGGACCCGCGACGTGGTCGGCCTTGCCGGCGACGCGCCCTGGAGCAAGGGGCTGAAGCAGACGGTCCTGCTGGGATTCTTCGTCGCCGGCGCCCTGGCCTACGCGCACGTCGTGCACCGCGCGGGCTGGCGTGGGCTCGAGCGCGCCGCGTCGATCGGCCTCGCCGTGGCGGTGCTCGCCGGCCTGCTGCAGGTCTTCGACTTCCACCTTCGGATCCCCGGGTCGACATGGTTGGAACGGCTCACCTCGAGCAATCCGTCGATCGCGGCGGGCAGCGCCGAGCTGTACCTGGGGGATCGCTTCGTGGGCATTCCGCGCATGCGCGGACCCTTCCCCGAGCCCCTGCACTTCGGCAGCTACCTGGTGGCGGTGGTTCCGATCACGCTGGCCGCGGCGGTGGCTTCGCGCGGGGCGGCCCGTGGCTGGCGCCTGGCGCTGGCCGCACTCGGAATGCTGTGTCTGGTCCTGACCTTCTCCCGCGGAGCGTGGGCGGGGGGCGCGGCGGTCGCCGGGCTGGTCGCGCTCGCCATGGTCACCGGCCGTCTGCCGGCCCCCGACCGTCGCTTGCTGGTGGGTGCGCTTGTCGTGGTCGTCGTGGTGGGGGCGGTGGCCTGGCCGCTGCTCACCGGCGTGGGCTGGGACGAGGTCCCGGGCATCGTCGCCCAGCGTGTGGCGCAGTCGGGGGTCGCCCACGACATGTCCAATCTGACCCGTTTCTGGTCGTGGGCGGTCGCCTGGGACCTCTTCCGGGATCAGCCGATCCACGGAGTGGGCTTCGGCGGCTTCGGATTCTGGTACTTCGAACGAGCACCCGAGGGCGGCGGGGCGGCGCACTTCGGCTGGCCCGTGAGCAACAGCCTGCCCCTTCAGCTGCTCGCCGAGACGGGATTGGTCGGACTCCTGCTCTGGCTCGCATGCCTGGCCCCGGCCCTGCGGCGGCTGGTCCCGGCCGGGGAGCGCCCCCCGGTGGCGGGCGTGGTGGCGGCCTGCGCGATCGCGGGAGTGGTGGTCCATTTATTGACGTTCAGTCAATGGGACCTGCCGCATCTCTGGATGCTCTTCGGCGCGGGTGTCGTGACGGGGAGCAGGATTCCCCAGGTGGTGTGATTCTTGCGAATCGTCTTGCCGGCCCTGCAGGTGACCCCGGATCCGACGGGGGTGGGCGTCTACACGCGCGAGCTCGTGCGCGGCTGGAGCCAGGTGGCGCCGGACGATCTCGAGCTCGTGGTGCTGGCCCCGCAGCCGGAGTGCTTCGGGTTCCTGCCGGCCGAATCCGGGATCGAGGTGCGGCACGTGGGGTTGTGGCGCGAGGACGCGTGGGGACGAATGGTTGCCAATCACACGATCGTGTCGCATTGTGCCAAAGCGGAAAAGGCGGACGTCGTCCTGGCGCCGAACTTCGTGGCCCCGCTGACCGGCTCCTTCGAGCGCGCGGTCATGGTCCACGACCTGGCGTTCCGGCGGCATCCCGAAACCACCACCTGGGCGAAGCGCACCTACTACCGGACCCTGGTGCCGCCATCGATCCGACGCTCGGCGCGGGTCCTGGTGAGCACCCGAACCGTCGCCGACGAGATCGAGGCCTGGATGCCCGACGTCGGCCCGTCCATCCGCATCGCACCCGAAGGAGTCTCGCCGACCTTCCTTGCGCACGAAGACGAAGAGAGCCCACGGCCCGAGCCGATCGCCGATCGGCGCCGGGACCTTCTCTTCGTCGGTACGCTCGAACCGCGGAAGAATCTGGTCAGGATCCTCTCGGCCCACGGAAACCTGTGTCGTACCGACGCGACGTTCCCCAGCCTCCGCCTGGTCGGCGGGAAGGGCTGGCGCGACGCCGCGATCGAACGCGCGCTGGGTGATCATCCCGATCCCACGCGCGTGCGGCGACTGGGGTATCTGACGACCGAGCAGTTGCGCGACGAATACGACCGGGCCCTCGGGCTGGTGTTCTGTTCGTTGTACGAGGGATTCGGGCTCCCGATTCTCGAGGCGATGACCCGGGGTTGTCCGGTGATCACCTCACGCGGAACGGCGACCGAAGAAGTGGCCGGTGGAGCCGCGCTCCTGGTCGATCCGGTGCAGACCGGAGAGATCGAGGACGCCATGGCCCGCCTGGTCGGTGACCGAGGACTTCGGCGCACGCTCGCCGAACGGGGTCGGAACCGCGCACGGGAGTTCTCCTGGACGCGGTGCGCGCAGGCGACGATCGACGCGCTGCGCGAGATCCGTCCCCGACGACGGAGGTAGAAGGGTCCATGGAGCTGCTCCCCCGACTCACACTCGTGGTGCTGGCCACGGTGGTGCTCACGCAGCTGATCCTGCCCGTGGCGCGGCGCGCCGGGTTGTCCTGGGGTCTGGTGGATCACCCGAGCTGGCGTCGGCGGCAGAAGTGCGCGGTGCCGTGCAGCGGGGGGCTGGCCGTGTACGCCACCGGCGTGCTCGCGGCGATCGGCCTCTTCCACTGGATCGGTGCTCCCTTCCCGATTCCCGCCATGGTGGCCCTCGGACTCGCGGGTCTGGGCACGATCGTGCTGGGCGCGCTCGACGACCGCTTCGGGCTGCACGCCGAGAAGAAGCTCCTGGGTCAGGTGCTCGTGGTGTCGCTGCCCATGGCCGGTGGCCTGACGCTCGAGCAGGTGTGGTTGCCCGGCGTGGGTGTGGTGGAGCTCGGTGTGATGTCCGGACCGCTCACCCTGTTCTGGTACCTGGGTTTCATCAACTCCGTGAACCTGATCGACGGTCTCGACGGACTGGCCTCGGGCATCGTGGCCATCGTCGCGGGAACCCTCGTGCTGGCCGTCCACGGTGTCGACCCCGTGGGGGCGCTGTGGATCGGTGCCTTCCTCGGTGCCGTGCTCGGATTCCTGCGCGACAATCTCTCGCGCCATCGCATCTTCCTGGGCGACGCCGGTTCCATGCTCCTGGGCCTGTGGCTGGCCGGTCTGGTGCTGGGTCTGGCCGACCGCACGCCGACGGCTCCGGGCATCGCCGCCTTCGCCATGCTCGTGCCCGTGCTCGACACGGCCACGACCATCGTGCGCCGTTGGCGTCGCGGGCTGAGCATCTTCCGGCCCGACGCCGAGCATCTGCACCATCGTCTGCTCGAGCTGGGGACGTCGCCGCTGCGGGCGACGGTGTGCCTGTGGTTCGTGTCGCTGTCGGCGGCGGCCACCGGGGCGCTGGTGCTGGGCGCGCCCAGTGCCGGCGTGCTCGCCGTGGCGGCCGCGGCGGGAGCGGCGATCGAACTCGCGTACTCGATCCAGCGCGATCGTCACCCGGGCCCGGGACGCATCCTGGGCTACCTGCTGGGTGTGCACGCCACGCTGGTCCCGGTGGATCCGGGGCAGCGACTGGCCGAGGTCATCGAGATGGAGGCCTATCGCCGACAGCGCTCGGAGCCCGGACCCGCTCCGGCGCCGCGTCCCGCCACGAGGGCCGGTGGCGCCGACGCGGACGAGGCGGCGACGCCCGAATCCCCCGCGGCCCCGGCGGCGGCCGACGATGTCGTTCTGGCCCTTCCCGACGAACCTTCGCGATGAGTTCGATCGCGCGGCGGCGCTCGGCCCGGTGGTCGAGGCCGGTGCCGGCGAGGGACGTCTGACCGCCCGGCTACGGTCGCTGGACCTGACGGTCGTGGCGCTCGACCACGACCCGCGCCAGCGAGCTCTCGACGTCCTCGCCGATCTGCGTGTCCTTCCCTTCGCTCCGGCCTGCGTCGGGGCCGTCGTGTTCGGCGACGTCCTGCGGCACCTGTCTTCGGCCGACCGTTCCCGCGCCGCCGAGGCGTGCGTTCGCTGCGTGGCCGTGGGCGGACGGGTGATCGTGCTCGAGGACGATCCCGTGGGGCGCGACACGGCCGAGGTGAACTACCGCGAGGTCCTCGCACTGCTCGCCGACATCGTGCCCGGGCGCGGAGCGGCGCGGCGGATCGATCGGGTGAGCCGCGAACTGCGGGCGCGTTTCGGCGAGCCGGTGTGCCGGGGCGACGCCGAGAACGCCACCCGGGTCGAAGACCCGCTCGCACCGGTACGCTGGTTGCGCACCCACCACGCCTGCGACCGCGATTGTCGCGATCGGCTGGACGCGCTGGCGGACTCGATCGGAGAACACGGCATGCGCTACGGTCGGTATTCCTTCGAGGTCTTCGCACGGGAAGCGGCGGCATGAAGCGTCGGTGGTGGACGGCATTCGTCGTGGTGGTCGCCGGTCTGGGCGGGGCCGCGGTCTGGAGCTTCCACGCGCGCACCGCCTCGCAGACCGACTTCGGCGCCTGGCGCGTGATCGTGTTGCAGAGTGACGACTGGGGCTTCGAGGGGTGGTTCCCCGACCGTGCCGCCGCCGATTCGCTCGCCGACCTGGCGCGGGGCGTTCCGCCGAAGCTGCGGGCCTACGCGCGCTCGGGACTGGAGACCGCCGCCGAGGTCGACTCGCTGCGCGTGCGCCTGTTGCGCCTGCGCGATGCCGACGGACTGCCCCTGGTGCTGCAGGCCAACACCGTGATGGCCGGTCCCACCGTGCGGGCGTCCGGAGCCGCCGAGGCACCCCACGCATGGCCGATCCACCCGTCCGGACGTGGTCCGGGACGCTACGCCCGACCGGGGCTCGACGCCGCGGTCGACCGGGCGATCGGCGCCGGGGTGTACAGGCCCGAACTGCACGGCCTCACGCACTTCGACCTCGAGGAATACGCCGTCGCCCGGGACGCCGGCGACCCGGTGGCCGCACGGGCACGACGCTTCGACACCATGGCCTACCGCGGGTGGTTGCGGGGAACGGAGCTGTCGGGTTCCGACCCCGTCGAGGCACGGCGGATCGCCGAGGCGGCGATCGACCGCTTCCGCGCGCGGTTCGGGCGCGCACCGTCCTCGGTGATCGCCCCCGACTACCGCTGGGGTCGCGAGGACGAGGACGCCTGGGCCGACCTGGGCGTGCAGGCGGTGCAGGCCAAGCGCGAACAGGTGGACGGTCGGGTCGATCCGACCACGGCGTGGGGTCGTGTGCGCAAGGTCCTGGAGCGCCTCGTCGATCGCTGGAGATCTCGCTTCGTCTATCTCGACCGCCCGGCCCGGCTGGAGCCCTACGGCGACTCCGCGCCCGACGCTGCGCAGGGAGCGCGGGCGGCGGCCGCCGCCGTCCGGGAGGCCTGGGAGCGCGGCGAACCGGGAATCGTGTCGGTGCACCGGGTGCAGCTGGTGTCCTACGACGCGCCCGTGGCTCGCGCGGGCTGGAAGCACCTCCGCGCGCTCTTCGCCGAGCTGTCCGGGGACGGGCCGGTCCGCTGCCTCGTCGACGCCGAGGTGGCCCAGTTGTGGCGCCGGGGATGGTCGGTGATCGAGAGGGGTCCCTGGCGTGTGGTGCGAAACTTCGGCGACGGCCCGGTCGAGATCGATCCGGGCGACGGCCGCGGGCCGCGGTCGTTCCCGGTGGGAACGCACGTCCTCGGGCGCGACGACACGGTGTCGGGCGACCCCCGATGAACGACGTAAATGTAGATTTCATAAACCGTTAGAGTGCCGGTGGCTTGACAGCCCCCGGGCGCACCGTCTAAGATCGGGGTTCCGGCTCGTCGCACCTCCACCGAGTCCACCGTACGGATCGGTGGAAGGCGGCGCCTCGGACCTTTCCGTCCTTCCGGGGAAGGCCCGACCGTAGAACCGACATCCCGAGCGACCACACCGTCGTCCGTCCCATGACGACCCTTCCTCCGTCAACGAGATCGAACCCCCGCGCGGACGGCTCCCGAGCTGTATTCCGCTTGCCGCAGGAGGACTGATGCCTCTCGTACGCCGTCGTCCCGGTGCCACGCTCTGGTGCACCGCGGGCACGCCTCTCGCCGTTCTCGCCCTTCTCGCCGCGATGACGATCGCGTCGGCACCCGCCGTGGCGGCCACCGTGGTCGACCACGAGTTGCGCTGGACCGACGACGACTTCTCGATCGAGCGCGGGAGTGGGGGAGATCGCATCCTCCTCGACGGCGCGTCGATCTGGAGCCGGGCCGGTCGCCCCGAGCTCCCGCGCGCCTCGTACTCGTTCGTGGTGCCGGTCGGAACGCGGGCCGAAGCGGTGGAACTGGTCGACGCCCGGTGGGTGGACGTCGACACGGCGGCCCT
Organism: uncultured bacterium; assembly: GCA_964593155.1. Taxonomy (GTDB): domain Bacteria; phylum Krumholzibacteriota; class Krumholzibacteriia; order JAJRXK01; family JAJRXK01; genus JAJRXK01. Next base: position 10,717 of record CAZQHE010000043.1, read on the forward strand.
CGCGGTGGGCGACGATCTCACGTCGTCCGACGGCGAGCCCGCCATGCCCGATCCCTTCGTCGACGACGCGGCGCTCGAGCGTGCCTCGGTGTACCCGCCGGCCGCGGTGAAGGTCGGCGCGAGCCACCCCATGCGGGGTTGGTCGGTCGCCTCGGTCGACGTCGTTCCCGTGCGCGTGCAGGCCGACGGTCGCGTGCAGCGGCTGGCGAGCGCGCGCGTGCGCCTGACCCTGGGCATCGACCCGCGCTCGAACGACACCGTGCGGCGTACCGTCGAATGGCCCGGGCGCCGCGAACGTGACGCCGCGCTGGTGCGAGCGGTGGTCGAGAACCCCGGCGAAGTCGACGTCCACGCTCCGCAGCGTGGAATCGACCCCTCGAGCGCCCGCTTCGACTTCGAGATCGGGGTCGACCACGAGCCAGGCCTCGCCCGGGTCGCGCGCATCGTCCCCGAGCCGGTCGACATGCTGGTGATCACCAACGACGCACTCCGTCCCGAGTTCGAACGGCTGGCGGACTGGCGCACGCAGGAGGGCCTGCGGACCTCGGTGGTGACCATCGACGAGGTCGTGGCCGTGGCCCGACCCGGCGGCGACCTGCAGGAGACCCTGCGGAACTACGTGCGCACGGCCTACGAGCAGTGGGGCGTGAGCTATCTGTTGCTCGGCGGCGACGCCGAGATCCTGCCGCCGCGCTACGCGCGCAGCAGCTTCTACCCGCAGGGCGGCTTCACCGACGTGCCGGCCGACCTCTACTTCGCCGCCCTCGACGGCAACTGGAACCTCGACGGCGACGGCATCTACGCCGAGCCCTACAAGAGCTTCCTCGAGACCGGCGACGAGGCCGACCTGTTGGCCGAGATCGCGATCGGCCGCGTGCCGGTCAAGAACCCCTCGCAGACCGCCGACTTCGTCGACAAGGTGATCGCCTACGAGAACCCGACCAACCGCGAGTACGTGGGACGTGCGCTGTTCATGAGCGAGGTCCTCTTCCCGCAGGCCTGGAACGAGGGCGACTCGATCACGCTCGACGGCGCCATCTACTCCGAGGACATCGTCTTCGACAGCATCATCGGCGGCGGCAACCTCATGCAGAGTTGGCGCATGTACGAGAACACGTCGCCGTACCTGGGTGCGATCCTCCAGACCAAGCAGGCCGCGCTCGACTCGATGAGCACGGGGAACTTCGGGATCGTCAACCACGTCGGCCACGGCTTCTACTACAACATGAGCGTGGGCGTGGGCGACGAGAACATCTTCGTTCCCGACGTCGACAACTCGGTGAACAACCCGCCCGACCAGCCCTTCCTGCTGCACGCGCTGAACTGCAGCTCGGGTGCCTTCGACTTCGACTGCCTGCTCGAGCGCTTCGTCCAGATCGAGGGCGGCGCGGTGGGCAGCATCGGCGCCTCGCGCGCGGCCTTCCCCAGCACGGCGAACGTCTACCAGCAGGACTTCTACCGCGAGATCTTCATCAACGGCAACGTGCGCGTTGGCGACGCCCAGCTCGTGTCGCGGTCGGAACAGGTGGCGATCACCGGCGTCGAGGGTTCGCACCGGTGGACGCACTTCGGCTACCACGTGTTCACCGATCCCGCGCTGCGCGTGTGGCGCGAGGAGCCGCGGTCTGCTCTGGTGTCGGCGCCCTCGAGCGTGCTGCTCGGCGCGTCCGAGGTGACCGTCGACGTCAGCGCCTCGGGCGCGGTCGAGGGCGCGACGGTGGCGCTCACCCGGCCCGACGGCGGCTTCGCCGTGGGCGAGACCGACGCCAGCGGTCAGGTGACCCTGTCGCTGGACGGACTCGCCGACCGGCCCGGCACCATCGACGTGGCGGTGACGCAGTCGCTGGTCTTCCCGGTGCGGCAGACGATCGAGGTACAGTCGGGCGCGGACGGGCACGTGCGCGCCACGCCGGCCGCGGTCTTCGACGGATCTGGCGACGGTGACGGTCTGGCCGAGGCGGGCGAGACCATCGAGTGGAGCTTCACCTACGAGAACCAGGGCGGAGCCGATCTCGGCAACGTGTCGCTGCAGCTGCAGCCGATCGAGGCGCCGGGCATCACGCCGGTGCAGTTGTCGCGTTCGCTGTCGAGCCTGAACACCGGCGAGTCGAAGAGCTCGCTTCCCTTCGTCTTCGCGATCGGGCCGGACGCCGAGGACGGTCGGTTGCTGCGCTTCGAGGTCGTCATGACCAGCGGCACCGACACCTGGCGCCAGCCGGTGCAGCTGCTGATCGGAGCGCCCGAGATCGACGTCGCCCGCATCCGCTGGGACGACAGCGTGACGGGCGACGACGACGGCGTGATCGACGAGGGAGAGACCTTCGACCTGATCGTCGAGGTGGCCAACTACGGCGGGGCGTCGGTGAACACGCTCGACGCCACGCTGACCAGTCCCTCGTCCGACGTCCAGGTCGAGGCCGGGACGGCGTCGATCACGGCACCGATCGGAACCCGCGAGGTGGGAACGATCACCGGACTGCGGGTGACCGAGACCAACGTCGGTGCCGAGAATCAGCTCGAGCTGACCCTGACCGACGACGAGGGCCGCACGCTGGTGCACACCTTCGATCTGCGTCGTCCGGCGGCTCCGCCGGCCCCGACGCTCGACACCACCTTCGGTCCCGACCGGATCGTGCTTCGCACCGAGGCCATCAACGAGCCCTTCGTGCGTGGTCACCGCGTCTACCGACGTGCCGACGACCAGGGGCCCTTCTCCGAGGTCTTCATCGACACGATCGAACGCACCGGCTTCATCGAGGACGCCGACCTCGAGAGCCTGACGCGCTACTCGTACCAGATCACCTACGTCGACTCGACCGGCGTCGAGAGCGCGCCCAGTTCGGTCGTGAGCGCGAGCACCGCGCCACCGGAGCAGGACGGTGGATTCCCGCTGCCGGTCACGCGGGAACTCGCCGGAGCGATCGCGGTGGGGAACATGCGCAGTGACGGCACGAAGGTCGCGACCTTCGGCGCCGATTACCTGTATGCGATCGATGCCAACGGCAACGAACTGGTCAACGGTGACAACGACAGTCAGACCCGCGGGCCGCTCGCCGGTCCGGACGACGCCAAGCGCTTCACCCCGTCGGGTGTGGCCATGGCCGATCTCGACGGCGACGGACTCGACGAGTTGATCGGGTCGAACTGGGAGAACTACGAGGTCTGGGTGGTCGATTCCAACGGCGATCTGCTGCCGGGCTGGCCGCAGACCATGAACCAGAGGGCCTGGGCCACCCCGGCGGTCGCCGACCTCGACGGCGACGGCGACTTCGAGATCATCGTCACCAACACCAACCGCACCACCTACGTGTGGCACCACGACGGCACCGAGCTGATCGACGGGGACGACCGCCCCGAGACCAACGGTGTCTTCCAGATCCGCGACGCCGAGACCTTCGGCCGTACCACGCCGGCGGTCTACGACGTCGACGGCAATGGCACCCTCGAGATCATCCTTCCGACCTCACGCCGTGACGGCGTCGACAACCTGGTGCAGGCCCTGCAGATCGACGGCACCAACGCTCCCGGCTGGCCGCAGAACGTGGGCCCGAACGGGTGGACGGTGAGTCATCCGACCATCGCCGACGTCCAGGGCGACGGCGAGCCCGAGATCTTCCTGGTGACCGAGGACGACCTGCTCCACGCCTGGCATCCCGACGGCTCGGTGGTGCCGGGCTACCCGAAGCCGTTCCAGACCACGGCGGGCGCGCGCGACAGCAAGCAGCCGGCGGTGGCGACGGCCGACTTCGACCGCGACGGCCAGCTCGAGCTGGTCACGGTGTCGATCCTCAACCGCTCGACCTGCGAGGTCTTCGTCCAGGAGTTCGACGGGACGGTCCTGCCGGGTTGGCCGCGGGAGCTGCCGGGGTTGAGCGAGTCGTCACCGGTCATCGGAGACATCAACGGCGACCTGAGCCTGGACATCGTGTTCGGCATCGGTGGTGGCACCGACAACACGCCGAACCAGCTCTACGCCATGAACCTCGACGGGACCGATGTGCAGGGCTTCCCGATCACGTTGCCCGGCGCGGTGCGGGCGGTGCCGGTGATCGACGACTTCAACGGCGACGGTGACGTCGACGTGATCTACGCCGGCTTCGACCTGTTCCTGCACGTGTGGGACATGCCCTTCCCGTTCTACGAGCACCTCGCGCCCTGGCCGACCTTCCAGGCGAACAACCGACGCACCGGCGTGTACCTCGAGGACCAGGCCACGTCGGCGGTCAGTGCCATCGTCGACGTGCGCGCGAGTGTCGAGGGCATGATGCTCGAGACGCGGTTCACCGGGGGAGCGGTGGTCGGGATCGACGTGGCCGTCGATCGTCGTCCGGACGACGGGGACACCTGGACCCGCGTGGCCGACGGCCTGCGGCTCGAGGGTCCCGAACTCACCTGGGTCGACGCGTCGGCCGTGAGCGGCGAGAGCTACGTGTACCGCATCGGGGCCGAGAACGGCGCCTTCGCCTTCGAGTCGCAGGCGGTGACCGTGCCCACGCGGCGCCTGGCCCTGAAGAGTGCCGTGCCGAATCCCTTCAACCCGTCGACCACGCTGGTCTTCCAGGTTCCGGGGACCGCCGGGGACCGGGTGCCGGCGGTGCTCGAGCTGTACGACGTCACGGGTCGCCGCGTGCGGACGCTCCTCTCCGCTCCGCTCGGTCCCGGCGAGCACCGCGTGACGTGGGACGGCACCGACGAGCGGGGCCAGAGGGTCGCCTCGGGCGCGTACTTCGCTCGACTCAGCGCAGCCGGACAGAACCAGACCATGAAGCTGATGCTCGTGAAGTAGATCGCGATCCCCATCGCCGGCGCGGGAGGCGGTTGCTCCGCCTTCCGCGCCGGTGTTAGAATCAACGTGCTCTGGGGGAGCACCCACCGACTCGTCAGCGCCACCCCGTCCGAACGCCCCTCGGGAGATCCCACCGCGCGCTTGGTAATGTCCTGACCTTCCGACACCCTCCGGCTCCGCCGGGGGGGACATCGAATCGTTGCGGTCCGGGTGGCCGCGCGACCCAGTCATGACGACTCGAGGCCGGAGGAATGCCACGCCCATGCGCGCTGACGTACGTGCACTGACGACTGTTCCCGCTCTTCTGATCCTCTGCACCCTGATCCTGGGTTCCTCGGTGACGCCGGCGCGCGCCACCACGGTGGATCTGGGGGTGCGCGCCACCGACCTGCGGGTCGACGCCGACGACGGCGAGGCGCGGCTGTCGCTCCCGGGCGCCCACGCGCTGCGGCACACCGGACGTCCGGAACTCCCGGCCCGCTCGTTCACCTTCGCCGTGGAGCCCGACCGGACCGTGGTGTCGGCCCGGTTGGTCGGCGGCACGTGGGTGCGGGTGCCGGTCGACGCGACGCCGCGGATCGTCGAACCGCTCGAGCCCTTCGAGGCCCGCGGCCTGGCGGTCGAGTCGGTGTTCGCCGATGGGGAGCTGGACCGCGCCGATGTCTACCCACCGGTGGAGGCGCGTCCGGTGGGGCGGCGCGTGTGGCACGGACAGACCATGGTCTCCGTCGAGGCCTACCCGGTGCGCGTGGACGCGCAGGGTGAGGTCTGGGTGCGCGAAGGTGCGGCGCTCGAGGTCGAGTTCGGACCCGCCGAAGCCCCCACGCGGGTCGTGCAGCGGGAGCGTGGAGTCGGGGACTGGCACGACACCGTGACCGAGACTCTGCGTCGACGCGTGGTCGATCCCACGCGCGTGCGCGTGCCCTCGAAGTCGGCACGGCCGACCGGGGAGAGCTCCGCGGAGGCGTCGGCGAAGGTCGGCCCCACGCTCGACAGCCGTCCCGTGCAGCACCTGATCCTCACCACGAGCGAGTTGGCGCCCGCCTTCGAACGTCTCGCGGAGCATCGCGAACGGCTGGGCATGGCGTCGCTGGTGGTGACGGTGGACGACGTCCTCGCCACGACGCGACAGGGGGTCGACCTGGCCGAGACCCTGCGCAACTACGTGCGCGACGCCTACGCCCTGTGGGGCGTGGACTACCTGCTGCTCGGAGGCGACACCGAACTGCTTCCGACGCGGTACGTGCGCAACGACTTCTATCCGTCGGGCTCGTTCACCGACATCCCCACCGACCTGTACTACGGCGGGCTCGACGGCAACTGGAACGCCGACGGCGACGCGGTCTTCGGCGAGCACTACCGCAGCAGCGCCGACCGCGGCGACGACGTGGACTTCGACGCCGAGGTCTCCGTGGGGCGCGCGACGGTGACCACGCTCGCCGGGGCGAACGCCTTCGTCGACAAGGTCATCGCCTACGAGATCCCCGAGTCCACCGACTGGCAGCACAGTGCGCTGTTGGCCAGCGAGGTCCTGTTCCCGCTGGGCTGGAAGCCGGGCGAACCGGTGCAGCTCGACGGCGCCTTCCTCAGCGAGGCGCTGATCGATTCGGCCTTCGCTCCCTGTGCTTCCGAGCCCTGGACCATCGAGCGGCACTACGAGATCCCCGAGAACTTCCCGGGCTCGCAGCCCGTCAGCCCCGAGAGCGTGATCGATTCGCTCGACACCGGGAACTTCGGGGTGTTCCACCACGTGGGCCACGGCTTCTACTTCAACATGAGCGTGGGGCCGGGGACCATCGTGCCCGCCGATGCCGACGGCCTGACCAACGGCCCGAACTACTTCCTGCTGTACTCGTTGAACTGCAGCTCGTCGGCCTTCGACTTCAACTGCCTGAACGAGCGCTTCGTGCGCAACCCCGACGGCGGGGCCATGGCCTCGCTGGGCAGTTCGCGCGCAGCCTTCCCGAGCGCGGCGAAGCCCCTGCAGGAGGAGTTCTACCAGGCCTGGTTGTGTCAGGGCGTCGACCGGATCGGCGACGTGTACGACCGGTCGCGCCAGCCCTTCCTGTTCAGGACGCTCTACAACACGGTCCAGCGCTGGACCCAGATGGTCTACACGCTCATCGGCGATCCGGCGATGCGGCTCTTCCGCGATGCGCCGGTACAGCCGACGGTCGCCGTTCCCACGCAGATCGCCCTGGGCGACTCCGACCTGTCGGTGTTCGTGTTCGGTCCCGGCGCCGAGCCGCTCGAAGGCGTGACCGTGAGCGCTAACAGGAACGGCGAGGACACCGCGGTCGGGACCACCGGTGCCAACGGAGGCGTCGTGCTCGACTTCGCGGCCGAGGGCGTGGGCGACATCGAGGTGTGGGCCTCCGGGCAACAGATCGTGCCGACGGAGACCAGCGTCGCGGTGGTCGAGGGCAGCGGAGCCGTCACCACCGTGCAGGGCTTCGCCCTCGACGACGACGCGAGCGCACCGAGCGACGGCAACGGCAACGGCCGGGCCGAGGCCGGCGAGAGGGTGGCCCTGGTGCCTACGATCGCCAACGCGACGAGCGTGACACATCCCGGCGGTGGAATCGTCCTGCGCGTCGACGACCCCCACGTCACGGTCGTCGACAGCGTGAGCAGCTTCGGTGCCGTCGCGGGGTCGTCGACGGTTCTGGCCGACGGACCGCTCGTTCTCGACATCGATCCCGCGGCGGCCGACGGCAAGAGTGTCGAGCTGCGCTTCCTCGTGGACGACGACGCTTCGCAACCGGTGCTCGACGTCGAGGCCCTCGCGCTCGAGGCCGCCGAGCTCGAGGTCGTGGGGCTGGACTTCGACGACGGCGGCGACGGCGTCCCCGCGAGCGGGGAGAGTGTGACTGTGGTCGTCGACCTGAAGAACTACGGAGCGGGTTCCGCCGAAGGCCTCACCGGTTCCCTCGTGGTCACCGCCGGCGACGCGACCGTCGTCGACGGCTCTTCGTCGTGGCCGGCCATCGATGGCGTGCTGGGGACCGCGAACAACGTCGCCGACGCCTTCACCATCAGCGTCGACGGCGACCCCGCGGCCGTGACCGGCGAGCTGACCGTGACCGACGCCGAAGGGCGCACGCTGGTCCACGCCTTCGACCTGGTGGCCCCGCCGGCGGTCGAGGGCCTGAATCTGGCCAGCGCCGGTGCGGGACGTATCCAGATCGAATGGTCGAAGTCCGCGGCCACGGATCTGTTCGGATACCGGGTGTACCGCAGGGCCGACGGCGACCCCGAGTTCACGTTGGCCACGCCCGACGTGCTGATCGGGTCGTCCACCTTCTTCGACGAAGAACTCGATCCGCTGACGACCTTCCGTTACGCCGTGAGCGCCGTCGACTCGAGCGGGATCGAGGGCCCGCTGTCGACGGAGTTGGCGGCGTCGACCAATCCGCCGGAGATCAGCTGCTTCCCGCTGCCGCTCGGGCTCGAGACCAGCGGCGCTCTGGCGATCTCGGACGTCGACGACGACGGCGTGCGCGACATGGTGATCGGGGCCGAGACCGTCTACCTGATCGACGGCGAGTGCCAGGAGCCGCTCGACGGCGACGACGACGCCCAGACCTTCGGGCCGATCTACGACACCTCGGCTCGCTTCGAGCCCTCGTCGATCACCCTCGGCGATCTCGACCCGAACCGGCGCGGACTCGAGATCGTCGCCATGAATCGCGACACTCGAGAACTCCTGGTGCTCGACGATCAGGGAAACGTGCTGCCCGGCTGGCCGCGCACGCTGGCCAACTGGGCGTGGAGCACCGCCGCGATCGGCGACGTCGACGGCGACGGCACGCCCACCGCACCCGACAACGAGGTGGTGATCAACGACCTCAGCGGCTACACCTACGCCTTCCACCACGACGGCACCGAGGTGGCCGACGGCGACGGGAATGCGTCCAGGGTCGGCGTGATCGCACCCCGCCGGCAGCAGGACGTGGGAGGGACCACCTACACCGAGTTCTTCGGCCGTACCTCGCCCGCGCTGTTCGACGTCGACGGCGACGGCAGCCTCGAGATCCTGTTCGGCAGCAAGTACCAGAACTCGAACGCTCCGGAGTACTTCTACGCGCTGCGGACCGACGGATCGGGGACGAACGCTCCGGGTTGGCCCAAGCAGTTCGCCCCGCAGTCGGTGTTCCTGGCCAGTCCGACGCTGGCCGATCTCGACCGCGACGGCGTCGTCGAGATCATCGCCCCCTGCGAGAACGACTCGTTGTACGTGTGGGAGCCCGACGGGTCGAACCAGCCCGGATTCCCGGTGCACCTGCCGAACAACGCGGTGAACTTCGATTCCCTGACGCCGTCGCCGGCGATCGGGAACTTCGACGCCGACGCCGACCTCGAGTTCGTGGCCGTGGGGATCACCCGGACCACGATCGAGGGCAAGCAGGTCTACCGGAGCACGCTGAAGATCTACGATCCCGATGGAACCGTGTTGCCCGGTTGGCCGGTGGTGATCGACGACCTGTCGGAGTCGAGTCCGGTGGTCGGCGACGTCGACGGCGACGGCCAACTCGACGTGGTCTACGGGATCGGCGGCACCGAGGCCGACGACGCGCTCTTCGCCTTCACCGCGGCGGGCGATCCGGTGCGCGGTTTCCCCATTCCGATCAACGGATTCGTGCGGGCCACGCCCACGCTCACCGACTTCGACCAGAACGGAACGCTCGACCTGGCCCTGGCCACCTGGGACCGCCAGATCCACGTGTGGGACACGGGCGCGCCCTACGATCCCGCGCTGGTTCCGTGGCCCACCTTCCGCGGCAACGTCGCCCGGACCGGCGTGTTCGGCACCCAGGTCGCCACCTCGGCCCCGGCGGGCGACACGCCGGGGGCCGTGCGGCGGCCGGTGCTGAGCGCGGCCTCGCCGAATCCGTTCAACCCGCGCACGACGATCGGCTTCGCGCTGAGCAGCGCATCCGACGACGTCCGGCTCGAGGTCTTCGACGTGCAGGGGCGCCACGTGCGCACGCTCGCGAGCGGTGGCTTCGCGGCCGGTCGGCACTCCGTCGACTGGAGCGGCCTCGACACGCAGGGCCGGACCGTGGCCTCGGGCGTGTACTACGCCGTGCTGAAGGTCGACGGAGAGCGCGTGGGCGCGCAGAAGATGGCGCTCGTCAAGTAGTCCGGGGCGTCTCCGCCGTGTCCCCACCCTCCGGCGGGTGACGACCCCATGCCGGCCGATCCCCGGTCGATCCACCCTGGACACGCCCGTGTCCGGGGAGGATCACCGTGGAGAACGCCACCATCGCCGACCGTCTCGACGAGATCGCCGACCTGCTCGAGCTCGAAGAAAGCAGTCCCTTCCGCGTGCGCTCGTTCCGGGGCGCGGCGCGCACGGTGCGCAGCCATTCGCGCCCCCTCGAGGACATGGTCCACGAGGGGGCCGACCTCACCGCACTGCCCTCGATCGGCAGCAGTTCGGCCGAGGCGATCGGCGAGATCGTCGAGAAGGGCACCTGCGACCGGCTGGAGCGTCTGCGCGGCGAGGTCCCGTCGGGCACCGCCGAACTGATGCGGGTCCCGACCCTGGGACCCCAACGCGCCATGCAGATCCACCGCGAACTCGGCGTGGACGACCTCGCCGACCTGCGCGAGGCGGCCGAGGAGCATCGCCTGCGCGACCTCGAGGGCCTGGGCCGCAAGTCCGAGGAGAAGATCCTCGAGGGTCTCGACACGCTCGAGCGCACCGCCGGCCGCATGCTCGCCCACGACGCGCGCCAGAGGCTGGAGCGGATCGGTGAACACCTCGACGCGATCGACGCCCTCGACCGCTGGGAGGTGGCCGGTAGCCTGCGCCGCGGCCGCGAGACGGTCGGCGATCTCGACATCCTCGTCGAGGCCTCCGACCGCGAAGCCGCCCTCGAGGCGATCCTCGATCAGGACACCATCGACGAGGTGATCTCGCGTGGGGTGGAGCGGACCTCGGTGCGGCTCGAGTCGGGCCTGCAGATCGACTTCCGGTTCTTCGACGCGAAGAACTTCGGCGCCGCGCTGCTCTACTTCACGGGGTCGAAGCAGCACAACATCGAGCTGCGCAAGCGCGCGCGGAAGCACCACTGGAAACTGAGCGAATACGGCCTGACCAAGGGCGACACCGTTCTCGCCGCCCACGACGAGGAGGCGGTGTACCACCGCCTGGGCCTGGCCTGGATTCCGCCCGAGCTGCGCGAGGCACGCGGAGAGATCGAGGCGGCGGAGAAGGACGAACTGCCCGACCTGATCGACGTCGACGACGTGCGCGGCGAGTTGCACAGCCACACCGATGCCACCGACGGTACGGCGTCGATCGAGGACATGGCCGATGCGGCACGTGAACGCGGTCTGGAGTACCTGGCGATCACCGACCACTCGAAGCGCGTGAGCGTGGCGGGTGGCCTCGACGCGAAGGCCCTGCGCGCCCACGCCCGTCGGATCCGCGAGGTCGACGCCGAGCTCGACGACCTGTGGCTCTTGGCCGGCGTGGAGTGCGACATCCTGAAGCACGGCGATCTCGATCTCGATCCCGACCTGTTGGCCGAGCTCGACTGGGTGGTGGCGTCGGTCCACTACGATCTCGGCGTGGGCGAGTCGAAGATGACCGATCGGCTGGTGACGGCGATCGAGAGCGGCGTGGTCCACACGATCGGACACCCCACCAACCGCCGGATCGGGGGCCGCGATCCCGTTCGCTTCGATCTCGACGCCGTGGTCGCGGCCTGCGTCGAGAACGACGTGTGTCTCGAGATCAACGCCCAGCCCGAGCGTCTCGACCTGCCCGACACGCACGTGGTGGCCATTCGCGACCGGGGCGTGTGCTTCACGCTCGGCACCGATGCCCATCGCCCCGAAGGGCTCGACCTGATGCCCGGCGCGGTCGCCGTGGCCCGGCGCGGCTGGCTGCGGGCCGACGACGTGCTCAACACCCTGGGCGCCGAGGCTCTGCGGGATCGGTTGGAACGGAGGCGCCGATGACGACGAAGGAAGCGATCCGCGAGCGCGTCGACGCCATGAGCCGGTCCGAAGCCCGGTCGCGGGCCGACGAGCTGCGCGAAGAGATCAGTCACCACGACCATCGCTACTACGTGCTGGACGACCCGGAGATCTCCGACGCCGAGTACGACGAGCTGATGGCCGAACTCGAGGCGATCGAGGACGCCCACCCCGATCTGGTGACCGACGACAGCCCCACCCAGCGCGTGGGCGCACCGCCGCGCGAGGAGCTGGGCACCGTCGACCACGCGGCTCCCATGATGAGTCTGCGCGCGATCGACGACGAGGACGGCTTCCGTCACTTCGTCGAGACCTGCAAACGGGAACTCGACGCGCGCGAGCTCCCACTGGTGGCCGAGCCCAAGTACGACGGCCTGAGCGTCGAGCTGGTCTACGACGACGGTCGTCTCGTGCGCGCGGCCACGCGTGGCGACGGGTTCACGGGGGAGGACGTCACCGCCAACGTCCGCACCATCGGCCAGGTGCTGCTGCGCCTGCAGTCCGAAGGGGTCCGCATGCCGAGTCATCTGGTGGTTCGCGGCGAGGTGTACATGGACAAGCAGGACTTCGACGACTTCAACCGCGCGCAGGAGCGGGCCGGTCGCAAGACCTTCGCCAACCCGCGCAACGCCGCCGCGGGCAGCCTGCGCCAGCTCGACTCCGACGTCACCGCCGAACGACCCCTGAAGATCGTCTTCTACGAGATCATGCAGTCCTCGCGGCGAGGACCGTCGACGCACTGGGAGTGTCTCGAGCTGATGCGCGACCTCGGTCTGCGCACCGACGACCGGGCCCGTCGCTTCGAGGATCCCGACGACGCGATCGAGTGGTACGGCTCGCTGCGCACCGAACGCGAGGACCTCGACTACGAGATCGACGGCTGCGTGTTCAAGGTGGACGACCTGTCGCAACACGAGGAACTCGGCACCCGCGCGGCGAACCCCCGCTGGGCGATCGCGTGGAAGTTCCCGTCGCGGCGTCGCGTGACCAGGATCGAGGACATCGAGGCCCAGGTCGGCCGCACCGGCGCCCTGACCCCGGTGGCGAAGCTCGCCCCCGTGCACATCGGCGGCGTCGAGGTCACCAGTGTGAGCCTGCACAACCAGGACCAGATCGACGAGAAGGACATCCGCATCGGCGACCACGTCCTGGTGGAACGGGCCGGCGACGTCATCCCGCACGTGCTGGAGGTCGTGAAGAGCAAACGGAACGGGCAGGAGGAGCGCTATCACCTGCCGCGCACCTGCCCGGCCTGCGGCCACGAGGTGGTGCGTCCCGAGGGCGAGGCGGTGACACGCTGCCCGAACGTGTCGTGCCCGGCGCAGCTGCGGGCCACGATCCAGCATTTCGGCAGCAAGGAGGCCCTGGACATCGACGGCCTCGGCGAGCGTCTGGTGGAACAACTGGTCGAGGCCGATCTGGTGTCGAGCCCGGCCGACCTGTTCGCCCTCGAGGTCGACGACGTGGCCGGACTCGAACGCCACGGACGCAGGAGCGCGGAGAACCTGGTGGAGGCGATCGCGGCGGCGAAGGACGACGTCACCCTGCCGCGGCTGGTCCACGCGCTCGGGATCCCGCACGTGGGCAGGGCCGTGGCCGACGAGCTGGCGCGGGCCTTCGGATCGCTCGACGCCCTGCGCGGCGCCGACCGCGACGACCTGATGGAGATCGAGGGTATGGGCGCGGTCGTGGCCGCCTCGATCGAGGAGTGGTTCGACGACGAGGGCAACCGCCGGTTCCTCGAGGATCTCGACCGACACGGTGTGGTTCCGGAGTCGATGCCGCGCGGACATCGGCTCGAGGGCCGCACCGTGGTCATCACCGGTTCGCTCGACAGCATGACCCGCGACGAAGCCAAGGAGGCCGTGCGCATGCAGGGCGGCCGGGCGCGCTCGAGCGTTTCGAGCGAGACCGATTTCCTGGTGGTGGGCGCCGACCCCGGGGGAACCAAGACGCGCGAGGCCGAGGAGCAGGGAGTGGAGACCGTGGACGAACAGGAATTCCTCGCCCGGCTCGGCCGCGCCCGGAAGGCCGAGAGCTGACGTGGGCCGTGGGGTGGATCCCCATGGTCGAATGAGCAGGCACCGGATCCAGGGAACCGCTCCCGACGCGCACTCTGACCGCGTACGCGGAGGGAGTGTGATGACGCACGCCGAGATCGAGGGCCCGGACCACGCCTGGGTGATGTCCCCGGACCCCGACGACGTCCACGACGAGCCCCTGGAGCTGTCGCCCCGACGTTGGCGGGCGGTGGTCTTCGACCTCGACGGAGTCCTCACGCGGACGGCTGCCGCCCACGCGGCCGCCTGGAAGCAGGCCTTCGACGAGTTCCTCGACCAGCGCGAGGGTCGTCCCGGCGAGGACCATTCACCCTTCGACGCCGACGGCGAGTACCGCCGGTACGTCGACGGTCGTCCGCGCTACGACGGAGTTCAGACCTTCCTCCGCGCGCGCGGGATCGACCTTCCCCGCGGTGAGCCCGACGATCCGCCCGACCGTGCCACGGTCTGCGGCGTCGGCAATCGCAAGAACCGGATCTTCCGCGAGACCCTGCAGCGCGACGGCGTCGAGGTGCTGCCCGGAGCCGTGGCCCTGGTCGACGCTCTCCGTCACGCCGGCGTGGGCGTGGCCGTGATGACCTCGAGCAAGAATGCCGACTCGGTGCTCGCGGCGGCGGGACTGGACGATGCCTTCGACGTGAAGGTCGACGGCGTCGACGCCGAGGTCCGGGGACTGGCGGGCAAACCCGAGCCCGACGTGTACCAGGCGGCGGCGGCGGCGCTCGGGGAGGATCCCGTCGACTGCGTGGTCTTCGAGGATGCCATCGTCGGAGTGCAGGCGGGCGCGGCCGGCGGGTTCGGTCTGGTGGTCGGTGTCGACCGCGAGCACCGCGCCACCGCTCTCCGTGACGCCGGAGCCGATCGGGTGGTCACCGGTCTGCACGCGGTGCGGGTGGGAGACGGCGAGGCCGCACCGGTACCGTCGGCGCTCGAGGCCTTCGACGACGTGCTCGCAAAGCTGGGCGACGGCGGCGAGCCGGGGATCTTCCTCGACTACGACGGTACCCTCACGCCCATCGTCGCCCGTCCCGAGGACGCCACGCTCGACGACGCCATGCGTGCCGTGCTCGAACGACTCGCGGCCAGGTGCGTCGTCGCCGTCGTCAGTGGCCGCGACCTGCCCGACGTGCGGCGGCTCGTGGGCATCGAGTCCATCCACTACGCCGGCAGCCACGGCTTCGAGATCGACGGACCGCGCGTGCACTCCGAACACGGGCGCGAGTTCCTCGAGGATCTCGACCACGCCGAACACGAGTTGGCTCGCGGTCTCGAGCCGATCGAAGGCGCCCGGATCGAACGCAAGCACTTCGCGGTGGCCGTGCACTTCCGCAACGTCGCACGCGCGCAGGTCGACACGGTGCGCGATGCCGTCGACCGCGTCCACGCGCGTCGGCCCGACCGCCTCCGTCGCACCGGGGGCAAGGAGATCCTGGAGCTGCGTCCCGCGCTCGACTGGGACAAGGGCCGCGCCCTGCACTGGTTGGCCGCCGAACTGGGCGTCGACGTCGAGGAGGCACCGACACTCTACGTCGGAGACGACACGACCGACGAGGACGCCTTCGCCGTGCTCCGCGACCACGGCGTCGGGGTGCTGGTGAGTGCCGAGCCACGCCGGACGAAAGCTCACTACCGACTGCGCGACGTCGACGAGGTACGCCGCTTCCTCGAGGGTCTGGCGGCGTGGCGGGAGGCGGCCGGGTCATGACCGAGGCCTGGACCCTGCGGTACCGCGGTTTCGCACCCGAGGAAGAGGGCCTGCGCGAGGCGCTCACCACCCTCGGCAACGGCTACTTCGCCACCCGCGGCGCCCTGGCCGAGAGCACGGCCAACGACGTGCACTACCCGGGCACGTACATCGCGGGCGGCTACGACCGTCTGGTGACCGAGATCGCGGGACGCGAGGTCGAGAACGAGGACCTGGTGAACTTCCCGAACTGGACGTGTCTGCGCTTCCGTTTGGCCCAGGGGGACTGGCTCGCGCCCGAGGACATGGAGATCCTCGACCACGAGGTGACGCTCGATCTCCGCGGTGGCGTCCTCGAGCGGTACACCCGTTTCCGCGACGCAGAGGGTCGCGAGACCGAACTGCACCAGCGCCGCCTGGTGCACATGGCGCACCCGCACCTCGCGGCGATCGAGACCACGGTCGTTCCCCGCAACTGGAGCGGCGACGTCGAGATCCGCTCGGCCCTCGACGCCGGCGTCGTCAATTCGGGGGTCGCCCGCTACCGCCAGCTCGACGGCCGGCACCTCGAGGTGCTCGAGACCGACGAACTGGACGAGTCGACGGTCCGCGCCCGGGTGGTCACGCGGCAGTCGCGGCTGTTCGTCGTGCAGACGGCACGGACCCGCGTGCTGGCCAGCGACGGCATTCCCGCCTCGCGTCGACGAGGCGTGGACGAGGACGGTCTCGTCGGCATCGACGTGGGATCGGAGGCCCGTCCCGACACCGGCGTGCGGGTGGAGAAGATCGTGGTGCTGACCACCTCGCGGGATCACGCGAGCACCGAGTGTGGTCGGCAGGCCGATCGCATCCTCGAGCGCACCGGTTCCTTCGAGGACCTGCTGAACACCCACACGCGCGCCTGGGAGCAGCTGTGGCGCCGCTTCGACGTCGAGATCGAGCATCCGGACGAGAGTGCCGAGGACACCGATCGCATCGTGCATCTCTACCTGTTCCACCTGCTGCAGACGGTGTCACCGCACACCAAGGATCTCGACGCGGGCGTTCCCTCGCGTGGGTGGCACGGGGAGGCCTACCGCGGCCACGTGTTCTGGGACGAGCTCTTCGTGTTCCCGCTGTTGAACCTTCGTCTGCCCGAGATCACGCGGTCGCTGCTCATGTACCGCTACCGGCGTCTGCAGGAGGCGCGAGCGGCCGCGGCGCACGCCGGCTACCGGGGAGCGCTGTATCCCTGGCAGAGCGGGAGCAACGGCCGCGAGGAGAGTCAGCGCGTCCACCTGAATCCGCGATCGGGGCGCTGGATCCCCGACCACTCCCACCTGCAGTACCACGTGAACGCCGCCATCGCCTACAACGTGTGGCAACACGCCCAGGTAAGCGGTGACCACGAGTTCATGTGCACCTACGGGGTCGAGATACTGCTCGAGATCGCCCGATTCTGGGCGAGCATCGCCACGTGGAATCCCGAGCGCGAGCGCTACGAGATCCTGGGAGTCATGGGCCCCGACGAGTACCACGACGCCTATCCCGGTGCCCCCGAGCCGGGCCTCGACAACAACACGTACACCAACGTCATGGCCGCCTGGGTCCTCGCCCGCGCCCTCGATGCCTTCGAGGCCCAGTCGGAGGTCCGCCAGCGCGAACTCTGCGAATCGCTGCAGCTCGACGAAGCCGAATTCGAGGAATGGAGACGGATCACCCGGCGCATGCGGGTGGTGTTCCACGAGGACGGCATCCTGAGCCAGTTCGAGGGCTACGAGGGGCTCGAGGAGTTCGACTGGGAGCGCTACCGCGAGCGCTACGGTGACATCCAGCGTCTCGACCGGATCCTCGAATCCGAGGACGACACGCCCAATCGCTACAAGGCCTCGAAACAGGCCGACGTCCTCATGCTGTTCTACCTGTTCTCGTCCGAGGAGCTGGTGTCGATCTTCGAGCGCCTGGGCTACGACTTCGATCCCGCGGAGATCCCGCGGAACATCGAGTACTACCTGCACCGAACCTCGCACGGGTCGACGCTGAGTCGGGTGGTGCACTCGTGGGTCCTGGCGCGTTCGGACCGTGCGCGCTCGTGGGACCTGTTCTGCGATGCCCTGCGCAGCGACATCGACGACATCCAGGGTGGCACGACGCCCGAGGGCATCCACCTGGGATCGATGGCCGGATCCGTCGACATCCTCACCCGGGGGTACAGCGGCATCGAACCCCGCGACGAGGTCCTGCATTTCAACCCGCGTCTGCCCTCGGAACTGGCCCGCCTGCACCAGCACATCCAGTACCGTGGCCACGCCCTGGAGGTCGACATCACGCCCACGGTTCTCGAGGTCCGGGCGCTGCGCAGCCACGAGCCCCCGATCTCGATCGCGCTCGGACCACAGGAGTACCAGCTCGAGGCCGGAGGCCACGTCCGGATCGATCTCGATCAGGAAGGCGAGACATGAGCGCCGACGCCGACACCACTCCGAACGAAGGCCATCCTTCGGTCTTCCGCGTGAAGGACTGCGCCCTGGTGGCGCTGGCCACGGGACGGAAGGCCCGATCGCTGCAGGAGTTCCGCGAGATCCTGCGGACGGTGGAGGCGGGCAGCATCTACCACCACTTCTGGGGTGGTCTGTTGCAACCGCGCTTCGAGGAGCGCGAGTTCAACAACGATTTCGCGTCGTGGGTGCGGCACGGCATCCACGACGCCGTCCTGGCCGAGCGGCTCGCGGCGCTGCATCCGGCCCGCTTCACCGACCTCGACGAACTGGGGACCGAGATCGTCGTCCTGATCGACGACCGCATCGACGAGGCCGATCACCTGCTGTGGGCGCGACCCAC